>JAFDCJ010000318.1 GCA_019312835.1 Deltaproteobacteria bacterium
ATTTGACCGGAATTCTGCAAACTACAGGGGGGGGTTATGAATCTTTTCTTTCTATCGCTGGCGATTATTTTATGCGGAGGGTTCCTACCCCTGATCTTTTGGCGAAAATTCGCTCTCATGAAGACCCTCGGTGTGGTGGCTATCGGCGGCGGCAGTCTGCTGGGACTGATGGACGCCGGTACCAGACTCTTCCGCACAGAGCCGTCTGTTGCGGTCTTTAATTATCTGAAAACCTTTTCCTTGGCCTTTCAGGTCGATGCCCTATCCGCCTTTTTTTTGGTGGCCATCTACACCATCTGCCTGCTGGCGGCCCTTTACAGTTACCATTATATGGATGACTCCCAAAAGTCACTGCGGACGGCCGGCAGCTACTTTTTTTTCAGCCTGTTGACGGTTTTCATGGCCCTGGTGGTGACTGCCAGCAACCTGATCACCTTTATGTTGGCCTGGGAGATCATGTCCCTATCCTCTTTTTTTCTGGTAATCTACACCTATGAAGCCGGGGAAAACCGCAAAGCCGGGTATCTCTATTTTGTTTTTTCCCAGGTCGGTGCCATGTTCATCCTCGCGGCCTTCGCCCTGATCTATGCCCATACCGGAAATTTCGAATTTGCGGATGCAGCGACGCTGCCGCATACGGCCAAGATCATTGTTTTTGTGCTGGCCTTCATTGGCCTGGGATCCAAGGCCGGTGTCTTCCCCTTGCACGTCTGGCTGCCCCATGCGCACCCGGCCGCTTCCAGCCATATTTCAGCGGTGATGTCCGGGGTGATGATCAAAACGGGTATCTACGGAATTGTCCGCATGTATGTGTTGCTGGATTGGCACACGCCGTTTTTCGGCCATTTCGTTCTGATCGCCGGTATGGTTTCCGGCGTTCTGGGTGTCGTCTATGCTCTGGGACAGCACGATCTCAAACGCCTGCTGGCTTACCACAGCGTTGAAAATATCGGCATCATTTTGATCGGCATCGGTGTCGGCATGATCGGGGTGGCCGCAGACAATCCGGTCATGGCGGTTCTGGGGTTTGCCGGCGGCCTGCTGCATGTGCTCAACCACGCCATATTTAAATCGCTTTTGTTCATGGGCGCCGGTATGGTGCTGCACAAAACCGGGACCCGCACCATCGACCTGCTGGGCGGTCTGATCAAAAAAATGAAAATCACCGGGACCACTTTTCTGATCGGATCGCTGGCGATCTCCGGGCTTCCGCCCTTGAATGGTTTTGTCAGCGAATTTCTGGTGTATATGGGCAGTTTTCGGGGGATGTCACTGGACAAGATCCCCTTTGCGATGTGCTTGCTGGCCATCGTCAGCCTGGCGATTATCGGGGGATTGGCCCTGGCCTGTTTCACGAAGGTTGTGGGGGTGGTTTTTCAAGGTGAGCCGCGTAACCAGGTAGCGGAAAATACTGATGAAAAGGGGCTGACCATGCTGGTGCCCATGCTGATTCTCGCAGCCGCCTGTTTTGTAATCGGCGCCTTTCCAACTTTTTTCATGACGATGGCGCTCCAGGCAGTTGGATCTCTGGGGTTGGACTACGGCCGAATTCCATTAGAACCTCTCTTTGAGCTGACCGGCAATATTACACGGGGAGCCCTGCTCTTTTTTGCTGTATTCTTAGTGGTTCTGGCACTGCGCACCTTATTATATCGGGGCAAAACGGTGACCCGCTCCGGCACCTGGGGCTGTGGCTTTACCAAACCCACCGCAAAGATGCAGTACACCGGATCTTCCTATGCAGCATCGATTCTTGAATTTTTCAGACCGGTTGCGCCGCTGTCAGAGAATGAGCCGGGAATACGGAAGCGCTTTCCGGAAAAGAGCCATTACCACAGCCATGTCAGCGATATCGCCGAACTGCATATGGATAATGTGGTCGTGCGGCCGGTGCTGGCGCTGTTCGAAAAACTGCGCTGGCTGCAGCACGGGGATATTCACCTTTATATCGGTTATATTCTATTGGCGATTGTCGTATTGTTGTTTTTCGTCTGATTGAAGGAGGGAATGAAAAGAGAATATCGAATGTCGAATATCGAAGGAAGGTATTCGGTCTATTTTATAAACAAGACTGAGCGAAGCGATTCCATCCTTCGAAATTCTGCGGTTCGATATTCGATATTCTGCGGTTCGCTTTTGGATGTATCGCAGTTAAGATTTGCGTTTAATCTGTATATAAGGGATGCCAATGAAATCAATTGTCTTTCTCATCCTCGCCATGCTTCTGGCACCGGTGTATTCAGCGTGGATTCTCAAGGTCAAGGCGTGGTTCGGCGGCCGTAAGGGATCGCCGGTGTTGATTAATTATTACACCCTGATCAAGCTTTTTCAAAAAGGATCGGTCTACAGCACCAGCACCACCGTCATCTTCAAGCTGGGCCCCATGGTATCGCTGTGCGCCGCCACCGTGGTGCTGATGTTTCTGCCCGTCGCCGGTCAGCCGCCGCTATTCTCGTTTAGCGGGGATATCATCCTGCTTCTGTACCTGCTGGGTCTGGGCCGGTTTTTCACCATTGCCGCCGCCATGGACACCGCCTCGCCCTTCGAAGGCATGGGCGCCGCGCGGGAAGCATACTTTCCGATCATCTGTGAGGCGACGCTTTTCATGAGCCTGATTCTGTTTTACACCCTGACCGGGGAGCTGAGCCTGGCGGCCTTTTTAGAAGGCGGACAACCTCTCGCACTCTGGCATAAAGCCGGTCCGCCCTTGCTGTTTGTGGCCATTGCATTTTTTATTGTACTGCTGACGGAAAGCTCCCGGGTCCCCGTGGATGACCCCGCCACCCACCTGGAATTGACCATGATCCATGAAGTCATGGTCCTGGATCACAGTGGACCGGATTTTGGGCTCATCGAGCTGGGCTCTTTTTTCAAACTTTTTTTCTATTCCACCCTGGTCACCCGTTTGATCTGGCCGTTCAGCCTGGGCCATCCGGTGGCAGACGCCGTTTTATTTTTTATTATCCTCGGACTGGTCTATACGGCCATCGGTGTCACGGAATCGGTCATGGCCCGCTATCGCATGGACAAAGTCCCTCAATTTGTCCTGACATCGTTTGCGCTGGTTTTTTTCGCAACCGTCATCACATTGGAGTTTATGAAATGATCCAACTAGTTGATACCATTTTGGCCCTCGTGCTCCTGTCGGTGCTGATCTCCTTTGGTTCCAGCCGACTGACGATGCTGATCAGGGTGCTGGCCTTCCAGGGCGTGGTTGTTTCCCTCGTGCCGCTTTTCATCGGCCATGACCTGACCGCCGGCAGCATCGTGTTCACCCTGGTTACCCTTTTGATCCGGGGTATCGCCATCCCGCTGTTCATCTATCTGGCGATTAAAAAAGTGGCCATTCGCCGTGAGGTCGAACCCATCGTCGGGTATCATGCTTCTTTGCTGGCCGGCCTGGCCCTTATTGTCGCGGCCACCTTTGTCAGCCCCAAGTTTAATTTACCCCAGACCGGCGGTGATGCCCTGCTGCTGCCAACCGCCATTACCCTGCTGGTGGCCGGCATGTTCCTGCTCATGGCCCGGCGCAACGCCATCGCCATGGTGCTCGGTTATATCATGATGGAAAACGGGATCTACCTGGTGGGCACCAGCTTTTCGGTCCGCGCCCATCATATTGTCGAATTCGGTATCCTGCTGGATGTATTGGCCGGCGTCATGATCATGGCCATTATCCTGCAAAATATCAACCAGGCGTTTGATGATGTGGATACAGCCCTGCTCAGAACCTTAAAGGAATAGGTGTTTCATGGTTGAAATCGTCTTTCTGATTCCGCTGTTAACCGGAGTGATGGCGTTCTTCCTGCCGCAGACAACCGGTCGATTTCTGCTGGTGATTACGGGGGTTGTTCACCTGCTGGTATCCCTTTACCTGTGGATCCGGCGACCGGTCGCTTTGTTCGACGTATATTTTGCGGTCACACCCGAAGGCCTCCTGTCACTGCTGGTGATATCACTGCTGTTCTTCCTGATCTCGATCTATACGTCGAAATGGCTTGAACATACGGAGATCCGCTCCGAGCGCGTCTTTACCGGATCGATGCTGCTGTTTTTATCCACAATGACCATGGTCACCATTTCAGAGCATATCATGGTAATGTGGATTGCCATCGAGGCCACCACCCTGGCCAGTGCGCCATTGATATATACGCATCGGTCGGCGGCAACCCTGGAGGCCACCTGGAAGTATGTTCTGATCTGCTCGGTGGGCATCGCCCTGGCGCTCCTGGGATCCGTGCTGATTACCCTTTCCATGGATATCGGCGGTGTCGATGTACCGGTGGCGTTTTCGGCGCTGACCGAAAAGGCTGGAAGCCTGGACCCTCTGTGGCTCAAAACCGGTTTTGTGTTTATCCTGGTGGGCTACGGCACCAAAATGGGCCTGGCGCCGATGCATACCTGGCTGCCCGACGCCCACAGTGAAGCCCCCAGTCCGGCCTCCGCCCTGCTGTCCGGCGTCTTGCTGAACTGTGCCTACCTGGGAATTTTCAAAACCAATAAAATCATGCACGCTGCCGGCCTCGGGGATTTTTCGAGCACCATTCTGATCGTGCTGGGTCTCATCTCCATCCTGGTGGCCGCCACGTTTATTCTCAAACAGACCGAATACAAACGGCTGCTGGCCTATTCGAGCATCGAGAACATGGGGATCATCGCCTTCGGCACCGGCATCGGCGGGCTGGGAGCCTATGGGGCCCTGCTGTGCCTGATCCATCACAGCCTGATCAAATCATCTCTATTTCTGTCATCCGGCAACATCCTGCTGGGCTACGGCAGCCGGCTGATTGCCGAAACCGGCAAACTTGCCGGCAAAATGCCGAAAACTTTTGTGGCCTTTTTCGGGGGATTCGCCGGTGTCTCCGGGTTTCCGCCCTTCGGAATTTTTATCGGCGAGCTGTTTATCATCATCGCCGCCTTTCGAAGCGGACACACCATCGCAGTGGGCATCTTTATTTTAAGCCTGTGTGTCATTTTCGCGGGATTTGCCAGGCACGTCATGCAGATATCTTTCAGTGACATCCGGTCCACGATCCGGATGGAAGAAAAGTCCGTCATGGTCTGGCCCCAGTATGTGCTTCTGTTGACCTCTCTGGTACTGTGTATCTGGATTCCGGACTCCCTGTACCAGACCATCGTCCATGCAGTGAATTCTATTGGTGGGGGACTTTAATGAACGCGGATTTTTTACAAATCGGTAATGGCGAGGCGGTCAAGCGGGACCGCATTCCCCATCTGGCCTTTGATGATTTTCGCAGCCAGGCGCTGGCCATCGTCGCCGACGGCGGCAAAGTGGTGCAATTCTTTGCCTATCCCGCCGGCGACAACGTCAACCTGCTGGCCGTCCTGCGGTCCGATCACCTGCAGCTGGCCGGCTGCACGGCACCGGAAGCCTATCCGGCATTGACGGCCGAATGCGAGCCCTTTCATATGTTCGAGCGTGAGATTGCCGAGCAGTTCGGCATCCTTCCCGAAGGGCATCCCTGGCTGAAGATGGTCCGCTATCATGCCAACGAACGCGGTCGGCCGGATGTTTTCGGAAACGATTACAGCGAGGACATCCCCGGCAACTACGATTATTACAGCGTGGAAGGCGATGAGATCCACGAAGTCGCCGTGGGGCCGGTGCACGCCGGGGTGATCGAGCCGGGCCATTTCAGGTTCAATTGTATCGGCGAACGCGTGCTGCACCTGGAGATTCAGCTGGGCTATCAGCACCGCGGCGTCGAGAAGCTATTGCTAAATGCCGACCGCAAGCGCTTGCCGATTCTGGCCGAAGGCATTGCCGGCGACACCGCCGTGGGACACAGCCTGTGCCAGGCCCAGGCGGTGGAAGCCCTGGCCGCCATCGACACCGATGACGGCGCACGTGTTATCCGCACCATCGGTCTGGAACTGGAGCGCATTGCCAACCACGTCGGCGACCTCGGCGCCCTGAGCGGGGATGTGGCGTTTTTGCCGCCGGCCAATTACTGCGGCCGCATGCGCGGCGATTTTCTGAACATGTCCCTGTGGATATGCGGCAACCGCTTCGGCAAGGGCCTCGTCCGGCCCGGCGGGGTGCGTTTTCCCGTAACCGATGAAGACCGCCGGGTCCTGAATGAACGCATCGCCGAGATAAAGCCCCAGGTCCAGCACGTTATCGAGCTGCTGTTCGGCACGCCCAGCGTGCGTTCACGGTTCGAGGGCTGCGGGGTGGTGAGCACGCCGGATGCGGAAAACCTCGGTCTGGTGGGCCCCTCCGGTCGCGCCAGCGGGATCTCCTATGACGTGCGGCGCTGTTTTCCCACGGAGCATTATTCCCGCCTGGACATCCCCGAAAATGCGGAGCCCACCGGGGACGTGTATGCCCGGGCCAGGGTGCGGGCCGATGAGGTGCTGCAGTCCATCAAAATAATTGAATCGCTTCTGGGTGGCCCGATTGAAACCGGCTGCGTCGAGGACGGGGATTACAACCTGGCCCCCTCGTCACTGGTTGTCACGCTCAACGAGGCCTGGCGCGGGGAAGTATCCCACTGTTTG
Source organism: Deltaproteobacteria bacterium (assembly GCA_019312835.1). Lineage (GTDB taxonomy): Bacteria > Desulfobacterota > Desulfobacteria > Desulfobacterales > JAFDCJ01 > JAFDCJ01. The sequence goes on from JAFDCJ010000318.1 coordinate 6,523, forward strand.
ATCACCGATGCCGACGGCCATATCCTGCGCTATAAGGTCAAGGATCCCTCGTTTCACAACTGGAACGGGCTGGCCATGGCCCTGAGGGACACGGGAATCTCGGATTTCCCGCTCAACAACAAGAGTTACAACCTGTCCTACTGCGGGTTTGATCTTTAAACGGAGTTCTTCCGAAGGGCGAGACTTTGGCTGGGCAGGATGCTTTACAAGTACAAAAAGCGAATATCGAATAATGAATGTCGAATATCGAATGTCGAAGTGAAGTAAGGTATTCTGTCTGTTTTTTTGAATCTCTTTGCGGCTTGCCGCGGGGTGTCAGGATAATGGTATAGTCTATCCTTTCGCAGTGAGCTGCGGGAAATTTGAACCTAAACGAAATAAAAAAGACTGAGCAACGCGAATCCACCCTTCGATATTTGACATTCGATATTCTGCGGTTCTGCGGTTCGCTTTTTATACCAGACCCGGATACAGGGCTATGTTTGCAATATTGGATAAATCAACAACCCAATTAAAATCTTAGAGTGAAACCAGATGCTAAATACCCTGAAAAACAGATTTGAGCAGGGCTGCCGCACCAGCGCCTACCCCAAGGCCACCATCGAGCTGCCGGAAGACTACCGCGGGCAGCCCCGGGTCCATGCCGGGGCATCGTCCGACCTGGCCGCCCAATGCGCGGCCGCCTGTCCCCAGGACGCCATTAACGCGGAACGTCGCGTCATCGATATGGGTCGCTGTGTCTTCTGCGGCACCTGCGAGCGCCTGTCGGAAGGCCGCTTCGTCTCTTTTACCCAAAATTTCGAACTGGCGGTGGCTGAGAGAGATCACCTTTTCACCGCAGGCGAGCTGCCGTCCCTGGCCGAGCATGCCAAAAAGCATTTCAAAAAACTCTTCGGCCGCTCCCTGCAGCTGCGCCAGGTATCGGCTGCCGGCTGCAATGCCTGCGAGGCCGACTTGAACGTCCTGGCCACGCCGTTTTTCGACCTGGCCCGCTTCGGCATCAACTTCGTGGCCTCACCGCGCCACGCCGACGGCATCGTTGTTACCGGCCCGATTTCCCGAAACATGAAAACCGCCCTGCTGCAGACCTATGAGGCCACCCCGGCGCCCAAGGTGGTGATCGCCGTGGGCAGCTGCACGCTGTCCGGCGGCCCGTTTCGGGGCAGCGCCGAGATCACCGGAGGCCTGGGCCAGCTTCTGCCGGTGGATCTGTACATACCCGGCTGCCCCCCTCATCCGTTGACGAATCTGCATGCGCTGTTGACGTATTTCAAATAATCGACGGTTACGTAAAAACCTTTTTACGGAACCGTCTTTTGTTTTGAAATCTCTTCGATCTTGAATAAGTTTGAGATTACCATACGCAACCCGCCAATACCAGCGATTTTGTATAGAGGCACGCTATCTATCATTGGCATGTTATGTAGATTGGCCAGGGGAAACCCACAGTGGAGGGGAATTGTAGATTTATTCACAAAATTTTATCTTTTGATCTTACCGATATTATGGATTTGTTCACCTTAATCTAATATAGAATTTGAATTATAGAGAAAGAATAGCTTAGGCACATTTGATACAGCTTTTTGGGGGGGCGCTGGCATCGTTCCAGGCTGCAAACGGTGTGATCATTTTTGAATGGACAACCGCGCTATTTTTTTATTTAATCAAAAAAATATTTGGAAAAGAACAAATTTGAAATCGGGTGTCGGCGCATGCAAAAGAATTATAGGAATAGCGGCAGGGCCTGGTCGTCAGTTCCAAGACATATAAAGCCAAAACGGTATCATCACGATTTCAGGCAATGAAAAGCGTAATTTTATCAGAAAAGGTAAAGGTCCACATGCGCTTTACAGTCAATCCGGCCCATTTTGAAATTATTCTCAGTATCATCGACAATCATATAAGCGCCAACCGCCGGTGTCAGTTCGTTGTCGCAAAGGAGGAGGAAAAATGCAGAAACAAATTGTTCGGGGATTTATCCTATTTCTGGTATTGCTTTACTGTAGTCCGGCTTTCGGTCAAAGCATTACGGTCGGCCCCGACGGCAAGTTTGAAAAGGGCGTCATCAGCGTGCCTTACGCCTTTTATAATAAGGCTTTTGGCGCTGCCGGCGGATACGTTTACGCGGTTACCGGCTGGCCCCAGAAGCAATCGGCGCTGATTGCTACTGCCATGGTCGGTACCAAGGGATCGGTGCTGGGATTTCTGATGGCAAGAGATTATCAAATGCCTTTTACCGACAGGCTGTTTCTGGATGCCGTCGTAAATGCGGGCTATTTCCAGGATGTGGACATTTACACAGACGGTAACCCGGATTTTCCGGGCGAGCGCGCCGGCAGCAACGACTCCGACAAGGACAACTACGTGAATAGCGACGGCGGCTGGGACAATTTTTTCCGGCTGCGTTTCAAGTATTTGCTGCCGATTGGCCACGGCAAGGATGAGATTATCAGCACCCAGGTGGTGGATCGGGGGCTGCTTGTCAAAGGCGCAATCGGGGGCGAATCCTGGAACCCTTTTGTCAGCGGGCGGACCTATTTCGAATTTAAACCTTTCTACCGTCTGCAGCAAGTCGACGGGGATGACGTTCAGGAGGATGTCAAAACCAACGGCCTGGAGCTTTCCCTGTTTCGCGACAACCGGGATTTTAAATTGAACCCATCGAAGGGCAGCGCCCTGCGGTTGAAATTCCAACGCGATTTCGGGTGGTTTGACAGCTCCAATTCCTGGACGGTGATCGACGGGGAGTTCGACAAGTATTTTTCACTGGGCGAGTCGGACTGGTTCCGCCAGCGGGTGCTGGCCTTTGATTTCTGGACGGCCTATTCACCGACCTGGGATGAAAAAAGCACCGGCGAAATCGAAAACGGGGCGCCGTCGTTTGCCGGCGCTACGTTAGGTGGGCTGTGGCGCTTCCGAGGCTACCCGTCGCAACGCTTCAGCGACAAAGCCGCGATTTACTATGCCGCGGAGATGCGCTTCATTCCGCGCTGGAATCCGTTTGACGGCTGGCCCTGGATCCAGCAGTACCTCGGGGTGCAGTGGCTGCAGTTTGTGCCGTTTGTTGAAATCGGCCGGGTGGCGCCGAACTGGAATGTCCAGGATCTGCACGAGGACATGAAATGGAGCGCCGGCCTGGGGGTGCGCCTCTGGGCCAAAGGTTTGGTGGCCCGGATCGATTCGGCCGCGTCCGATGAAGGCTTTGAAGTTCAGATGATGGTTTCCCAGCCGTTCCAGTTCTAAGGTTAATGATTGATCGATTCGCTGGTTATCAGCAGATGCCATATAAAAAGGCATACAATGTTGTATTCCGGCTATGACGGTGCAATCCCAAAAAGCCGAAATTTTTTTGATTAGCTGAACACATTAAACAAATTTTAAAATGATGGATATGCGGGGCAATGCTAAAATTGCATTGCCCCATCATATTTAAGCGTGCAGGTTTTCAATCCATCTCATCGCTTCCACGTCAGTCACCTTTACCAAATATCGCTGAGTCGTCGATAGATTAGTGTCTTAATGGATCACCTTGCTGACAATTTCGATAGCAGTACCAGATCAGGCTAAGGCGCGAAGTCCCCCTTTAGGGCACCAACAAAATAAGAAATTAGCCTTTTGATAACAAACTGGCAAAAAAGCCATATAATTATATTGACAATGACCCATATTTTGTTTAAGTTCAATCATGGGAAAAACGTCTAATTTCGAATGGGATGATGCAAAAGATCGATCAAATCAGAGGAAGCACGGCATATCATTTTTTCTGGCACAATTGGCATTCCTAGATGAACATCGTGTCATTTTGGAGGATCTGGATCACAGCAATGATGAGAAGCGATATTACTGTTTAGGGAAAGTCGGAGGCGGTATTATGACTGTCCGCTTTACCTATCGAAAAAAGAAAATCCGAATCATTGGCGCTGGATATTGGCGCAAAGGAAAACGAATCTATGAAAGAGAAAATAAAATACACGGATGAACCAATGCGGAAAGTAAAAGTTATAAAAGATTTTCTGCCATCACCTGAGGAGTTGGCTTTAAAGGAAGAAACCGTCAAGGTTACCATCTCACTCAGTAGAGCTAGTGTAGAATTTTTTAAAAGCGAAGCGAAAAAATATAATACCCAGTATCAGAAAATGATTAGAAGACTCCTGGACGAATACACCGCCCATCATCCATAACATCGACCGAAGATGGACGTGCTATTTTCTGGGCCTGTGAAATAGTTGGACTCTTCTCGCCCTCAACTTAGCCTTGAAGTCCATACCACTCCAACTAATCAACAGATAGAACATTGGAATCGGATGTAGTGATATTCACCTGAATGCAATTTGGGGCTGTATCCAGAGGGGCGAAGGGAGGACGCCTGAAATCTGTCTGCCCGCCCCATCCGCTGACGAATTTGCAGGCGCTGTTAATTTACTTCAAGCAGAAGCGGTTTCATATAATTTGAATGCCTAAAAGAAGCGGCCCTTCCGAAATCCATTGGAAGAGCCGCTTTGTTTGTGTGGTATAGGGTGCAAGCAGTAGAGCGGGCCACCGTGCCCGCCAGGTTCAGTTCATTGCCTACCTCAGAGTACGGTCGGCGCAGTGGCCGACCCTACTATTCAACCAATCAATTTACCCCTTTAAATATCTCGATGACGATCAGCTTAGCGAATTTAACCGGGGCTATTTAACTACTCAACTAATCCCTTACGGCTGAATCACAATGGCCGGATACAGACCCTGGAATTCACCGTCGGGGTATGGCTGGATGGTGTTAAAGGAGATATTCTGGTTCTTCTGGGCATGCCCCTTGTTCTTCTTGCCGTCAAAAAAAGCCCCGTTGGCCTCGAGAATGTGATGAATGCGATCGCGAAAGGCGGTGACAAACGCAGCACCGCTGCCTTCAAAAGACAAATTGCCTTTTATGAGGACATCATCGATCTTGGATAAATCCTTGAGGGCAATGCTGTTGGCCTCAAGCTCTTGCGGGTTCGTGATCAGCCCCCAGACCAGGTGCCCGGGCGGTATGGTCAACGGATTTTTAATGTCGATGATGGTGTGGGGCATGACAACACTCTCGTCGCCGATGGTCAGGCGATTTCGGGCCCGCCCCCGCAAAAAGCTGTTGAACCCGACAAATATGTTTTTCCCCATGTCGGCCTCGATGATCTTGGCGCCATGGGCCGTCACATTGCAGCCTTCCAGGCGCGAATTGATAATATAGCAATTTTCCTGGGCGTTGGCGCCTTGGCCGAGCCAGGCATTTTGAAGGTAGGCGCGCTGGGCCACCAGGACATTTTCGCTGATGGATGTCTTGGGTTTGATGACCGCATACCGGTCCAACGAGGCGCTGGCGGGTATTGAAACGGACTGTTCAAGATGGACCACATCAAAAACACGTCGGAAACCTTCCTTGCGGTCTTCGACAAAATCCATAACGAATCCCTGGGGCGGTCGCCCCTCGATAAAATCAATATAGTGGCTCAATTTATCGAGAGGATAACGATAAAGAAAATTGAACTCGTCGGGACTGCGAACCCATACGGTCCCCGGGCCGACATTCAGATGCCCGACCTCACCGGCCTGGACGTATGAAAATGTCCCGATGACACAATCCCGCATGGTGGTCAGGTCGACCGTGGCAAACGGTCCCAAAAAACAACCGTCGCAGGGGGAGCCGTGGATATTGGCGTAATGGGTGGATAGGGTATCCCTGATAAAAAATTTTTCAAGGGTTTCCGGATCGTGGGAAAAATTATGAACCAGGGTTTTGATGAGAAAACTGTCTTCTATATCGATGCCTTCATCTCTGGTTATCGGGATCTCAAAGTTTTGATATTTAAACACATCTCCCTGGTGTTTTAATTCATCGCCCCGAATATCACTTTTGTAAAGGATCGAATTCCTGACACGGATTTTCCCTAAAAAATAGCTGCCGGCCAGACTGGAATGTCTGAATACCAGGTCTAGGGGATGGTTGGGGGTAATGCCGTAGAAAGCGTAGAATTTAACCATCTGATTCAGTGGCACCAGATTCCTGATAAACGGTGATACGTCGTAATCGAGCTCACGCAGGTTGATGTTGATTCGCTGAATGATCCGCTCCAGCAGTTTTTTCAATTCTTTCATGGGCAATCCTTATCAAAGTTCACATTCTTTCATGGTATGGAAGACCGCCGCGAACACGTCGGTCATGCGCAATATCCCGATAATCTCTTTGCCCCGGGCAACCAGCAGTGATAGATGGGGTCCATGGACCAGCTGCATCACCGCCATTTCCAGGGTGGCTGTCTCGTCGATAAACTCCCCCGCGGATGGGGTCTGCATGAAATCCTCTACCTTTAATTGGGATGCTTTGCTGCAAAGATCTTTTAAAGGTGCCGCCGTCATGCGACGCTGCATGCGCAGCCGGTGGACAAAGTTGGAACTAAAGCCGAACTGATTGAGATTTAGAATATCAATCGACTCCTCATCTTTTGGCTCAAGGGCACGCAACACGTCCAATTGACTCAGTTTACCGATAACCTGTCTTTTTTTATCAAGAATTAAGACACCGCGGTGCTTGTATTTGGTGTGATCAAACTCCTCCTGAGCTTTCTCCAGGGCCAGGATCGCGTCAAAAAGGGTAGACCCCTTGGGGACGGTGGCATACTCCGACAGCGGCACCATTAATTCCTTGACAAGATAATCACTCACGGAAAACCTCCGGTCTGGACATAATAAAAAAATCCCCCTCCAGCTTCCGGCCGACAGGACCTGCAATACAGAAGGAGGATCAGGCTGCTGAGGTTAAGCCTATTAAAGATGGCTCAACGCTGATATAATAGCAAATTATCAAAATTTCTGAGAAATTCAAGCTTTTTCTGCAATTAACGCCTCAAATCGACACTGGATCAACAGCGGCATAGCGGAAACATATTCGCCTGAAGTTGCTTTTTAAATGGGCCATTCGACCATTCAGGCATTCAATTGCTCGCTCGCAGAAAGCGGCTCGAACAAAGCCGGCCAACCTGGGGCTATCTCAAATTCGCGATAGCTTCTTGTTTAGTTTCCGCACCTATGATAAGGAAAAGAGCGGTATCAGTGGTTGTAGCGAAACAGCGCTGGTATTACGGAACCCTTTTCGACAACCGCCTAACGCACAGGGCAATCATCTGGCCTATTCTTTAAAAGGAGTAAATTCCAATGAGCTTAGCAAATGTATTGTTGGTAGACGACGAGTCCGAATTTGTTGAAACGTTCAGTGAACGTTTAACCATGCGCAACCTTGAGATACTAAAGGCCTTCAGCGGTGAAGAGGCACTGCAGGTTCTCGAAGCTCATCAAGATATCGAGATCGTTATTCTGGACGTCAAAATGCCGGGAATGGACGGCATTGAGACCCTGGCGGAAATAAAAAAAAGATACCCACTTATTGAGGTCATCATGCTTTCAGGGCATGCGGATGTCGAGTCCGCCATTGAGGGTATGAAACAGGGCGCCTTTGATTACCTGATGAAGCCGTGCGACATGGATCAGATCATCGCCAAGGTAACCGAGGCCGCTGCCAGAAAGCGTCAGCACGAAGAAAAGATCATCCAGGCCCGCATCAAAGAAATCACCTCAAGGCATGCCTAAAAGACGGTATAAGGTTTAGGGTATAGGGTATATGGTTTCGCGATTGCGAATTCCGGAATACTTCTACCGGTACAAGGCCCCGGTCGTCGTCACGAAAAACCGTGACGATGACCCGGCACGCAAGGCGCACGGCTCAAGGCGGAGGATATTATCGATTTAAACCTTGGCCTTAAGCCCTGGGCCTTGCACCCTGCGTCATTTCAAAAACCTTCCACCCTCCACCGTCTACCTTTTACCCTTAGCATATCTGCACCCAACATCCGAAACCCCAACATCCCATAGCGAGAATCCAGCATCCAGCCACTAACGCGACCGCCACCCCTGGGTCTTGCGCTTAAACCGCCGGCTGACCAGCTCGGCCAGGCTGCGCACAATCACATTGGCAAATACAATCAGCATGCACATGGCCGCGGCCGGCGCGGTGTCTCCGGCATCGTCCATGTTGATGACCGCCACCGAGGCCAGGGGGTTTTCGCTGGTGTAAAGAAAAATCACGGCGGAGACCGTTGCCATGGAGCTGACGAAGTAAAATACCGCAATCTCCAAAATGGCTGGAAAACAAACCGGCACCGTCACGCGCAAAAAGGTCTTGTAAAACGGCACCGCCATGGACTCGGCCACTGATTCAAATTCCTTGTCCAGCTGGCGGATGGCGGTGGTGGCCGTCAGGAAACTGACAGTGTAAAAATGGATGATGTTGCTGATAACCAAAATGGCCATGGTTCCGTACAGCAGATTGAAAGGATTATAAAAGGTAATTCCGGTAAACGGTATGCTCAATTGGGTTTTGTTGAAGAAAAAGATGTAGGCAATCCCGATCACCAGTCCCGGCAGGGCCAGGGGAATAATGGAAAGAAAATAAGCGCTGCGTCGGAGCCAGACCGTGCCCTTGGTTTTATCGATCAGATAGGCGCTGGTAAAGGTAATAAACGCGCCGCAAAGGGCCGTCAGCGCAGACATCTCGATGCTATTCCAAAAAGCCGCATAGCCGCCGCCGCCGACGTCGTCAAAGAGATAGTGTTTCAGCGTCCACAGCTGGGGGTATTGCTCGGGGTTGGTGAAGGCATAGGGCCAGATTTTAACCAGCGAGGCCACCCCCGCCATAAAGACCATCAGCAGAATAAACGCCGCAATCAGGGAACAAATGATCCCGTAGAAGGTATCACGCACACGGCTGGTTTTGGGAACGAGGGGCACGCTGCGGGCAGTGACAACCGCCGTGGCGCGGCGCTGCACGATGCGATCGGCAATAAAGGCCAGGACAGTGGGTATGAGCAGGATAATGCTGACCGTGGCCCCCATACCGAAATTCTGCTGACCGATCACCTGCTTGTAGATGTCCACGGCCAGGATATTGAACTGACCACCGACCACCTTGGGAGCGCCGAAATCGGTGAACGAAAGGGTAAATGCCACGAAAACAGCGCTCAGCAGACCGAACTTGATGCTGGGAATCGTGACCGTAAAAAAGGTCCGGACCTTGCTGGCTCCCAGGCTTTCGGATGCTTCGTACAGGCGGGCGTCCGTATTGGACAGCGCCACCAGCAAAATCATGAATGCCGGCGGAAAGGTGAAGACGACTTCGGCGATGACAATCCCTGTCAGCCCGTAAAGATGGATGTCCCAGGCCAGCCAGGGAAAGTAGTCGAAAAACCCGGTGGTAATAACCCCCTTGTTGCCGAACATGTAGACCAGGGAAAGCCCGTAGAGCATGGTGGGGGCAAATAGCGGAATCATTGCCACGATGCGGAAAAAGGCCTTGCCGAACATCCGGGTGCGGTGGATTCCGTAAGCGTATAAAAACGCAAGGGTAACCGAAATAAATGTCGTATATAGCCCCACGCGCAGACTGTTCCAGACCGACTGGGCCAGCCCCGATGCCTCCATATGCGAGGTCAAAAAATCGATGGCGCCAAAAGCCTGAAATACGAGGATCAGCAGGATGGCAATGGTGAGCATGCCGCTCTGGTTGAAGGGCACGCTCGGCCTGATCAGCGTAAAGACAAAAAAACCGATCAGCGCGATGGCCAGCAGGATATTGGCCAGCGCGATGAATGTCCGCCCCTGGGAAACGCCTTTCAGCCCGAAGTAGTCGAAGAAGTTGGCCATGCCGATAAACCGTTTTACAAGCACCAACTCATCTTCCGGCGGCATCACCACATCATCCACCTGCCAGCGCTGTTGTGCCGTCCGCTTGATTTCGATCGGCTCGATTGGCAGCGTTTCCTGGCTGATCGGATCGGGCCTGGCCAGGTCGCAGACGATCCTTTCTATCCGCTCATCGCTGAACTCCACGTAGACCCCGGGCGCTTCAGCTTTACCCCGGCGGGCTTCGACTTGCTTATTGTCGATGTACAGGACATCCCGCTTGCCCGCTTCGCGTACCAACAGCACGACGTGGCCCGCAATATCAATCTGGCCCCGGAAATCATCCTCGGCTTTTTCCTGTTCGGTGGGCTCCTCGACTTTGACCACCAGTTCGATGTGCGTGGCGCGGTCGACCACGTCCAGCAGGGGCAAGACAACCCCCACCACGAGCCAGAAACAGGCCAGGGCAATGAGCAGACGCCGCGCCCAGTCTTCGCCACTGGATTTTTTGGTCACGCGTTGTTTGCTGCCTGCTGAAATAGAAAATAATTCACCGAGGTGTTCAAGTAGGCTCACATCAATTCCCTTTGATGCTTAAACAGAAGCAGCCTTTCCGGCGGTAAATGTATGGGCAGCTCCATCTGAGTCCGAATATTCATGGATTCCATGGTTTCCACCTGTAAATCCATGTTCAGGCGCTGGTCGGTTGACCCACCGGCCTCGTGCATAACCCGCAGGCGCAGCGTATACAGAGACCCCCTGAATTCAATCCGCTCGACCTTGGTTTTCAAAATGTTGAAGTTCACGGATTCGTCACGGATGACCCGGATATCCTCCGGGCGAATCGTTACGACCACCGGCCGACCCTGGTATTTAATTACCCGCCCGGGTTTGAGCTTTAAAATGTACTGGCCGAAAAAAATGGAATCCGGATCCCGTCCCATACACTCATTGATAAAGTTCATCTCGCCGATAAAACCGGCCACGAAGGTATTTGCGGGTGAAACGTAGAGCTCATGCGGGGTGGCATACTGCATCAGCATGCCCTCGTCCATAACCACCACGCGGTCGGCCATTGTCAGCGCCTCCTCCTGGTCATGGGTCACCATAAGGGTTGTGACGCCCAGCGTTTCCTGGATGCGGCGAATTTCAGATCGCAGGTAGACCCGCACGCGGGCATCCAGTGCTGACAGCGGTTCATCCAGCAACAGGATAGACGGGCTGGGCGCCAACGCCCGCGCCAGGGCCACCCGCTGCTGCTGACCGCCCGAAAGCTGGGCCGGATACTTATGGGCCTGCTCCTCGATGCCGACCAACTCGAGCATTTCCATGGCGCGCTGCTCCCGCTGCTCTTTGGAAAACTGGCGCCGGTTGATGCCGTACTGCACGTTGCCGATGATGTTGATATTGGGAAACAGGGCATAAGATTGGAACACAATACCCAGATGGCGGTTGGCCACCGGTTCCCGGGACACGTCGTGCCCGCCGATCCACACCGATCCGGAATTTTGCTCTTCCAGGCCGGCGATAACCCTCAACAGCGTTGTCTTGCCACAGCCGCTGGGCCCCAGTACCGAAACGAACTCTCCCTGTCTGATGCCAACGCTGATGTCGCTCAACGCCTTGAACTGGCCGAACATCTTGGTAATGTCACGAACCTCCAGGAAGTATTCGTTATTGTTTATTTCGCTATTCCGATCCATTGCAATCTGCCTGGCCACCGGTTCACAAAATGCCGGCACAACCGGAAGAACGGGTTGTGCCGGCCATATTGTTCGGCTTTTGGTTAGTATCCACTACTTGGCTTCGCTCTTGCTGTCGTAACGCTTGATCCACTCCGCGAGTATCCGCTTGCGGTTTTTGGCAGCCCATTGCAGATCGTTGTCGATCAGGACCGACATGGGATCTGACGGCCAGCCATCGGGCGCTTCGACTTTGATGTCGGTGGCCACAATGGGGTAAACCTTGGCATACAGGGCCATGGCCTCGTCACTGATGGCCCAGTCGAGGAAGATCTTGGCCTCTTTCTTGATGCGTGGTTTCTTCATCAGGGCATTGGCCTCGACCTCATACCCGGAACCCTCTTTCGGAAATGCGACCACGACCGGCTCGCCACCGGCGCGCTGCTTGAAGCCGCGGTAGGCAAAGGAAATTCCGATGGGAAACTCGCCTTTGCCGGCCATTTTCGCCGGCTTGGACCCGGAATGGGTATACTGGGCAATGTTTTCATGCAGTTGATCCAAATAATCCCAGCCTTTTTCTTCACCCATCAACTGGAGAATGGCCGAGACAGTCAAAAATCCCGTGCCGGAGGAGGCCGGGTTCGGCATGACGACGTTGCCTTTGTACATGGGTTTGAGCAGATCGGCATAGGACTGAGGCATTTCAAGGTTTTTGGCCTTCATTTCGATGGTGTTTCCCACGATTCCGGTCACATAGGCCTTTATCCCGACCCAGCGTACCGGATCATCGCGGCCGTCTTTCATCCCTTTTCTGACTTTTTCGACGCCCTTGGGATTATAGCCCTGCAGCATGCCCAGGTCGTTGCAAATCAGAAGGCTGGTGGCAGCCGTTCCCCAAACCACGTCGGCCTGGATGTTGTCTTTTTCAGCCAGAAGCTTGGCGGTTACAATACCGGTTGAATCCCGAACGATATTAAGGTTGATGTCCGGATGGGCCTTTTTAAAGGCCGGAATGTAAACTGCCAGCTCGTCATCTTCCAGAGCCGTGTAGACCAGAAGATCGCCGGCATAAAGGCTACTGAAACCGAAAACCGTCATCAGGACTGCCAGTCCCAGGATAACGCGAATAAAATGGCCACGTTTGTGAAAATTTAATCCGTTCCTCATTTTGCTACCTCCTTTGGCTGATTGTTATTGATTACCATATCAATATTAGTCACACTTGCGGAAAGGCAAACTATCTATAGCAACGAATAGATAGCCGGTACGGCTCTTGATGGCATACACTGATACAAATTCAGAAACTATGCAATACCAAACAATATGATACATGCCAAGAAAAAAAATATCATTATCGATATAAGTTCAGGTTATGCTGGTGGATACCTATTATGATTTGCGGTCACTGTTCAACTTATGCCTATATCTCAATTAGTTGGCATATCCGGGATAAAATCCCGGGAGCCGGGCATTTCACCCGAAAAAATGAGATGATGCCCCTATTTACAAAGCGTATAAGATGACGTAAAAGAAAACGACCATTTAAATTCATGTCAAAACGCAGGGGAGGCTACATTCTACTGCGGAAAAAAGGGTGGTTCTACAATGGAAGGGCTACCCTTTGATTTTGGTGGATGGTTCAACAACCAGCCGCCAAGCGGGAGGGGTGGATTTCCCCGCCCTTTTGGGCGGCGGAAGACAAAAGCACACCAGTGCTTTAATCGTTGCGGGTGTCATCCGCCTCAGGCGGATTTGAAAACAACCAATCCCAGAGACTTTATGTAAATGCTCATTGCTACGCAGACTCCTTTTCATCGATTGAAACCAAGTTGCAGTTTCCAAAACGCTTTCACGCACTAAAGGAGAATACCCCATGAAAGATCTCGTTACTCAAATCGCGCGCGCATTGGTCGACAAACCCGAAGAAGTAGCGGTAGCGGAAGTCCAAGGCAATCAAACCTCGGTATTGGAATTGAGGGTCGCCAAGGACGACATCGGCAAGGTGATCGGCAAACAGGGACGTATTGCCCATGCCATGCGAACCATCGTAAGCTCTGTCTCCGCCAAAGAAAAAAAACGCACCGTTCTTGAAATCATGGATTGATCCATGCCGGGCAGAATTGACAAGCCCCGCCCGACTAGCCTATACTGCCTGAAAGCTATCATGTCTTATCCGCAATTCATGCGCTGACGGGAGAAAACCATCATGGGATCCATCACGGCTCTTGCCTTGTATCTGTGATACAATTTCGTAAGGGCTTTTTTATGTGCAGAACGTGAGGGAACACCGCCATGGACGGCAAATCCACCTATAACCCTTTAGACCATCTGGACCCCGACACCAAGGTCTACCATTTCAGGACCCTCGAAGAACGCGAACTGGAGCGCGAGGAGCGCGAACTGGCTATCAAGCTGCTTCGTCGGCGGGACAACATATTAAAAGCTGTTTACCTGTTTACGGAATGGTTTCTGAGAACGGAACTAACTGAAAGCAGTATCGAACCTATCTTAGAGCAACTGGGACAGGCCGGCGAAGTCAGCCGGGTGTATATTTTTGAGAACCAGACCCTGGATGATGGTACGATGGTTACCAGCCAGCGCTATGAATGGGTGGATGCGGGAATCGAGTCCCAGACAGAAAACCCCGATCTTCAGGAGTTTCCCTTTATAGCGGCCGGGTTTGGCCGCTGGGTTGACGTTCTGGGCAAGGGGGAGCTGATTTACGGCAATATTGAAGAGTTTCCGGAAATCGAGAAAGGGGTGCTTTCTGCGCAGAGCATTATCTCGATTATGGTGGCGCCGATCATGGTCGGCAACGAATGGTGGGGATTCATTGGTTTTGATGACTGTCGGGTGCGGCGCGATTGGGCGCCGGTGGAAATCGAGGCTTTGAAGATCGCTGCGAACATTATCGGAGCTGCTATTCAGCGCAAGCAGGCCGAAGAGGCGGTTATAGATTCCGAGAAAAAGTATCGTATGGTGGTCGACAATGCCAATGAGGGTATTGTGATCACCCAGGATGGGATGCTCAAATTCGTAAACCCCCAGGTCAAAGAATTTGCGGGTTTTTCGGAGGACAATCCCCAGGCTGCCAATTTTCTTGAATACATTCATCCGGATGACAGGGAAATGGTTGTCGAGCACCACCTCAACCGGCTGGCGGGTAAAGAGGTACCTGAAATATATTTAATGCGATTAATCGACCAAAAGGGCAACATCAGATGGGTCCAGAATAACGGGGTGATTGTTGAATGGGAGGGCCGACCGGCAACCTTGAATTTTCTGCTCGACATCACTTCCCGCAAGCAGGCATTGGATGCCCTGGCGGAAAGCGAGGAAAAACACCGGCAGCTCTTTGAACGGGATACGGATGCGGTCATGATTTTTGATGCCCGAACCGGGCAGTTTGAAGACGCCAACCCGGCTACGTTGGATCTTTTCGGCTATTCCAAAGAAGAATTTCTGGACTTGAAGGTTGAAGATATCTCGGCCGAAAAAGACAAAACGCGCGCGGCGGTGACAAAGCTTCGCGACATGGCCACTGTCAACATGCAAATTCCCATACGCTATTTCAGCCGCAAAGACGGCAGTACGTTTCCCGGCGAGATTTCGGCCGGTAAATTTTTTGCCGCCGGGCGCCAGAAAATCATCGGTGCCGTGCGGGATATAACCGAGCGCATCCAGGCCGAGGAAAAAATCCGAACCCTTTCCCGGCAACAGATCAAAGTCCAGGAAAATGAGCGCAACCGGATCGCCAAGTATCTGCATGATCATGTGGCCCAGGATCTGTCTACCTTAAAAATCGGTCTTGAAACCCTCTTTAACGAACCGCAAAAGCTGTCCCCCGAGAAAAAACAGAAAATTTCCGAAATATCACAGCTGTTGCAGGATTCTATCTCATCTGTTCGGGATCTTTCATATGGCTTGCGCCCGGCGGGAATGGATCAGCTTGGACTGGTGCGCATCGCTTACCAGCTATGCGATGATTTTGCCGAAAAAAACGGCTTGAACGTCGATTTTTATTCAGCGGGCATCAAAGATCTGAAACTCGATTTCGATACCGCCATCAATCTGTACCGGCTGATCCAGGAAGGGCTCAACAATATCAAGAAACATGCCCGGGCCGACAATGTGATCATCCGCCTGGTGGCCTCTTCGCCGAACATCATTTTGCGCATCGAAGATGACGGCCAGGGCTTTGACGTGGGCCACCGCTTGGCAAAAGCCCTGGAGGAAAAGCGGATGGGTCTGTCCAACATGGAAGAACGTGTCCGGCTGCTGGAAGGCAGAATGGATATAAAATCCCAAATCGGCCGGGGCACCCGCATATTCATCGAAATCCCCTGGCAGGAGCGCAACAATGGCCGATAAAATATCCATAATGATTGTTGACGATCATCCCCTTTTCAGGGAAGGATTGAAGACAATCATCGGCCGGGATGAGCGCTATGAGATCATCGACGAGGCCGGCACCGGCCGCGCGGCTTTGGACAAAGTTGAAAAACTGAAGCCGGATCTGATGATGGTCGACCTGTCGCTGCCGGATATGAGCGGCATCCAGTTGACCCGCAACTTACTCGCCAAATGGCCGCAAATAAAAGTCATCATCGTTACCATGCACTCCAAAGTGGATTATATTGCCGAGGCTTTTCAGGCCGGCGCCACCGGATTCGTGGTAAAAGAATCCGCTGCCGAAGGACTGCTGAAAGGCATCGAAACGGTGTTGAAGGGAAATCACTTCCTGGACAGCGCGGTCTCTAGCCAGGTTGTCGAAACCCTGAAAAAACTGCCCGGCAAAGAAACCAAAATCAACGACACCCTTTACGCCACACTGACGGCCCGGGAGCAGGAGATATTGCGCCTGCTGGCCGAAGGCCTCTCGCCAAAAGAAATTGGCCAAAAGCTTTTCATCAGTCCGAAAACAGTTGAAAATCACCGCGCCAACATTATGAACAAGCTTGACCTTCACAGCACCCTGGAACTGGTGCGCTACGCCGCCAAGCTGGGCCTGATCGATGTGGAGCTGTGGACGAATTAATCCGCCCTGGAAAAAAAACACAGTCACGATGTCAAATTTTCATGGAAAACTGAAGCATGTTGCTCGATCCAAGGCCTGCGGATTAATTCATTTATGCTTCGCATAATTTTAACTTCATGGTTATCTGGAAAGAACAAGTTGGCATGGGTTGTGGGAGCGGCTTCCAGCCGCGATCATTTAACTTCGCGGCTGGAAGCCGCTCCCACAAGAATTATTTGCGGAGTGCGTATTAAGGGATGCTAGTCGCGAGGTTCGGGGTGCGGGTTTAAGGCAATGGCGCAGGGCGCACGGCTCAGGGCGTAAGACCAAAGATTAAAATGAAAACATCCTTGGCCTTGAGCCGTGCGCCTTTTGCCTTGCAACTTTAATTTAATTACAACTCATAGGGTGTAAGGCTTTCATACCCGTCATCGGTGACCAGGATGGTCTGCTCGAATTGGGCGGATAAGGATCCGTCCCGGGTGACGGCCGTCCAGTTATCATCGAGAATTTTCAACTCTTTTTGGCCCAGATTGATCATGGGCTCGATGGTGAAAACCATCCCCGGGATCAGGGTCAGCCCCTGGCCCCTGTGACCAAAATGGGGCACCTGGGGCGCTTCATGGAAATCGAATCCCACGCCGTGCCCCACGAATTCACGCACCACCGAACACCCCTGGGCTTCGGCGTAGGTCTGTATGCTCCAACCGATATCCCCGAGGGTATTTCCGGGTTTTACCGCCGCCATGCCCCGCTTGAGGCAATGGCGCGCAATATCGACTATTTTACGGGCCTCGGGACCCGGCTTGCCGGCGAAGAAAGTTTTGTTGGCATCGGCGTAATAGCCGCTTAAGATAGACGTGATGTCAACATTAACAATATCACCGTCTTTGATGACGCGGTTTCCGGGAATCCCGTGGCAGATGACTTCATTGATGGAGACGCAGACACTTTTGGGAAAACCGCGATAATTCAGCGGTGCAGGCCTGGCCCCGTTTTTAATGGTAAATTCATGGACCAGGGTGTTGATTTCATCGGTGATCAGGCCGGGTGTAAGCCGGGATTCCACCAGCTGGAGGGTATCCAGAACCAGTTGCCCGGCCTTGCGAATGCCTTCTATATCGGATTTTTTCTTTAGACGGATCCCGTATTTGCTGCGGTAGGTCTCTTCTAGATTCAGGACGGAACTACCCGGTTTGCCGAGGCAGCATCTTTTATATTTCAACCCGCTGCCGCATGGGCAGGGGGCATTGCGTCCAACTTTATCCGTGCTGGTTTTTAAATTCATTCCCTTATCTTCACCTTCCATGCCGTCCGTCATCGACGGATCCACAAAATAATAAAATTCTCACGCAACGTCGCAAAGACTCAAAGAAATACACGGAAGCCTATGCGGCCCGCACCCGCCATGCGAGCGCGGCGGGGCGGACGGGTTGCGTGAGATTTATGGGTTGTATCCAAATCCGCCTGAGGCGGATTTCGACCGCAAGGCTTAGAGCACGAACGTGCTTTTGTCTTCCCCCGCCCATCAGGGCGGGAAAATCAAAGCCACCCGCTTTGCGGGTGGTCGTTGAATCTCATCCGGCCTCGATCCGGGCACTTACGTTGACGAAATTCTGAAAACGGTGCAAAATGAGTTGCCATTGTATACGGGTTTAAATTAATATACTTTTTTTGGAACTTTAACAAGCAATAAGGCATAAATCACCCCATGCAACCCAAATACCGATTCAATCGCCTGGAATTCTCAGGTTCCCTCGGGGACCTGGGCACCCTGCTGCCCCTGGCCTTGGGCCTGATTCTGGTCAACGGCTTAAGTCCCAATGGTATTTTTCTATCCGTCGGCCTTTTTTTCATCTTTTCCGGGCTGTATTTCGGTGTCACCGTGCCGATTCAACCGATGAAAGTCATCAGCGCCTATGCCATCGCCACGGCCATGACGGCTTCCCAGATCACCGCTTCGGGGTATCTGATCGGCCTGGTCCTGCTGGTGATCGGCGCCACCGGTGCCATTTCCGTTATCGGCCGGTATATCCCCAAGTCGGTCGTCCGCGGTGTCCAGCTTTCCACCGGAACATTGCTGATGGTCGAAGGCATCAAATTCATGCTGGGAACCACCAAACTACAAGTGCTGCGCCAGGCAGCCGAACCCTATCTGGGTATTGACAGCATCGGGCCGGTTCCGGTCGGCATCATTATTGGTGCGGTGGGAGGGCTGCTGACCCTGTTGCTGCTGGACAATAAAAAGTTTCCGGCCGGCATGGTGGTGGTGCTCGGTGGGGTTGCCCTGGGATTGATTGCCGGCACCCGCCAGGGTCTCGACCTGATCAACCCCGGTATTCACCTACCTCGATTTCTGCCCCTGGGATGGCCGACGAGGGCCGATTTTACCTTTGCCCTGCTGGCCCTGGTTCTGCCTCAGATTCCGATGACCCTGGGAAACGCCGTCATCGCCTATGCCGACCTGTCCAGAGACTATTTCGGCGACCATTCCCGCAAGGTAACCTATAAGTCTGCCTGTATCAGCATGGCTCTGGCCAATTTGGCGAGCGTCACCATCGGCGGCATGCCCCTTTGCCACGGCGCCGGCGGCCTGGCCGCCCATTACCGTTTTGGCGCCCGCACCGCCGGTTCAAATCTGATGATTGGGATTGTATTCGTAATTTTGGCGGTGGCTTTGGGAGATGAAGCCCTGGCGGTGATTTATCTGCTGCCCCTGTCCGTTTTGGGTATCTTGCTGCTGTTTGCCGGCTGCCAGCTGGGTATGACCATTATGGATCTGGAAAATCGCAAGGATTATTTCGTCGTCCTGTTCATGCTGGGAATTACCCTGGCGGCCAACCTCGCCGCCGGCTTTTTGGTCGGCATCGCCGTTGCCTGGATGCTGAAAGCAGAAAAATTACACGTCTAAATGAGCTTTTAGAAATATATAAGATTACCGGAAGTTATATGCCATAATTTGCGATTGTCCCTTCATAGCCGCAATCCCCAAAATTTGAAAATTGTGGATGGCGTTTATTAATATAATAGTAGATTAAAACTTCCAGATCAGATTGACGGCAAAGAAATGAATTGCGTTGGTATCGTATTCATCCTTGAGGGGCCCCTGAAAGGGCCCGTCAGCCTCATCGATCTCTGCTTTGACCGCATCCAAATATTCATCGGCGGATCCTCGGTTATGTCCTTATTCCAGTCGTATTGAATTCCCACGCCGATGCGAATCTGCCGGTTTAGGGGCAGGTCCGGGGTTTGGTTGTCTTGATCGGTGGCCGAGGTATCGATTGTGCGCCGCTTACCATCTAATTTCCAAAAGCAGATCACCAGATTTGTTTTGCAGCTTTCCATTCTGAAGCAGCTTGACAAAGTGTTTATACGTGCATAAATTATTAAATAAATTGAAAATCGCGACACTTCTCTTTTCTACTTTTCAACTAACACCGGTTTCAGCTTAGCCGGAACTGGCCTCGCAACAGCCAATCATATTGCGCCTTTTCATTTGTTGATTTATTTCCAAAGATTACATTCTTTAAAGTAAGGCTTAACCCCATCAATCGCATTTGCGATTGCTTGGGGAAAGCAGGTTCAAGCAACATGTTTAATTTAATGAAAGGAGTAAACACCATGGTAACTTTGTTTGATAAGCGCAATGCGAAACGTCATGGTTGCGATGGAGAAATAATTTAAAAGGAGAATTTGAACTATGAAACTCAGACCATTACAGGATCGAATTTTAGTTCAACGGGTCAAAGAAGAGGACAAAACAAAAGGTGGGATCTTCATCCCGGACACGGCCAGGGAAAAACCAATTGAAGGCAAAGTGATTGCTGCCGGCAATGGCAAACTCAGCGAAGAGGGAAAGCGAATAGCGCTTGAAGTCAAGAAAGGCGATCGGGTTCTATTTGGCAAATATTCGGGTACTGAGGTAAAAATAGAGGATGAAGAATACCTTATC
>JAFDCJ010000319.1 GCA_019312835.1 Deltaproteobacteria bacterium
CGCCGATGTTGCCGGTGGTCGCTTATTTTCTATCCGATATTCATTCGCGGAAACGAATCAGCGTCCTGTTGAAAATACGATTTCACCATCGAAAATGGTGAGCACCACGCGGGTATCCATAATTTTATCAGGCTCGACAAGGTAGATATCTTCATCCAATACGACGATATCGGCATGTTGGCCCGGAGAGATGCTTCCCAGACGATGACCAGCATTGCTGGCGACAGCGGGTGTGCGGGTATACGCCCGGACGGCTTCGTCCACACTGACGCGTTGGTCTGAATACCAACCAGTTTTGGGCGAACCGTCTCTCCTCCGTCGGGTAACGGCGGCATGAATGCCGGCCAGCGGGCTCGGATCAGCAACAGGGCAATCCGAGCTGAACATGAGTTGTATCCCGGAATCAAGCATGTCTCGAAATGCGTATGCGTGCCTGCCTTTTTCGCCCACACACCGATCGATCATATTGATGTCCAGGATCATGTTGTGCGGCTGAACACATCCGGCAATATTCAGTCTTGCCAATTTTTGGAGATCCGCTCGACGACTCATCTGGAGGTGTTCGATGCGGTGGGGGAGGTCTGTTTTCCAACAGATACCGTTTCCAAAGGGGCTTTTTCTGTGCTGCGCCAGTTTTTCAAACATTCGAGCCAATTCCCGGTTGGTACGGTCACCGATAGCATGAATCATGACCGCCATTCCTGCATCATCGGCTTTGGCCACCGCTGGTTCCAATTCTTCGATGGGTGTCAGAGGTATACCCAAGCCGCCATCGAGGTAAGGGTCGATCATCCAGGCCGTTCTCGCACCCATGCCCCCATCGGCAAAATATTTGAGATGACCCAGGCGAAGTCGATCGTTACCGAAGCCTGTCCTCAAGCCGAGGGCAATGGCTTCATCGATCCGTTCTCCCGGAATGGTGACCCAGGCTCTTAAGCCAAGCGCCGCAGCTTCGTTCAGTCGTTGCCACCCCCGGAGCGCAGTGGCGCCCTCGGCACCACCCATGAGGCGAACATCGTGGAGGCCGGTAAGCCCCAGTGAATGCAATTCCGGAATGCCGTCTTTCATAGCATCCACGATATTGTCATCGGTTAAAGGCGGAATTGCCTGCTTGACGAGATCGATGGCCAGCTCCCGCAAAACACCCGTAGGCTCGCCGCCAGCATCCCTTTCAATCAGGCCCTCCGGAGGATCGGGTGTGTTTTTGTTAACTTCAGCCAGTGCGAGTGCGGGTGAATTGGCAACCGCCAAGTGCAAATCACACCGCCAAATAATAACGGGGTGTTCCGGCGCAACTTGATCCAAATCACTTCGGGTGGGTATGCGGTTTTCCGGCCAGTCCGATTCATTGAAACCTTGACCGATGATCCACTGGCCCTTGCTTTTTTGTTGTGCAGACGCCTGGATGCTTCGCATACACGCTGAAAAGGTTCTAATATCGGCCAATTTTAGATTTTTCCGCATTTGAGCCCATTCGTAATAATGAAAATGAGCGTCGATCATCCCGGGCAGGACCAGATGCCCTTCGAGATCGATTTGTCGGGTCGCAGCGCTCCCCATGGCGACGATTTCGTCATTGTAGCCCACCGCCATAATGCGTCCGTCATTGATGGCAATGGCCTGGGCCCGGGGCTGGTCGTCATCCATGGTGCGAACATTTCCGTTCAATAATACCAGGTCGGGCCTGGATGACGATTTGATCATATCAAGTATCCTTCTTGAAGAGGGTCCCTCGGGTCGACAATAAATTCGTGAACACCTGTCACGTAGGCGCTGCCTCTTATTTCGGCAACGACGGCCGGCGTGTCTCCCAGGCGGCATTCTTCGACGATACGCCCCTGAAAGGCTGTCCCCAGCGGACTCATGTTGGTAAAGGGTTCGTTGAGACCGATTTTCCCTTGATGGTGAAGCAATGTCATCTTGGCAGCCGTGCCCGTACCGCATGGCGAGCGATCCATATGCCGCTCTCCATATACAACGATGCTTTTCCCCATCCCCTGTGCATCCATGGCGGGATCATAAAACTCGGTTACATCAACGGTTTTGACCTCAGCACGGGTCGGGTGATGTACCACCAGCTGTTGATTGGCCGCGTCGATGAGATTCATTCCCAATTCAATCAAATGTTCGCTGTTGGCGGGATCAAGGTCGAGCGCCAGCTGTTCCGAAGAAACCATGACGAAGAAACCGCCCACACATACGGTGGCCACCTGAATAGCACCCACTCCCGATAATTCCAGTCTGGCGTTGTCTTCGTGGACGAACGAGGGCACCATCCTGAGGGAGACTGATTCGACCCGGCCATTTTTCATGTATGCAGTGGTCTGCATGGGTCCGGACGGCGTGTCGACCACGACCGGCAAAGGGTCCCTGGTCATGGGAATCATACCCGCCTCGATCATGGTCATCACGGCTCCCATAGTTCCATGGCCGCACAGATAGGGATAGCGGCGAGGGTCCATGTAAATCAGGCCAAATTGGGCACCTGCTGTTACCGGTTCCGTCAACATTGCGGCAAACATACCCCGATGGCCCCGGGTTTCCCGTGTGAGCTGCAGTCGAACCTGGTCGCAGTGCTTCATGAAATACAACCGTTTGTCGTGCATGGTGTCGCCTGGTATCGGGTCTACACCACCGACGATCAGACGTGTCGGCTCTCCTGCGGTATGGGAATCAATGGCAACGATGCGCGATGGATACGCCGCTTTGATCGTTTGAACCATGCGCTTGCAGCTCATGGGACGGCCCTCCGCTGATTTAAAGACGCACTGGTTTAGGTGTTGTAACAAAGCAGACCCGAAAAAATCAGGTCTATTCAGCAACTCTGAGCAAACCACAGTGCCGGGGGGCCACATGAACGCGAACGGATGTATTTTTGCGAATGGCTCTCAACTTGGCCAAACCAATGGCATGTACCATGGTGCCGCTCTCCAATTGCACAAAATAGCTGACTTCACCCCCCATATAACTGCGGTCTTTGATAATACCGTCGAATGTATTCATACCCTGCTCCGGCGGTTGTTCATCGACGGAGGTAACTTTGAAGCTTTGGGCCCTCACGACCATTTCAACAGGATCGCCAGGCTCCCATTGACCGGGGTGCTTCACCCTGAACACATTACCGTCGCGCAATTCGAGGCTGATCATGTCTCCCTCTTGATCCGCAACAACACCTTTGAAAAAATTGGAGTGCCCAAGAAAGTCGGCAACAAAATGGTTGTTTGGCAAATTATAGACCTCTTCGGGGCTTCCTTCCTGTTGCTTGAGCCCCTCATTCATGACAACGATTTTGTCGGACATGGAAAGTGCTTCGCGCTGATCATGGGTCACAAAGACGGTGGTCACACCAAGTATCTGCTGAAGGTTGTCAATTTCCCTGCGCATCTCTTCCCGCAGATTTTCATCTAGCGCGGATAAGGGTTCGTCCATTAAAAGTACGTCGGGTTCAATGACGATGGCTCGTGCCATGGCAATCCGCTGCTGCTGTCCACCGGATAGCTGAGAGGGCATCCGGTTTTCAACACCGGGGAGGCGCACCATCTCCAGGGCCTTCTTGACTTTGCCTTCCACCTCATTTTTAGCAACATCCCGGTATTTGAGGCCAAAGGCGACATTGTCAAAAATGGTCTTATGGGGAAAAAGGGCATAATTCTGGAATATCATTCCCAGGTTGCGTTTGTGGATAGGTACATCGTTGACCCGTTTGCCTTTGATATAGATGTCCCCTTCGGTGGGTGTTTCGAGCCCGGCAATCATTCTTAATATGGTCGTTTTGCCGCAGCCCGAGGGTCCGAGAAGGGTTACCAGCGAGCCTTCCTCAAATACAAGGTCCAACTTCTGAACTGCCACCACGTTACCGAATTGTTTGATGACCCCCTTCAACTGAACCGCTGGTGAGCAATGATTTTTTCCCACAGCTATTTCCTCGATTAAAATTGGCATTGAGTGGATGGGCATTTGCAGGCCGGCCGCCTCTTCATGGCGGCCGGCACAATTTAACTTCAGCCACCGGCCTTGATGCGATCCCACTTTTCGGCAAACTCAATCTGATTGCCATTCCAGTAGGAAGGCTTGGCGAAAAGATACCCCTCCAGTTTACCGGTTGGATCAAAGGCGGGAAGCTTTTTGACTTCTTCCGGCATAGGAACCTTCGTGGGATCGAGGCTTGAAGGATACTTTTGCCCCACGGCCACGGCGATGGCCGCCTTCGGATCCAGCATGTAATTTAGGAGCTTGTGGGCCACGTCCAAATCGGTGCCTTTAATCACGAAAATACATTCCTGCCAGGAATAGCAGTTGTGCGGTGAGAGGAACCCGATGGGATGTCCCTGAGCCTGAAGTGCAGCCACCCGTCCTGACCAGGCGACGGTGGCATAAATTTCTTCGTTGGCCAAAAGGCTCATAAGCTCAGCGCCCGAACCCCAGTATTTCTTGACCATTTTCACCTGTGCCCGCAAGGCGTCCCAGACCGCATTCAGGTCCTTAATGTCGTTGGGATTCTGTCCGGTGTGGAGCGCGGCATACCAAATATTTGTGCGCCAATCGCCCCAGCTGCCGAGTTTCTTATCGAGATCCTTGTCCCAAAGAAGAGACGCACCCAGCTTTTCTGCTTTGTCTTTGGAGATATATTTGGTGTTGTAGGCAATACCCGTTTGGCCGTAATCGTAGGGGACCGCTGACAATTTGCCATTGGTTACCATTCGGTAGGGCTCCATCATGGCCGTCATGACGTTTTTCAGGTTGGGAATCTTGCTTTCATCGAGAACCAGGTCATAGCCGAGACCCACATATCGGGCGTAGTCAAATACACCGCTCAAATGGGCCAGGTTAAATTCACCACCCGGCGGGAAGGAAGCCTTGACTCTCGTCAGATAGGTATCCATGTCTCCGAATTCACCATCGATGACCTTGACGCCCGTGGCTTTGGTAAATGGATCGAAGGCGTGTTTTCGGAAAGCCTCGGATACAACACCGCCCCAGCCGTCAAACCGAATCGATTTGGCGGCAAATGCCTTTTGGGTAAATGGTCCGCCAAGCAGGCCCGCTGCTGCACCGGCCATCCCGAGATATTTGATAAAATCCCTCCGGTTCATATCCCCATTCATGAATCTCTCAAATAGATTGTCGACTTGTTTGTCCAGATTTTTCTTCATCCTCATTCTCCTTTCTTGCATAAGGTTAGTATGGCAGCCCCTTACCTCTGTTTAGGTCCCTTTTGAAAATTTCCGGGACAAATAACCGGCCAGCAATGGCGTGGCTACGGTTAAAACGATCATGACTGTGCCCAGTGCGTTGATTTCAGGGCTGATGGAATTGCGCAGCATGCCGAATATCTTTACCGGAACGGTCTGATTCTGGGCGGTCGCCCAGAACAAGGTGGCGGTAATATCGTCGAAGGATATCGTAAAGGAAAATAACATCCCGGCCATGATGGCCGGTGTGAGCAGCGGCAGAGTAACTTCCTTGAAGGCCTGAAACGGATTGGCGCCCAGGGATTGAGCGGCTTCTTCATACTCCTTTTTAATTCCGCCAAGCCTGGCTTGCACGATTAGAAGGACGTAAGGGAGGGTGAGCACCACATGGCCGATGACGAGCAGGGCAAAACTTTTGGGTTGTTGAAGCCATCGGATAAAAAGCAGAAGTGCCACACCCAGGATGACTTCAGGGATCATGATAGGTGCCAGGAGCAGGGTGTTGAGCGTATTTTTTCCCGGGAAATTATAACGAACGAAAGCCAGAGAAGCCAGAATTCCAAAGGCAGTTGAAACGACGGCTGTAAACGATCCCAAAATGATTGAGTTTTTAAAAGCGATCAAAATGGTTTGATTTTGCGCCAGCTTGACAAACCACCTCAGACTGAAACCCCTCATTGGAAAGGAACCGAATTGCTCCGGGTTGAACGACAGAACGACCACAACAAGAATCGGGGCAAACATAAAAACATAGATCAGTATCGTATACAGTCGAATAAGTGACCAGCCGGAAATTTTCCTCATAAGCTTATTCTCCCTGAAGACTCTTAAATACCTGGTTGATGCCCAGATAGCGGTTATAGGTCCAAACGATGATCAGCAACAGACCGAGCAGTATGACGCTGATGGCTGATCCAAAAGGCCAGTCCAAGGTGCCGATAACACGTTTGAAAATCAGGTTGGCGATCATTTCATTACGGGGTCCCCCCAGGATCATGGGCGGCAAATAGGTGCCTGCCGTTAATACAAAGACCAGCAGACAGCCCGCGCTGACGCCTGGCAGGCTGAGCGGGAGGGTGACTTCCTTGAAAGCCTGCCATTCGGTACAGCCCATGCTTCTGGCGGCTTCGAGCAAATTTTTGTCAATTCCCTCCAGGCTGACATAAATGTTGAGAATCATGAAGGGTAGCAGGTACTGAATCAGGCCCATTAAGACCGATCCTTCATTATAGAGCATACTTACGGGTTGCGACAAAAGGCCGAATTTGATCAGATAATGATTGATCAGACCGGTATCGCCCAAGATGTTTATCCAGCTCATGGTCCTGATGATAAAACTGATCCAGAAAGGCAGCATGATTAGCAGAAGCAGCATCGATTTGAAGCGGGTTGTGCTTCTGTAGAAAAAATATGCCGGGATATATCCCATGACCAGGCACAAAAGCACGGTTTCCAGTGAAACGCGAATGGTGCGCAGCATGATTGCAGGGTAGAACATGTCTTCAAAAAACTTGGCATAATTACCCATTTGGAAGGCGGCGATGTCAGCTCCTGTGGGTGATCTCAGCCAGAAACTGTAAACGACGATAAAGCAGACTGGAATGACGAGCAGCAGGAATACGGAAGTAATTGCCGGGGCCAGCAATGCCCAGGGTTTCCATGCATCTTTGGTCATAGGTTTTTATCCTTTTGCATATATTTTTAATCGTCGACCAATCCGCACCAGCGTGCCAAAAACAAGGCATAGGCTTTGGCCGTGTGGATAACACTTTGAATATCAACCCACTCGTTGGCCCCGTGGTAATTGGCTCCTGAAGGACCAAAACAGGTGCATTGGCTTTTTCCAAAAAAGTGAAACGCCCTTAAGTCGGTGGTGCAGGTGGCGATGTATTCTTCCGCATCTTTTCCGCAAAGGGATTTGTGGCAATCATTCAGGGTGTTGAAGGCCGGTAAATTCCGAGAAATCGTGTGTCCGTCGGAACGAAACCCGTAGAATTCTATAATGGGCGGGTTTTCTGACAGCCAGGGATCGTCTATTTGGACAGCCTGAATGGTTTCTTTTATTTTATGACAGATTTCCTTGTAAGTAGTGCCGGGGAAGTAGGAGAGACGGCAGTGCATTTCGGATATAGCCGGAACAGTTGATGGCCAGTTGCCACCGTTCAGCATGCCAATATTCAAATTGATGGGGTGGGGTATTTCTCGGTAAGCTTCGGGAATGTCCGAGTCATTTAAGGCCGCTTCCAGTTTTCGCAACGCTCGGATGACCAAAAAGATCTTCTCGATTGAATTGGTTCCCGCTGGTGCCTCCAGCACATGCACTGGTTTGCCTTCAATTGTCACTTTGAACCAGAGCACACCAAGCTGGCTCGTGAGAATCGTGGGGCCAAAGGGTTCGGGAATCAGCACGGCATCGGCATCATAACCCGCAGCCATACACGCCAAGGTACCGTTACCGCAGCACTCCTCCTCGACAACGGCTTCAATCGTTACGGGTGCCTGCAGTCCAAAACCGGCCTTTTCGACGGCATTAATCGCATAGGTCATTGCGGCCACACCGGACTTCATGTCCCCGGCCCCTCGCCCATAGATGCGCCCGTTTCTGATGACAGGCTCGAAGGGATCCGTATCCCAGAAACTGACCGGTTCCGGATCCACGACATCGAGATGACCATTGAAAATCGCACTTTTCCCACCTTCGCCATCCGCGGGGCGCACAGCCACGACATTATTTTTATTTTCATAGTTCCAGGGGACTGTAGCAAACCCTGGGTGGTCGGCCAACAGGGAGGGATCGACCGGAAGCAGCAACGGGGAAAAGGATAGTTTTTCCAGCTCGGTTTTCATTAGATCGACAACCGAGGCTTCGTTACCAAGCGTGCTGGGCTCCTGCACCAGGCGGCAGGTCAAATCGATGAGGTCATCTGCCAGGCGTTCAACCGTTCGAATAATTTTTTCTTCTTTCTTGTCCAATGCGATCTCCCGAATACGAGCCAACCTGTTTAAAATTGAGGTAATATTCTATCTGGGATCTTCAGGGGCGCATCCGTCTTTTGGATGATTTCTTCCAGGGTTGCTTCCTCGGCGATTTCGACGAGCTGCAAACCTTCGTCCACAACATCGATAACGGCAAGCTCGGTGATAATTCTGTCCACGCAGGACTTGGCCGTCAAGGGCAGCGTGCATGATTGTAAAATTTTCGGCCGGCCTTTGCGATCGGTGTGCAGAGTCGTGATGATCAG
>JAFDCJ010000320.1 GCA_019312835.1 Deltaproteobacteria bacterium
ACGCGGTTGAAATCGGTGCCAGTGATATTCATTTCGAGCCCTACGAAGATGAATTCAAGGTTCGCTACCGAATAGACGGCGTCCTGAGCGATGTGGAGTCACCTCCGACCCAGTTTCAGTCAGCCATCATTTCCCGGGTCAAATTAATGGCCAAGCTTGATATATCCGAACGCCGTCTGCCGCAGGACGGGCGCATAAAACTGAAAATCCGGGATAAAGAAGTGGACTTCCGGGTTTCCACCGTGCCGACATTATTCGGCGAGAGCCTGGTGATGCGAATCCTCAACCGCCAGAACCTGCTGCTCGAGCTTCAGGAACTGGGATTCCCGCACGACATATTGGAACAGTATATTCAGCTCGTATCCCAGCCCTACGGCATGATTTTGGTAACCGGCCCGACCGGCAGCGGCAAAACATCCACCCTCTATGCGACCCTGTCCCGCCTGAATTCAGCCGAAAACAAAATCATTACGCTGGAAGACCCGGTCGAATATCAACTGCGAGGCATCAACCAGATTCAGGTCAATCCTAAAATCGAGCTCTCGTTTGCCAGCGGCCTGCGCTCCATCGTGCGTCAGGACCCGGATACCATCCTGGTCGGTGAAATCCGCGACCGCGAAACCGCCGATACAGCCATCCAGTCGGCCTTAACCGGCCACCTGCTGTTCAGCACGCTGCATACCAACGATGCCCCCGGCGCTGTTTCGCGCCTGCTGGACATGGGCGTGGAAAGTTTTTTATTGAGCTCAACCCTGCTGGGCATTTTGGCCCAGCGGCTGGTACGCATCATTTGTAAGGAATGTAAAACCGAAATAAAACCCGATGCCCGGCTGATCGATTCCTTGCAGCTCGAACCTGAAGAAATCGAAGGCGTGCGCTTTTACGAGGGCCGGTGCTGCGAGGCCTGCCGCTTCACCGGGTTTAAGGGCCGAACGGGAATTTTCGAATATATCGCCATCGATGACGATTTTCGCAACATGATCAACCGGCGCGCCAGCGCGGATCAGATCAGGGCCCTGGCGTTGAGGAAAGGCTGTTCGACCTTGAGACAGGATGGCTGGCAAAAAGTGCGCCGGGGCATCACAACCGTTTCCGAAGTCATTCGGGTAACACTGGCCGAGTAATATGGCTTTATTTAGCTACAAAGCCGCCGATAAAAACGGCAAGATTGTAACCGGCACCGAGGATGCGCCCGATGAGAAAGGCGTGGTCGCTGTCCTGCAGGCCCAGGGCTACATTCCCATCAGAATCACGTCCAGCGCCGGGACATCCTCGCGGCTCCCCTTGAGATGGGAAAAGGGCATCTTCGGGTTTCTCAAAAAAGTTTCCGACAAGGATATCCTGCGCTTCAGCGAAGACCTGGCCAGCCTGCTTGGGGCCGGGCTCACTCTGGATCGCTCCCTGCAGGTTTTGCAGGAGGCGGCCGACAAACCGGCCCTAAAAACCCTTCTGGGTGACGTGTTGAAGGCGGTTGAAAAAGG
Source organism: Deltaproteobacteria bacterium (assembly GCA_019312835.1). Lineage (GTDB taxonomy): Bacteria > Desulfobacterota > Desulfobacteria > Desulfobacterales > JAFDCJ01 > JAFDCJ01. Next base: position 1,482 of record JAFDCJ010000320.1, read on the forward strand.
CGGTTATCTGTCGGACGCGCTGGCCGGCCATCCGAGGGAATTTTCTCAATTTTACGTCAACATGGTCAAAGCCGGCGAAGCCGGCGGCTTTCTGGACCTGATTCTGGAGAGAATCAGCCTGTATCTAAGCGATATCAAAGACTTAAAAGATTACATCGTTTCAGCCATGATCTATCCCCTGTTTCTGGTCTGCATTGGCGGAATCTCCATCCTGGTTCTGCTGACCTATGTCATCCCGAAATTCGCGCTCATTTTTGAGGATCTCGGCCAGGCCATACCGCTTTCCACCCAGTTGCTGCTCGGAACCGCCGCGTTTTTTCAAAAATACGTTTTGCTGCTGCTGGCCGTTTTTGCGGCCCTGATCTTTTTCTGGCGACGTTTTGCAAAGACGGCCGCGGGCCGTTATCGAATCGATTCTTTTCTGGCGCTGCTGCCGGTTGCGGGTGGATTCATACGGGAGCTGGAGACGGCCCGGTTTGCCCGCACACTGGGCACCCTGATCAAAAGCGGCGTTCCCATCCTGGGATCCCTGGCCCTGGTGCAGGGTGTCATTCGCAATCGGGTGATCGCCCAATCGATCGACTTTGTCCGCGAGCGGGTCCGGGAGGGCGATGTTCTTTCCAAACCCCTGGCCGACACGGAGCGTTTCCCCCGGCTTGCCACCCAGATGATTACCGTGGGCGAGGAAACCGGCCGGCTGGATGAGATGCTGTTCAAAATTGCAGATATTTATGAAAAGAAAGTCAGAAGCTTTATCAAACGTGGCATGAGCCTGATGGAGCCCGTCGTGATCCTGACCATGGGAATCATCGTCGGCTTCATCGTGATTTCCATGCTGATGGCGATTTTCAGCATGAATGATCTGCCTTTTTAAAGGAAGGGTACGATGGAAAGACCTAAAAAGAAAGCCAACGGTTTTACATTGATTGAATTGCTGATTGTCATGGTCATTATCAGCCTTTTGGCCGTCCTGGTTGCACCGCGGTTTTTCGGCCAGGAAAAAAAGGCCAAGCAGCGCGGGGCCAAAGGACAAATCGCCCTGCTCGAATCCGCTGTGGATACGTATCGATTGGACGTCGGCCGGTATCCCACCACCGAGCAGGGACTGCATGCCCTGCGTGAACGGCCGGACGGCATCGACAAATGGGATGGCCCCTATTTGCGCAAAGAACTCCCGCTGGATCCCTGGGACAACCCCTATGTGTATGAATCTCCCAGCGAACACGGCGAATATGCCATTATGTCTTACGGGGCTGACGGAATGCCCGGCGGTGAAGGAATCGATATGGATATCGTCAGCTGGAAAGATATCGGCAAATGAGCGCAGAGCGCAAATCCTTGAAGGCCTGCGGCCCGGCGAGCGGTTTTACGCTGTTCGAGCTGCTGGTGGTGATGTTGATCATCAGCCTGATGGCAGCCCTGGTCATGCCGAAAATGACGGCATCACTGCCCGGGGTGCGTTTGAAATCCACCACCCGGGCAGTAGCGGCATCGTTGCGTTACGCGCGCAGCCGGGCGGTTTATGAATCAACCCCTTACGTTGCCGTCTTTGACAGCGCCCGAAAATTTTTGGCCGTCGAACCGATCGCAACACCGCTCGATGCGGCCGAATCGGGCGGCATCCGCAAAATCCTGGATACCTCCGATTTGGAAAAAGTCTACGAAATCCCCGATGGGATCGAATTTGGCATTTTGAACCGCCCTGCCGGGGTGGAAGACCCGGATGTATTTCCGATCCTCTTTTTCCCGGGAGGCGACAGCACGGGCGGCAAAATCATCCTGGAGAATTTACGCCGCCGGCAATATACGGTCACGGTGGACGCCATTACCGGCATTGTTGCAATCGAGAGGCTGTAGGATTCAGAGGTCAGAAATCGGATGACAGCGGTCGGAAGACAGCCAGTGGCGGTCGGCGCAGAGGCCGACCCTACGCTCAATGATATCCACAGATTACGCAGATTATCGCAGATTGGTTAAAATTAAATGACATCAAAGCGACCTATATTCCGAAATATAAACAAACCGGTGCTTCGGCAAGAGGGGTTTACGCTCCTGGAAACCCTGGTGGCGATGATGGTCCTGTCCATTGCGCTGGTGATCGTCTTTCAGCTTTTTTCCGGGGCTTTGAATGCAGGTCATATTTCCGAGTCGTACACCCTTGCGGTCTGGCATGCCCGCGAAAAAATGGATGAGCTCCTTCTGTACGAAACGCTGTCGGAAGAAATTCAGGAAGGTGATTTTGAAGACGGCTACCGCTGGCGGTATCTAATCGAACAGGCCGCCGCCGACAGCCAGTTGAATCTGGAAAGCGCGGCCGCCTTTACCATAACGGTATGGGTCAGCTGGGAAGAGGGCCAGAAGACCAGGCAGATGGATATCAGCGCGCTGACCATCGCAAAATTGCCAGATGTTTGAAGCACGGCGCTGGAGAAAAACATGCACCTCTGTAAGCGGCAATCCGGCTTTACGCTGATTGAACTATTGTTGTCCCTTTCGATTTTGAGCATCATACTGGTGATCACTTTAGGGGCGCTGCGCATCGGCGGGCGGGCATGGGAAAAAGGCGAACGTATGTTATCCACCCAGCAACGCTCACGGGCGATACTGGACCAGCTCACCCGCCA
>JAFDCJ010000321.1 GCA_019312835.1 Deltaproteobacteria bacterium
CGTCTCCGGCCAGGGTACCGCGTGCACCGGAAGCGGAGCCGTAACCATGAGTTGTGGACCCGCCTGATTGACGGCTTTGAGCGGCCTGTATTGCGGCTACAATATTGACCAGTGCCGGCCCGCCTTCCACACCCAGGTTGCCGCGGTCATCCAACCAGTATCTGCCCCGGTAGGTGATGTCAAACAATTGCTGCAAGCCCAGCTGATCCATCGGGTGGATTTCGCGGCCGTTTATAAATATGCCGGTGTCACCGCCGGAGATATCGGACGGCATGGGGCCGGGAAGATCGAGCCCGGCCATAATTTTCTTATTCGCGCCAATGCTCGGGATGATTTAGCGCATCGGCACAAATAACTTTCCGCTCACTTTGCCAATCACCCCGGGCTGAAGCGCCTGAACCATCCAAGCATCGGCGTGTTCATCCGGGATGGGGTAGGTGGCTTCAAATCCAAGTTCACCGGCAGGTTTGAATCCGTGACGTGGATAGTATTCCGGATGCCCGAGGACAAATACCAGCTCAACCCCTGATGCCGACAAACGCCTCAGGCCCTCTTTAATGAGCCGACCACCGATGCCTCGTGATTGACGTTCGGGTATAACGGCCAGCGGGGCCAGGATGACAGCAGATACTGAATCGATGAAATTGGTGATCTGCGCCCTGGTGAAAAGAATGTGACCAAGCGCGCGCCCATTATCCTCCGCCAGAAGGGATAGCAGCGGCCTTGCACTTGGATCGCTTAATAGACCCTTGACAAGATCCACAATCTCAGGACCCTGATCATCACCAAACGCTTGCCTTTCGACCTGAAGGACTTTACTTAAATCGGATGGTATCGATTCTTTTATTTTCAATTTTTACACCCTGCTCGTGTGATGTGGGGTATTTGGCATCATGAAAAATGGATGGCGGCTATCCACACCGGCTCATCCCCTAAAACTTTGGTCTGATGACCTTTCCCGCTGGTATCGTCAAGCATGACGACATCACCGGCTTTACTGATGGCACGTTCACCATCTCCGGCTTCGAACTCGCACTTTCCGGTCATAAAGATCAGCCATTGCCGTACGGGTGTCGGATGCCAGTCGCCGTACCATCCGACCGGCAGCTCAAGAAAAGTATAATTGTCAGCCGCTGCCAGTGTGGAGGTATTCAGGGCCGGTGCCGGCGGGGCATAATCATTCGCCTCCAAATTGATGCATTTGGATTCGAAATGAGAGCATCCGTTTTCATCAGCATATATTCTGAGATATTCAATAGTACTCACGGTTTAACTCCTTTAAAGCTTCCCTAAGGCGGCCGCCTATTTGATAAATGCCCCCATGCTCAATCGATCTTCAGGAGCGAATCCCAGTGACTGATAAAATGATGCCACTTGGGTGTTGGTGGAGCGAATCTGCAAATTCACTTTTTTACAGCCAAGTGATTGAAGCACCTGCATGGCAAAAGCGACCAATTGCGTCCCGATATGCTTGCGTCGATATTCAGGTAAGACACCAACGGCATACAACCAACCCCGATGGCCGTCATATCCGGCCATACAGGCGCCTATTATGCTGCCATTGTCCTCGGCAACAAAAATCAGGTCATCAACCGCTAATTTTTCATCAATTACCCCTGAAGGCTCGTTGTGAGATGGAGCGTCGGGAAATACGCTTCTCCATAGTTCGACCAAAGCGCTTTTATCCTGGTGCTGATATTTGCGTATGTTCATCATGCTGTCCTGTGAATTCCGCTCAAAATTCCCGGCCACTAATGGGGCGCAGCGCAAGTGCCGGTCCGATTTGCGGTGGTTATTATCTGATCATTCGATTATTTGATACATCCCCGGGGCATCCTCATCACGTGCCGTGAATCCAAATGGTTCATAGTACCCCTCGAGCCCCTTTGCCGCCATCAGCCCAATAAACGCCCCGGATTTCGCTCTGGTCCTGATGAAGGCCATCAACGCACCCATTACCTGTTTCCCAAATCCTTTCTCCTGAAATTCCGGATGAATAATCAAATCCTGAATATAAAAATAAAGACCGCCATCTCCAACCACGCGGCCCAATCCGACAAGCTCGCCTTTTTCAATGGCGACGACCGAAAATAAAGCGTTTCCGAGAGCGGCTTCAGCGGCCGCTTCGGCAACATCCCACCAGCCGACAGCCTCTCTGAGTGTCTTGTACTCGGAAATCGTCGGTGATCTGTGTTCCAGTTTCATCGATGCGTCTTTCTAATCTCTGACAATTACCGATGTTGATTCGTTGCTGTACAAAATGCCCATATTGATGGAGCCGGGTTGTGTTTCACTGCCGATTATTAAAAATGCTCTGTCATTATGTTTAAGTCCCTTGAAAGGCGGGGAGCCCGTGCTCGCTTTGAGTTCAGTTGAGGACATCTTGTAGACGGATTTTCCAGGTTTGATTGCTTGATAATAATAATGGGATGTGGGTGAATCCAACACATGGAAAATGATCAGTTTTGCTTTTGCGGGTATATCATATCCACTTAAATCGACGTAATATTCTTTGCCGGGTTTTACAACAACATTTCCCATCTCTTGCACATCGGCCATTTTTATTTCATTACCATCATCTGCTGAAGCAATGGAGGTGATGAACATGATGATCAAAATAATGATGATTTTCTTCATCGTAATCTCCCATTCCTGTATTAATCCGCTGCATCCAGGCGCTGCAAGGGCTTCGGGTAGATTTAACCAAATTCATCCAATTTTTGCGCCTCTTTGTTCAAGAAGCGCTCTCAATATCGATCGGTGGAAGCGCGATTCATACCTGCAATCGAAGCCAATTGCGAAATCAGTCTGATGAGAGAGGGCGGCAAATACGTCCAAATCTCTTTTCGGGCAAGGCAATTTCATTTCGGCGATGAACTTTCGTTTGAACACTTGCCAGGACTTTGCGTCTTTCAGGGAAGAGGCCTCCTTCAACAAGGATTCACTTGGCGCAAGGTTTGGAAACCACACATCAAAGATATTTTTCGACGCGCAGTCCCCTTTCCTTACGCCCCTTGGGGGGCGCCGGACCGTTCCAATCCTCAACCCCTCGTTGCTCTTCCTTGGACTGCCTAACCTTACGATGTGTATTGTCATTTTATTTCTTTAATCATTGCGGCTGCAGCCAAACTTGTACGTCGTGAGGAGCAAGCGGTCAGGTGAACGACGATTATAGCCGTCGGTCAACGATCAGTTTTATCAAAAAGGCGCCTGATTGATGTCCAGCGCAACCTGGTTTGAGCAAATTTACTGAACACCAAGCCACCAAATGCAAAAGTCACCCCAAGTGCCGCTGCCATAAATTTCAGAGAAGAATAGATGGGTTGATATATATCCGCAGGCATCATAATAGCAGGGATATTCTTGCCGGGATCAAGCGGATCGTAAATGATCTCGATGTTATGCCCAACCTCAATGCGGCTGTCAGGTTCGTTTCGAATGACCCGGCTTTCATGAGCCTGGTTCCGTGAGTCCAGAAAACGATAAACATAATAATGATTTTGACCGTAACCCTTGCTTCCGGTTCGAACGTAATGATCGACAACGCCTGCGTGTGTTTGAATACCGTTATGAAGAAGATAGTCATAAAGCGCCACGGTTCGCCCTGCAAAAAACAAAAAGAGCACTGAAACAGCAGCAACCACACTGAAGAAAATAACAAACGGCTTGTTCTGCCACATTTTCATCTCATCCGGAGTTTGGCGACTAATGTTTGGGGCAACAGGTGTGACATCAGCATCCTCCTGGTCGATCTAAATGTTATGTGTTGAGTACTTTGTACATCACGAGCGCATCGACGTAACCGGCGCTCTTGCTTTTAAACGCTTCCGGCAATATGCCGATGACCTCAAACCCCAGTTTTTTCCATAAGCGAATTGCGCCTTCGTTTGTGGAGACCACCAAATTGTATTGCATGGCTCGAAAGCCCAATCCCAGGGCCACCTGCTGAGAATGCTCACACATTCTCGACGCCACGCCCTTTCCCCTGGCGCTTTCTGAAACGATATAGCCGCAATTACAGACGTGAGCACCCAGACCGGGTTGATTGGGTTTTATATAATATGTGCCCAGTATTTCGCCATCCCCGGCGGTTGCTACATATGTTTCCTGCGGCATTTCTATCCAGATTTTGTGGGCCTCCTGTTCTGTAATTTCGGGCGAATACGCATAGGTTTCGCCCGCGCGAAATACCAGTTCAATAATTGGCCACACCTGGCTCCAGTCTGAATTGCAGTATTTTCTTATTTCCATGCTTTTTTATGTTTCTCTGGACTGTAATAAGCCATTCCGACTGAGTTCAGAGTTTCAGAAATCTTTCTCCAATTAATATGTTTACGCTCATATTTAATTTCGATTTTCATAGGAATTATTTTTTTTATGTGAAACGTTGGGGTGTTTGGCTGGCAGCGCCGCAGTGCCGTTCATCCGGGTGCAGCGCTCCTTTAGGTCATTTTATTTTCATCCAGCTTTATGAGTATTTTGCCTTTGAAACACCCGTCTCCAAAATATCGAAATGCCTCGGCCGTTTCTTCCAGGGGAAAGCATTTATCGATAACAGGCTTTAGCTTGCCGGCTTCAAAAAGCTCGACTAAATAAGGCAAATCCTTGTTTGCTTGATAGCCTACCACACGCATCTTGCGCCCTCTACTTAGCTTCCCAAAAAGTAAAAGTTGAAGGATTCGTGACGTTTTGCCGCCGACGGTTACATAAATACCGGTTGGAGATAATGCACGCTTGTAGTCAAAAGGGGAACAGGTGGTTTTAACGTCAAAAATTACATCGTACGGTCGCCCATTTTTAGTAAAATCTTCCTTGGTGTAATCAATTACATGGTCTGCGCCAAGAGTACGCATCAACTCCAATTTCTCCGTGCGGTCCACGCCGGTGATCTCAACCTCGAACAATTTGGCTACCTGGATAGCCAATGTCCCCGTACTGCCGCCCCCGCCATTAATCAAAACCTTTTGTCCAGTTTTTATCTGTCCAAAATCGATAAGACCCTGAACGGCAAGGTTGCCGCCATGAGCAATGCACGCCGCCTCCTCAAATGTCATGGTGGACGGTTTAAGAATCAAGCTGTTTTCAGAAGCGCAGGTATACTCAGCAAATGCGCCCCAACCGCCCTCTGATAAGTCGCCGAAGACGTTATCTCCAACCTTGAATTGTGTGACCTTTTTTCCGACCGCTTCGATTTGGCCGGCGATGTCGCAACCGTGTATTTTATTATTTTTGGGTTTAAACAAACCACTGAAAAAACGATATTCAACTGGTTTTCCGGTTAACATGTCCCAGTCCCACGAATTAATCGATACCGCATGAACTTGTACCAGGACTTCATCGTCACCCGGGATCGGCTTACGGACCTCTTCCAATCTAAGAACATCCGGTGATCCATAGCTGTCGTATACGATTGCCTTCATAAGGACGCTTCGAAGATTATCCTGGCTCGGTCAATTTAAATACATCAACTGCAGTTCGCCGAGTGGTCTCAGGGATTCGTCCTCTGCCTTAATATTCGTGAGGTGCAGCAATTCGAGATTTTTCAACTCTTCTATCGGTTTGAATGAATCTACCTTCATTCTTGTCCACATACTTCCCGAGACTGCAAGTGCCTTCAGCGACTTAAGTTTTGCCAAAGGACCCAGATCGTGAACGTTTTTGAAATGGGTTATAGCAAGTCCTGATAATGTCTCGAGCCCACTAAACGCTGCCAAAGACTTAGCTTTGGAACAGGTTTCAAGACTCAGTATTCTCAAATTAGTCAAGTCTTTAAGGCAGCCAAAGTCTTCAGCCTTGATATTTTCAATATAGAGTGATTCGAGCGATGCACAGCTGCAGATTTTTCTTAGTTTGTTTTCGTTGATATCAAAGCACCATAGGGCCTTTAGCTTATTATGAGAAGATAGCTCTTCGAGATTCAGCGCCCCGGAAATCAATCTGATAGTGGTTGTGTCCAGCGGAGCCTTCCTAACGTCGTCAACAGCTGGCGGCCATTTCCGACGAGCCGGAAAAATTGAATACAATGTTTCCATGTTTTTTGTTTGCCTAACGTTAAGCTAACCTGCCGCAAGATGCGATAGATAATGGCAGATCAAGGTAAAAGATAAATGCGTACTATAAAAAAGAACCCGAACCGCCGATTTCTTGCTGTCAGGGTTGAGCGATTTGTTATGAACCTTTTGTTTTTATGTTTATAGGGTTAAGAAGTTTACCCTGAATTGTCATCACTCTCAGAAGGAGGCATGTTTTTTTTCTTAATTGCCTCCACAACAAAGGAAGGAACTGCAATAGCAAAGCCGATCCAACCGTATAATAAAGGTATAACTTTAATCCAAGCGAGTGCTATCAAAGCCAAACCAACCCACAGGCCAATCGATGTAATATTGTCTAATTTCAATTTATTATTCCCCTGTTCATAACGCGTTAATCAGTGGCGCAGTCCCTTGCGTCTGCTGAATTTAATTGTTGGCATAGGTATTTTATCACCTCGCGGTCCAGCGGGAATTGACCAGGCCATTTCCGGGTCTTTGCCGGTCCTTTTGAAAGTTCCTCGTGGGCCACGACCACGCGCAGGCCATAGGGTGTCTGCACCTCGCAGGCATTTTCGTCAGCCACCTCATGGGAGCCATCGAGCTTTAGGGCAGCAGTGCCTGAATCGATGATAAGCTTTCGGTTAGCAAGCCGTTCTTCCCTTTGGGGTGCACAGACACTGCGACAGAAACCGCATACGGTGTAGTAAAACCAGTCAGGATCGAAGACTGCCTGTCGATAGTTGGAAAAGTAGTTATCGGCGGCCTGCATCTGGGGGTCAGCCTTCTGCAGACTGATACACAGCGCATCAAAATCCTGCCTATCTTCGGGCAGCGGTCGACCAAGACGGTAGGGACTCCAGTTGGACCAGGTTCGAGAAGTGGCCAACCCCTCATATCCGGTGCAGCCGATCCAGCAACAGGTGTTGGGGCGCTTGTTTGATATGGTTTCTGTAACGCCAGCGACTGTAACTTGGGTCGATGCCCTGGGGCGAATCATTCCTACAGGACACACCAAGCTGCACATTTTGCATTTGTCGCAGGGATGTTCTTTGTCCGAAATGGGCGTGTCGGGCGTCAGAGCAGCCGAAGTCAAAACGCTCCCCAGCTCAACCAGCGCACCATATTCCCTGGTTAACAAATTGCCACTCCATCCCAAACGCCCGATCCCTGCTGCAAGTGCCGCATAGCGGTGTGAAAAGTCTGGATGAAACTTGGTCATCTCTGTTACGTCGGCAGCGCCCTCCTCAGGTCGATAGTTGTTGTTGAGGTCTACGTTGACGGCTTTGTATCCTTCCGAGCGTAGTTGTTCGACGAGCGCATCGCCTATCGTATAAAGCGTCTGTGCAATGGCTTTTCGGTTATGGCAATGAGGTAGCCACTTCTTTTTGTTGATGAAATCCTTTGCAATATCCTTATCAAGCGAGACCGCAAAGGAAATAACCGACTTTGCAGATGGCAAAAGGTAACGCGGATCGGCGGATGGCGGCCCGTCAGCAAGAATATCTTTTGAGGTTACACCAATCAAATCAGCACCCATGCTCAAAGCCAGGGATTTCAGTTTTGTTTCCGTAGATCCCAAAGGTATCTCTCCTGAGAGTGATTCTGTTGCCAGCGTAGAAGTGAGCTGCGGCCCTTATGAGTGTCGAGCATGCACGGACCCTTACGATAACCCGCCCGACTGCACACCGGCCTGCCGCGGTGTAGCTCGCCAGAGCGAAGACGGGTCAGCTCCACTGGGTTGTTAGAAAACACCAACAAGTTGCCAGGGGCATGCGTTTATACTACCAATGCCAACCCCAATATTTGGAACCAATAATAACCAGACCAATGCACAACGAAGCTATGCCGATACCCCCAATAAGCTTCCGTTCCAAGGATCGTAATGGCTCATATTGCTGATTAAACCTTGGAAGACCGACCACATTTTTACGATAGAGTATCTTTAACCCAGGATGGCCACCATGGTAGTTTCTTGCAAAGGAATTCAATTCCGCCCAGAGGTCAGGACGCTCTTTCTGGAGCCAGTTTCCAAGCTTGCTGGCTTTTCTGGACAGCTGGATTTGGCATACAAAAGCATAAACAGCTGAAACGCCGGCTAGTGAGATCAGAATCTTAATCTGAAGGCTCGTCATTGGATGTTTGAACCTATAATTTGTTTATTCCGAATGTTTTCTGACGACAACGCTCAGTGGAAAACGGGCCGGAGGCCAGGTATTCCACTGGAGCGCCTTGTTAGGCCATTGTGCAATCTTTATCCCTTATTATGACGTTGAAAGAGAACTTTTAAGTTTCTCGTATTCTTCACGCACTATCTTATATGCAGCAATCATAGAATCTACCCGGGAATCAAGGCGATCAACTGCTAATCTAGCTCGAAGTTTTCCTTCCCTCTTTGGATCATTCTCTGCTATGCCATATCGTAGCGCCAGATCATCAAGTGTGGACTCAAGCTCATCACCCAAGAGTGGCGGAGCTGAAGCCCCGGGATCGAGTGCTGCCGCCCATGGTGCCATTACCGCACGTAAGTCGGCAATCAGACCTCTACGCATCACTTGGCTCGCTATTTCTGGAGGTGCCAGGGAATCCTCAGGGCTGCCAGAAAGAGATTCCTCGTTGCTGACAAGAAACTGGACAATGGACGTGACGAAACCTGAGAAAATACTGTTGCTAGGATGTTTGAGCTGGCCAAGAAGGTCAACTCGATTTTTTGCTGTAAATCGCAGATCACCTTCGATCTGATCTACCACTCTTTGAATATGTTGCTTGGAATCAGCGTCGATAAGCTTCGCACGGTACGCTTTAAATGATTGTTCGTATTCATCATAGATCTCTTGGAACTTCTTAAATGCTGGTTCCACGATATTCTCAAGCTGCTTCTTTTTAGCTACACCCTCCGCATCCCATAAGCGCTGAAACCATTCGCATAAAGCTACAGCAGCTTTTCCACCCATAGATTTACCAAATTCTTTGGCGGCATCGTCCACTCCTAATACCATTTTTCTCCTCCCATGGCTTGCTGATATAGATAGTATATTTTAAAATAAC
>JAFDCJ010000322.1 GCA_019312835.1 Deltaproteobacteria bacterium
CCTGCAGTGGCATGACTATATGGTCTTGCTTCGGGGTAAAGCGTGGACGGGGGCCTTCACCAATAAGGTTTTGAAAGATTTTCGCTGGCCGCACGCTTCACCCCTGGTACTGACACTCAACAACAGCAGGGAAACCGAGATTCGTACTGCAACAGTAGAGATCATCGAAAATGCCGCCCAGAGCGTTTTAATTGAGCATGCGTATTTCTCCGATGACAAGGTGATCGAGGCCGTCAAGAAGGCCGCCGCCAGGGGCGTCCGGGTGGAAATTATATTGCCGAAAGTCCCCGATACCCACCTCTATGCCAACATGGCAACGATTAACCGGTTGCTGGATTCGGATTCGGGCAAGGCGCCGAGGGTTTTCCTCTATCCGCACATGTCCCACGCCAAGGTGATTATGACAGACGGCCGAATCGTTGCCATCGGGTCGGCCAACCTCACGCCTCGAAGCATGCTCACCAGCAAGGAGATTACCCTGTTTGTTCACGGGGACGCCACGTCTCCCTTTATCCGGAAACTGCGAGAGCAGCTCGAAACGGATATCGCCGTCAGCGAAGAAGTTTTACAGCCGTTCAAACTTGGTCCGCTGGCTAAAATCAAGGCAATCGTGGGAAAATACGTCTGGTGACGTGAAAGAAGGAAATTTTATAAACTGCAATTTTGGTGCGGGCTACCGATTTTGGAAGTAGCCGTAAACATAAACATACTTATCGGAAGCTCCAGCCGGCTGCAAATCGGCTGGAGCCGGAACAAACGGATAAACATATTAAAGGAGGCCCCGTGAAACGTTTTACATGGTTTGTGCTTTTTATCTTATTGTTGGGCGGTTCCTGGCGTCAGGCCAATGCCTACGACTACCCGTTCAAGGATCCTTACCTGGCGACGGTTATCGCTACCCCGGAGGAGTTCCAACCGAAACTGCCGGAAAAAATCGACTACAAAATGCTGAGCTTCAAGGTCTTTCCCGAACGCGTGATTCCCAGTGTCTTCTGGTATCAAAGGGAGTTCCGCTATTCGCTGACCTACCAGAAAGACGAAGCACCGCTGATTTTCGTTATTGCCGGAACCGGCAGCAGCTTTTACTCCTCCAACATGATTTTTTTTCAAAGGATCTTCTATCAGGCCGGCTTCCACGTGATCTGTCTGCCTTCGCCCACCCACATGAATTTTATCGCCACCGCTTCGGCGACCAGTTTGCCCGGCAACATCATCGCCGATGCGAAGGATCTGTACCGGGTGATGACCATGGCCTGGGAGCAGGTCAAGGACCGCATCAAGGTTTCGGAGTTCTATCTGACCGGCTACAGTCTGGGGGCTTCCGAAGCGGCCTTCGTTGCCAAGCTGGACGAAGAAAAACGCAACTTCAATTTCAAAAAAGTTCTGATGATCAACCCGGCGGTGAGCCTTTACAGCTCGGCCAAAATCCTGGACCAAATGCTGCTGGCCGCTCTGCCCGGCGGTCTGAAGGACTTCAACGGCTGGCTCGACCGCGTTCTCGGCCGGTTCGCCGAATTCTTCAAAGAGACGGGCTCCGTCGACCTCGGCCACGACTTTCTTTATGATGTCTACAAGACCCTGTACAAAACCCAATCTCCCAAGCGGGAAAATCTGGCCACCATGATCGGCACCGCGTTCCGGATTTCATCCAACAACATGATTTTCACCTCGGATGTGATGACCAACGCCGGCCTGATCGTCCCCAAAAACCTCGTGCTGGGAAGCACGGATTCACTATACGAATACTTCAGGGTCGCCAGCTATACCACATTCGTCGACTATTTCGACTACCTTCTCTTTCCGTACTATAAGGCCAAGTACCCTGAGCTTTCCCAGGAGCGGGCAATCGAGATCGACAGCCTGCGCTACATCGAAGCCTACCTGCGCAACAGTCCCAAGATCGGCCTGATGGGCAATGAAGACGACCTGATCCTGACCTCTGGGGATCTGGCCTTTTTAAAAGATGTTTTCGGCGCTCGGGCGAAGATTTACCCCTACGGCGGTCACTGCGGCAACATGAGTTACACGGAAAATGTCGATTACATGCTAAACTTTTTCAAGAATTGAAAGGATAATTTCTATGAAACGCACACTCAACCTGACACTGCTCATTTTCCTGGTCCTGATGGTCGGCTGCGCATCTGCACCTGTGCAAAAGGAACCGGTCATACCCGCCCGGCTGTCCGTCGAGCACGCTGTACCTGAAGAGCAGCGGGCATTCTACATATACGATCCCTGGGAGTCGATGAACCGCCGGATTTACAACTTCAACGCCGTCTTCGATGAATACGTTTTTCTGCCGGTCGTGCGGGCGTATGAGTTTGTCCTGCCGAATTTCGCCCAGACCGGGGTCACCAATTTTTTCAACAACCTCGGCGAAATCAACAACCTGCTGAACTCGCTCTTGCAGTTCAAGATGACTAAAGCCTTCAACACCATCGGCCGGATTGCGCTGAACACGACCGCGGGTGTGGGGGGACTCATCGACATGGCCACCCATGCAGGCGTCAAGCGTGAGAACGAGGATTTCGGCCAGACACTGGGGTTTTACGGTGTCGGCCCCGGTCCCTACCTGATCGTGCCCGTGGCGGGGCCATACAACCTGAGGGACGCAGCCGGCTGGGGGGTGGACCTCGTCGCCTACAATTTAATGATGAACCAGCTGTACAGGGAGCTCGCGATTAAAAATAAGACAAAAGATACGGTAAACTGGGGGCTCCTCGCTCTTTTTGCGATCGACAAACGCCACAAATATTCGTTTCGCTATTTCATGACCGGCTCCCCCTTTGAGTACGAATTTGTTCGTAAAGTTTATCAGGTATATAGAGAATTCTTAATCGAAAGTTAAGGCGGTCAAAACCAGTTTGCGGCACAAGACTTCTGAGCGATTGCTGTTGACCTTAATCCGATGTCCTTTCAGGAACGTGCCGGTATCCGAGCGCGCTTTTGGCTGCTGCCGCTGTCGATGCCCGGGTAGCCGCCTCCAATTTATGCCCGGTTCCCGAGGAAGTCAAATTGCGCGTGGGAACCACCGCTTCGGTTCTGGTCATGACAGGGACTGGAAGCGTCAAAGGCGATAAACGGAAGGTAGATCCATGAAAAGTTTAAAACTCAATGGGAAAACCCTGCGTTCGGACCTGGTATCAGGGTTTTCC
>JAFDCJ010000323.1 GCA_019312835.1 Deltaproteobacteria bacterium
ATGGGCCGGGAAAAGATTGTCGAGACGGTTGAAGACGCCCTGCAGATGATGCTGGCTCATCCGATCAGTGCAGTGGGACAGCATCTGACCACCTACGAGACCCTGATGGGCGGGCGCTCCCCCCTTGGACAGGGCGAAGCCAATAGTGACAGGGGATCGCACCTGATCATTCTGGACAACGGTCGGACCAAAATGCGGGAAGACCCCCTGATGCAGGATGCGCTGAACTGTATCCGGTGTGCGGCCTGCATGAATATCTGCCCCACCTACGGTGTGGTCGGCGGTCACGCCTTCGGCTATATTTATCCCGGGCCCATCGGGATTCCCTGGACGGCATCCGTGCACGGTCTGGAGAAGGCCGGTGAGTTCGCGCATCTCTGCGTTTCATGCGGACTTTGCCGCGAGATCTGTCCGGCGGAGATCGACATCCCGATGATGATTTCAGCCGTCAAGGATCGTTACAGTGCTATAGAAAAGCACCCGCTGGTCAATCGTGCGTTGATGGCGGCGGAGACCATGGCCAAAGTCGGCAGTGCCACGGCGCCCCTTTCGAATTTGTTTCTGAAAAATAAGTCGTTTCGTTCTCAAATGGAGAAGATTGTGGGAATCGACCAGCGTCGACAGCTCCCACCGTTTCGGCGTCGAACGCTGGCCAAACGGTTTGATACCAGAGGCGCGTCCAAAGTATCCCATCCGGTTCACCATGTGGCGTTTTTTGCCGATATTTATGCCAATTACAACGCGCCCGAACTGGGCATGGCGGCCGTGGAGCTTCTGGAAACTCGTGGCTGTAAGGTGCTCATGCCGCCCCAGAAAGGATGCGGATATCCCTATATCGGTTATGGCGATTTGACCCAGGCCAGAAAAGTCGCCGAAGAAAACGTCCGTAGTTTGGCCTTCTATACCCAGCAGGGGTACGACATCGTTTCGATCGAACCAACCGCCGTCTACTGCCTCAAAATTTCCTATCCCAAGTTGTTGGACGGGCGTCCGGATGCCATCGACGTTGCCAACCGAACCTATGAGTATTTCGAGTACCTGGGGCTTCTGGAGGCTGAAAAACCTGATGATAGGCGGATAAACCTTACCGGTCGCCGGTTTGGTTTTCATATTCCCTGTCACCAGCGTTCGCTGGGAGCCGGTGCCCAGGCGATGACCTATCTAAAACGGCGGGGTGCCCAGGTTGAGGTGATCGAAACCGGCACCTGCTGCGGTATGGCGGGAACATTCGGTCTGAAAGAGGGTATGCTGGGTTACGAGCTTTCGCAGGCCGTCGGCCAACCGCTATTTGATTTATTTAAAACCGCCAGCATCGAAGCGATCGTAACCGAGAGTAGCGTCTGTAAAATTCAACTGCTGGAAGGAACCGGGTTGAGGGTCTATCATCCGCTGGAGATCCCGGTATAGAACATAACAGCATCATAACATGTTGTTCCAGCTTCCCATCTGGTCAATTCCCGTTCTGCAATCAAGCCTAAGCGATTCCGTAAAAACGGTTGACAATTGTGTTGTGCTGAAATAAAAAGGAGCCAGACCGACCGGTCTGTCCCTAATCTCATTGAGGAGCCCGGAGTGAATCTTAAGGAAAAAATAATCCATGAATCCTTGAAACTCTTTTCCTTAAACGGCTTTTTAAGCACGTCCCTGTTAGACATCATTTCCGCCGCCGAGACATCCAAAGGCGGTTTCTATAACCATTTTTCAAGCAAGGAGGACCTGTTTTATCGGGTCCTGGACGAGTCGCGCAAAATTTGGCGCGAAAGAAACCTCGATGGTCTGGACAACGAGCCCAGTGCCATCCGTAAAATAAAAAAATTGCTGGTCAATTATCGAGACCGCTATCTCCTGGATTCTGAAAATTTTCCAGGCGGCTGCATCTTTATCATGTTTGCAGTTGAATTGGGTGACCTGCGCCCCCACCTGTCCCGGGAGGTCCAAAAAGGCTTTGTCGGACTCAGGTCCATGATTAAACGGCTCCTGAACGAGGGCAAAGATTCCGAGGAGTTCTGCAACGGCATCGACACCGATGCGGTAACCGAAATCTTATTTAACGGCATGCTGGGTGCTTCCGTGAATTACAGTGCGGACAGGTCCACTGACAACTTGAACCATTCCATTAACGCGCTGATTGATTATATAGACAGACTCAAGGGTTAGACGCTTACAAATTTTCAGGAGGGAGGTTTAATATGATCGATTTTACGTTCACTGAAGAGCAAGAAATGTTTAGAAAAGCGGCCAGAGAATTTGCGGAAACACAGGTAGCGCCCAGGGTGGCTGAGATGGAGGAAACCGGAGACGTCAGTGACGCCCTGGTTAAAGCCATGGGCGCGGCCGAAATGATGGCGATTACCATCCCGGAGGAATACGGTGGTCTTGGACTGGGGTATACCGAGCGGATGATCGCCGTTGAGGAAATCAGCCGCGTTTCGGTAGCAGCAGCCATGATGCTTCAGGTGTTCGCCCTGGGCATCGAGCCCATCGTAAAATTCGGCTCCGAGGAGCTTAAAAAGAAATATCTGCCGGGGCTGGCCAGCGGACAGCGTCTGTCCACCACTGCCGTAACCGAAGCCACGGGAGGATCCGATCCCACCGGCATCCGATCGTCGTACAAAAAAGAGGGGAACGATTTTATCTTAAACGGCCGCAAATGCTTTATCACCAATTCCCATATCGCCGATACCATTACGGTGCTGGCCAAAGACGAAGACAACCCTAAAGCGTTTTGTGCCTTCGTGCTGGATACAGACATGCAAGGCTGGAAAGCCACCCACAAAGAGCACAAGGTCGGTATGCGGGGCTGCAACACCGGCGAACTGGCATTCGAGAGCTGTCGCGTTCCCGCCGGTCAATTGCTGGGAGAAGAAGGGAAGGGACTGAGGGTTACCATGGCTGCCATCGGTGATGTCGGCCGCGGCGGCATGGTCGGGGTTGCGTTAGGCCTCCAGGCTGCCTGCCTGGAAGAATCCATCAAGTTTGCCAATGAGCGGATTCTTTACGGCAAACCGATTGCCGCCCTTCAGACCATTCAAAACAAGCTGGCGGATATGAAAATCGATTTGGAAGCCGGGAAACTTCTGGGCTATCGTGCCGCCGCGATGCAGGACAACGGCCAGCGTTCCAGCAATGAATTTGCCGTCGCCAAATACTACACCACCGAGGCCTGCCAGATAGCTGCCAAAATGGCGGTGGATATTCACGGCGGTTATGGTTGCATGGAAGAATATGCGGTATCGAGATTTTTGCGTGATTCTTACGTGGTCGGACCCTCAGCCGGGACATCCGATATTATGAAGGTTATCATCGGTAGGTGGGTACTGTCCTAAAACCTGTTTCAAACCCAATCTCATGGTCGAATACTGCGTTGCATGTTGACCAAAAATACTCACATACTAACGTGTATGCGCCGTTTTTTGGTCAACCTGCGCCTTGTCTTCGCCCATGATCTAAGTGTTTGAAACAGGTTTTCCAAACAATTTATTTGGTTTTAGAAATAATCAACTAAGCTTCAGTTCAATGGATTAAACAGGTTTAAACAAATGCTTAACATTGTTGTCTGTGTCAAGGCGGTACCGGATCCAAAAGAGGCCTGCAATATTAAAATCGACCCGGTCACGAAAACCCTTTTGCGGTGTGACGTGCCGATGGTGGTGAACCCATTGGATAAAAATGCGCTCGAAGTGGCACTTCAACTGAAGGAAAAGACCGGGGTTCACATCACGGTTTTAAGCATGGGACCTCCCGAGGCCGGCAATATCGTCAAGGAGTGTCTGGCCCTGGGAGCCGACCGCGGGGTTTTGCTCAGCGATCCTGCATTCGGTGGGGCCGACACCTTTGCGACGGCTTTTACCCTTGCCAGCGGTATTGAAAAAACCGGTCCTTTTGATGTGGTTCTCTGCGGAATGGCCAGCAGCGACGGCAGTACCGAGTGGGTCGGCCCCCAAATCTCAACTTTTCTAAATATTCCGGTTGTCACCATGGTAAAGGAGATCGTCGCATCGGATCAAAACGCCTGGAAGGTCAAAGCCGCTATCGACGATGGCTACCGCCTGATGCAGGTAAGGCTCCCGGCTGTATTTACGGTGACAAGAGAAGTGAACACCCCCCGGGCGTTGAGTTTTTCAGGAATTATCAAGGCCCGTAAAAAAGAAATCGAACAGTGGGGCCTTGGTGATCTGGGCGTATCACCTGATGCTGTCGGTCTGAAGGGTTCCCCCACCATTGTTTCCGAACTGAGTGCCTCAGAGAGCAGACGGGAGGTTGAGTTTATCGGGGGCACCAGAGAAGAAAAGGCTGATTTGTTGCTCAATAAACTGATAGGGACTGGGTTGCTGTAATGACGACATCGAACAGAAGCGGTGGCGCCGTCTGGGTGATTGCCGAGCAGATTGATTGCCGCCTGCTGTCGGTATCGACCCAATTGATCGGTCAGGCACGTAAACTGGCGGATGAACTCCATACGTCTGTTGGGGCCGTTCTGCTGGGAAATGATATTAAAAACCGAAGCCAGGAGCTGATTGCCGCCGGCGCGGATCGGGTATTTTTGGGCAATGCACCTGAATTGGCATTTTATCACCCGGAGATCTACACTGACATCATCGTCAACCTTGCCCAGGCGCACAAGCCGGAAATCATTCTGATCGGATCGACTGCCACGGGCAGGGAATTAGCCCCGCTGGTAGCGGCCCGACTGAAAACCGGATTGACCGCGCACTGTATCGACCTGGTGCTCGATGAAAACCGGAACCTCGAGCAGCGCATCCCTGCCTATGGCGGTTTGTTGTCGATAATCTGCCCGCGAAGACGCCCGCAGATGGCAACCGTGGCCAAAGGGGTATTTGCCGCACCCGAACCGGACGAAACCAGATGCGGCGAAATCGTCGAGATAGATGCGCCGAACAGAGGGTCCGATCGAATCGAAATCCTGGAAATTGTTCGGGAAGAGCCTGAAGGCGTGCCATTGGAGTCAGCCGCTATCGTTGTGGCCGGCGGTGCCGGCGCCGGTGATCTGGAAGGGTGGAAGCAAATTGCCGATTTGGCGAAGTCGCTGAATGCCGCCCTGGGATCCACCCGGCCGGCAGTGGATGAGGGATGGACCGAGCTGGCAACCATGATCGGACAAAGCGGTAAAATGGTCAGCCCCCGGCTTTATATCGGGGTCGGTCTGTCCGGAGAGCAGCAGCACCTTGTCGGGGTCGTTGACGCTAAAGTGATGGTGGCCATCAACAGCGATGACAAATCACCGGTCTTTGATCAGGTGGATTATGGGATAGTCGACGACTGCCGGGCGTTTGTCCCCGTGTTGATACAAAAAATAAAAGCATACCAGGAAAAAAAGGTGACATGTTGACAAAAGCTCGAGGCCTGGAGGCTGGAAAGCTTTTAAGCTGTCTCTGTTCATCAGCTTTCAGGCATCCCAGCTTCCTGGCCTTCCAGAGATAATTAATTGCGTAACATATTCGCATTCTTCATACTTTCCAATAAATACCATAAACGATTTAAAGGGAGCAAAAAATGGCAATCAAAACAAGAAATGATTATCTGGAAGCACTGCGACAACTCCGTCCGAACATTTATAAATTCGGCGAACTGATCGAGGACGTCACGACCCATCCGGCCACCAAAAGAACCGTGGAAAGCCATGCCCTCAATTATGATGCTGCCAATGATCCGGCACTGGCAGATATCTATACGGCAACATCGGTTTTTAGCGCTGAAAAGGTTCTGCGCTGGAATTCCATGATGCAGGAACCGGAAGATCTCATTATGAATATGCGCATGAAGCGCCAGAACTACCGACGCACCGGAAGTTGTACCGGCGCGGTTTGCGTGGGCTGGAATGCCATGAACGTGATGTGGGCCGTCAGCCGCGAAATCGATGCGGAACACGGCACCGATTATCAGACCCGGCTCAAAAACTGGATCCTGTCAGCTGAGGAAAGGGGAATAACCGTGGCCGGTGCACTGACCGATGCCAAAGGCAACCGCAGCCTGAAACCTTCGCAACAACCGGACCCGGACACCAATTTGCGGGTGGCGGAAGTGCGCGAGGACGGTATCGTCATCCGGGGCGCCAAGCTGATGATTTGCGGCACGGCGGCATCCCAGGAAATTTTTCTGCTTCCCGGAAGCGTGTACGGGGATGCCGACAAAGATTTTGCTCTGGCCTGCGTTGTCCCCAGGGATATCGAAGGGTTAACCATTGTCGAAGCCACCCGGCCCAGCGATCGGCGGGAACTGGAAGATACCGCCGACGTGGAAACCCCCGACACCGGCATCACCCAGGGCTGGCTCTTGTTCGAAGATGTTTTTGTGCCCAACGAACGGGTATTCATGTGCCGGGAAGCCGAATATACGGCCAAGTTCATTCAATACTTTACCGCCAACTACCGGGCCTGCATCGGTGCCTGCGTTTGCGGCCAGGGCGATGTCATGATCGGCGCCTCGGTGCTGATGGCCCGGGCCAACGGGCTGTCCGCGAAGACATTTTCAGACAAATTGACCCAGATGTCCATCAACAACACGATTACCTTCGGCTTGGGTGCCGGGGCCATTGCGCTGGGATTCAAGCATCCGTCCGGATCTTACTTCGCGGATTCGCACACCGCCCATGCCAACAAGGTTATGGTCGCCACCCTGCCCTACGAAGTGAAGCGGTTGACCCAGGAAATCGGCGGCGGCATTGTCGAAACCGGTTGTATGCCGTCTTATAAGGACTTTGCCAGTCCCCAGTATGGCCACCTGATCCAAAAATGTCTCAAAGCCGGTGCCGGATCTGCCGAATCCCGTTTTAAGGCCGCCCGCCTTTCCGAATGGCTGACCATCGGCGCCGGCGTGCCGGGCTGTATGCACGGCGGCGGGTCTCCGGACGGCGCCAAGCTGGTGGTGAGAGCGACGACGCCGCTTGAGGAATACGCCAATTATGCTAAGAAAATAATCAACATCGAAGAGGAAATCACTGAACCGGCCAAAAAGAAATAGTTAGAATAATTCTGTCATAATTCAGAGAGCAGCACATGTCGATTGAGCGTCTTTTGAAACCACGATCCATAGCTGTTTTTGGCGGTGCCCAGGCCCAGGAGGTGATTCGCCAGAGCGATCGCATGGGATACAGAGGAAAGATCTGGCCCGTGCATCCTACCAAAACGGAAATCCTGGGGCGACCGGTTTACCGGTCGGTAGGTGATCTGCCGGCAAGCCCCGATGCCGCGTACGTGGGCGTTAACCGTTTTCTTACCATCGACATCGTCAGAGATCTTGCCGCGCGGAATGCGGGCGGCGCCGTTTGCTATGCCACCGGTTTTATCGAATCAGGCGAGGAGGGCTCCCAACTCCAGGAACAACTTATGGAAGCCTCGGGTGACATGCCCCTGATCGGACCGAATTGTTATGGGCTCCTCAACTACGTGGACGGGGCGATGCTCTGGCCCGACCAGCAGGGTGGCCGACGGGTCGAACAAGGCGTTGCCATCATCACCATGTCTTCCAATGTCGGCTTCAGTCTTACCATGCAACGACGAGGCCTTCCCATTGCCTACCTGCTGTCCCTGGGCAATAAGTTGAAGTTTGACATCCATGATGCCATCCAGACCTTCGCCCGCCAGGATCGGGTAACGGCGCTCGGGCTCTATGTCGAGACGATGTCTGACCCGCAGTCTTTCCAGCAGGCCGTCAACGTCGCCCGCGCGATGGGCAAACCCATCGTTGCCGTCAAGACCGGTCGCTCCGGGGTCGCTCAGAAGATGGTGGTATCCCATACCGCCTCGCTTGCCGGTTCCGATGAATTGGTCAGTGCGCTTTTCAGGCGGCTCGGCGTGGCCCGGGTCGACTCTCTGGAAGCGCTTATGGAAGCGCTGAAGGTACTGCACGTTTTAGGCCCGTTGAACGGCGGTCGGATCGGGGCCATGAGCACCTCGGGCGGCGATCTGACGCTTCTGGCGGATGCCTTGGGCCCGGACCTTGACATGCCGCCGCTGTCCGAAAAGGTTGCGCAAAGACTTCGCACGAAGATCCACGAGCGGATCGTGGCAGCCAACCCGTTCGATTACCAGATGTTCAACTGGGATGATGAAGACCATATGGCCGAGAAGTTTACCGCCTTTTTGTCCGAGGGTTTTGATATAGCGCTGTGTTTGCTCGATTACCCGAGAGAGGACCTCTGTGATCAATCATCCTGGGGTGGGGCTGAAAGGGGATTTGTGCGGGCTGTCCGGCAAACCAATACAAAGGGTGCCGTGCTGGCGACCTTTACCGATACGCTGACCGAATCGGTGGCCGTGCGGTTGATGGAGCAGGGCGTTGCGATGCTTGCCGGCATCGAAACCGGAATCGCAGGCATTCAGGCGGCTGTCGATGTGGGCACGGCCTGGAGCAGGCCGCCCTGTCCGCCGTTGATGGCGAGCACCGATCAAGGGCCGGATGGCTCCCCCACGGTGTTGGACGAGGTTGCATCCAAGAAGCTCCTTGCCCGGTGGGGGGTGCCGATACCCCGCGCCCGGGTTGTTCATGGCGCCGAAGAGGCCGCCGCGGCCGCCGATGAGCTGGGTTATCCGGTTGTTGCCAAAGCCGTGGGCATTGCCCACAAGACCGAAGCCGGCGGCGTCAGAATTGCGCTTAACAACGCCGACGAGGTCGGGGCCGCCGTGCTGGGGATGACCGGTCTGTCCGAGTCATATTTGATCGAGAAGATGATCGACGGCGTCATGGCGGAGATTATCGTCGGCGTGGCCCGTGACGAGCAGTTCGGGCCTTATCTTTTGGTCGGGGGTGGCGGGGTCCTGGTCGAGCTCATGCATGACAGCGTGTCACTGCTGCTTCCGACCAGCAGAGAGCATGTGTTGCAGGCCTTGGGTCGGTTGAAGTGTGCACCGCTGCTAAGGGGGTTCCGGGGGAGAGCGCCGGCTGATGTTAATGCTGCCGCCCGTGCCATTCTGGCGGTAGCCGGCATGGTCGAACATGACCCATCGTCCATCATCGAGCTCGATATCAATCCGCTGATGATCCTGGCTGAAGGTCAGGGGGTGGTTGCGGCTGATGCGCTGGTCAGCATGGTTGTGCAACCTGCGAAAAAAAATCGCTTAATGTGTCCGGGTTGAAAAGGACCCAAACAAAATGAAATTCGAAGGCAACAAAATTGAGCAGACCATCGTCAATAAAGCCAAGCAGCTGGGTGCCTCGCTGGCAGGCATCGCGAGAATCGCAGATCTGAAAGCGTCCAAATCCTATGAGCGATACGCCCAATCGCCTTTTTACGAGACATATGGTCCCGAATCGCCGAATTACTTTAAATTTAAAGGCTTTAAATGGCGCGAACAGCACAGATCAGTACTGGTGTGGGCCTTGGTTCATCCCATAAGCCAGCCCGCATTGGATTGGTGGAGCATGAAGGTCCAGGGGTTTACGCCCGGCAACGGTGTCATGCGATCGCAGTCAAAAAGACTTCGGATCTGGCTGGATGAAGCGCTGGGCATCAATGCCCTTTCGTTGCCGTACCAGATCGAGTTCGGCGGGGCTTTCCTCAAAGACGCCGCTCATCTGGCCGGTCTGGGGGTTATCGGCAAAAACAATCTCCTGGTTACACCCGATTATGGAACCCGTGTCCGGTTGCGGGGGATATTCATGGAAGCAGGGCTCGAACCGACCGGTCCGCTCGATTTCGATCCCTGCAGCGGCTGCGATCAGCCCTGCCACCGGGCCTGCCCCCGGAACGCGTTTCGAAGCGGGGCCTATGAAAGGGCGCTTTGCATGCAGGAGAATGACAAACGTGAAGCTGAAGCAGAGATACTCGATGGTTCGATCATGGGGATCGAGGAGCCCAGTGAGGTGGTTAAACCTTGTCGGTACTGCGAACTCGCGTGCCCGGTCGCCCAGGGTACATCACTATCCCCGGGAGACAGGACCTGAGCATTTCATTACCGCAACCGATACCCTGATAAGGGAGAGCAGCGCAAAATGAAACCCGCCAAAAACGTAATCCCCGAAAAGGTCGACGCCCTCTGGCTGAACGTCCATCTGGCCACGATGACCGCAGGCGACCCATACGGAATGGTCAAAGATGGTGCCATCGCTGTCGCCGGGAACAAAATTGCCTTGGTAGGGAAAAGAGCCGACCTGCCGGTAGATTTTGAATCCCGGGTCGGGAACGTGCATGACGGGGGAAACGGCTGGATCACACCGGGACTTGTGGATTGCCACACCCATCTCGTCTATGCCGGCAGCCGTGCGCGTGAGTTCGAGTTGCGTCTGCTGGGGGTGACCTATGAGGAAATCGCCCGTCAGGGCGGCGGGATAAGGTCAACGGTTGCGGCGACCCGTGAGGCGGATGAGCAAGTTCTCTTGAAACAGAGTGCCTCCCGGCTAAAAGCCTTGATGCGGGAAGGTGTCACGACGGTGGAGATAAAGTCCGGCTACGGCCTGGATCTCGAGACCGAATTGCGCATGCTGCGGGTGGCCCGGCAACTGGGTGAAAAGTATCCCGTATCGATTGTCCCAACTTATCTTGGCGCCCATGCACTGCCCCCTGAATTTGAGGGCAGAAGCGATGACTATATCGATTTTGTGTGTGACACCGTCATGCCGGAGGTGGCCGCTCAGAAGTTGGCGGTGGCCGTTGATGCCTTTTGTGAGAACATCGCCTTCACCCCCGCTCAAACCGAACGCGTTTTCAAAACGGCCCAGAAGTTGGCCCTGACGGTTAAGCTGCATGCCGAGCAGCTGTCCGACTTAAATGGGGCCGCACTGGCGGCCCGTTTCGGGGCACTGTCGGCGGATCACCTGGAATATGCATCCGAGCAAGGCATCCAGGCCATGTCCGCCAGCGGAACCGTTGCGGTCCTGTTGCCGGGCGCATTTTATTTTCTACGCGAGAAAAAACGACCGCCCGTTGATCTTCTGCGCCGTTACAACGTGCCGATGGCGCTGTCCACCGATTGTAATCCCGGCAGCAGTCCGACGACATCGCTGCTTTTAATCCTCAACATGGCGTGCACCCTGTTTCACATGACCCCGGAGGAAGCCCTCGCGGGCATAACCCGTAACGGTGCCAGGGCCCTTGGGCGCCAGGACCGGATCGGTACCCTTGAAAGCGGGAAAGACGCTGATTTTGTGCTCTGGGACATTGACGAACCGGCCGAACTTGCCTATCGTATCGGCTTCAACCCGTTGAAACAGGTTGTCCATCAGGGCAGGGTCGTATCCCGGTTGACTTAAAAGCCATGGGGGATAGTTCGATATTGGTTAATCGGTGGCAAGAGGGTTCGGGACTTTTTTTTGTTCACCCCGCGTCATTGGCGCGCAGGCGGGCAACCATTGCAGTTTCAAAACCTTTGGTTTCCGGGTGGGGGCTGAAGATCGCGTCGTCAGCGGGGTTACGCCTGTTCTCAACTTGATTGGCGCCCGTTTTAACGGGCAACCTGGAGGCATTTTATGGGCATCGCTAAGATCGAGGAATTACATAAACAAATCATCGAAAAAGCCAGGTATCTGGGGGCCTGCGCGGCCGGAATCGCCGATGTTGAAGCGCTGAAGCAATCTCCCTCCCACCTGATCTATCCCCACACAGGCGGTTATAAGAGTTTCTTGAATGACGACGTCCCCGGCGACGGCGGTGAGGTGCTATGGCCGCAATATGCCCAATCGGCCATCGTCGTCGCCGTCGAACACCCCGAAGATAAGCCCGAGTTGGATTGGTGGTATGCGGGACGAAAAGGGGGGACACCGGGCAATCAGATGCTCATGAACATCATTGCCTCAATCACCGAATGGCTCAGGAGGGAAAAAGGCTGCACAGCACAGGGATTGCCCTATTATATCGCCCAGGGCGGCATCTTGCTCAAAGATGCCGCCGTTATGGCCGGCCTGGGATGTATCGGTAAGAATAATATGCTGGTAACACCGGACTATGGCCCCCGGGTTCGCCTGCGCGCTGCCTTTGTAAATATAAAATTGCCGGCGACAAAGCCGCTTGATTTTGATCCGTGTTGCGATTGCCACATGCCCTGCCGAACCGTCTGCCCGCAGAAAGCATTTCAAAAAAAAGTTTCTATCGCCAACCCGCTCAATTTAAAGATGCTTCCGGCCAGAAACGGCGGCTACAGCAGGTCTCTGTGCATGGATCAGATGATAATCGATCGCGAAAATGCGGTTGTCGAGGCGGATGAGAACCGGGACGATCGCTTGAGGGTCGCGAAATGCTGCCGGTTGTGTGAGACCTCATGTCCCGTTGGCAAAAAATGACATACGATCATCGGTGTGAAAAAGATAACGATCTTGCAAGGATGAAAGGTGCCTGATCCACAACTTCCCCAGCGGACGATCTTGTTAGATGGCGGCATGGGGCGCGAGTTGCGCTTTCGCGGCGTCGATGTGATGACCTCTATCTGGTCGGCCAGGGCTCTCATTGATGCGCCCCAGGTGGTCCGGGAGGTTCATCGTGATTTTATAGATGCCGGCGCGGACATTATCACGATTAATTCCTATGGCATCGTCAAAAGCAATCTGGCCTGGGCCGGTATCGAAGATCGCTTTGAGGCGCTTAACCTGTTAGCCTGTAAATTGGCTGATGAGGCACGCGATGAATCCGGCCGGTCAGTGGTGGTTGCCGGATCGCTGCCGCCCCTGGCCGGCAGTTATCGGCCCGACCGGGTGGGTAAATTTGAAGAGATCGAACCTTTATACCGCGAGCAGGCTGAGGTGCTGGCCCCCCACGTCGATCTTCTATTGTGCGAGACCATGTCCAGCGCGGACGAGGCACGCGCAGCCGCTGTCGCTGCCACCCAGACCGGCAAACCCGTCTGGGTGTCCTGGACCCTGCACGAAGACCGTTCCGGCAGACTGCGAAGCGGAGAACCGCTTGAAGACGCTTTGAAAGCCCTGGCGGAGCTGCCGGTATCAGGTGTGCTGGCCAATTGTTGCGCGCCGGAAAGTATCACCCGGGCGGTTCCCTGGCTGGCGCACGCCGGCCTGGTTTATGCCGGCGGATATGCCAATACATTCCAGCCGATTCCCGAAGATTGGGATCTTACCGGGGACAAAAAGAGCGACGGGTCCCTTGGTCTGCGAACAGATCTGGATCCGGAAAGATACGCGGCCCATGCTGCCGACTGGATAGAAGCCGGTGCAACGGTTATCGGCGGTTGTTGCGGCACGCGGCCGGCCCATATTGCCAGACTCAAGCAGCTTATCGCCTCAAAAAACAGGTAAGCACGGCAGTGGCTATACACAAACCTGCCAGAAACAGCGCCCCCGCCATAAAAGTGCCGGTTAGATCCACCAGTACTCCCATAAAAAAAGGTCCGGCAAAACCCCCGATTTCAGCCACGCAAAAGAACATGCCGCCGGCCGAACCCATATGCCGGGTTTCCACCCCCGGGCTGTCCATCAGGATTAACAGCAGCAGCGACATGAAAGGCGAGCTGATAAATCCCAGGAGGGCAAGGCCGATTAAAAGGGCCATTCCGGAAACCTGCATGACCAATAAGATATTCACGGCAGTCAATATCGATAGTATGGCCATGGTTCGCCCCCGGTGATGCAAGGGAACCAGCGATGGAATGATCAAAATCGACGGGATACCGGCGGCGACTGTAATTGAGGCAGCAAAGCCGGCTTGCTGGCCTGACATTCCGCTTGTCTCCAGAATTTTAGGCAGCCAGCTGGCAAGGCCATGACCGATGGCAAAGGCCAACAGACCCATGGTCAGTACAATGCGCACAGCGGGCAGTTTGACGAGACGGCTGAATACGCCAATAATCGACATGGTCTCCGATGATGGTTCGCGTCCGCCTTCCCGCGCAAACAGTAACCAAATCAGTCCGATACCAAAAGTGGTCATGCCGTAAGTCGCAAAGGCCATCCGCCAATTATTGCCAACCAGGGGCATCACCAGGCTGTTGGTCAGGGCCAGTGACAGTAGTCCGCCGATCCAGTTCCCGCTCGTGTAAAGGCCGATGGCAATGCCCCGGCTCGGACCGCGAAACCAGAACGAGATGGTTTTGGGACCGCCGATGGATATCATCGGGCCGCCCGCACCGAACAGGGCAACCGCCAGCAAAAGAAAGGCAAAATCGTTTGCGAAAAAGCGCAGGCTCGCTGATAGACCGATTACGAGCGCCCCGACAAATAAGGACCTGCGGACACCCCAGCGGTCCAGAATTGAACCGGCGCCAAGGGCCATCATGATATAGGTCAGCTGCCAGGAGCCGAGAATGAACCCCATCTGGGAATAGCTAATGTGGAGGTCATTCAGGATGGGGGTGACGAGCGGGAAGATGGCGCGTGAGACAATGCCGAAACAGATGTAAAGCAAGAATAGCAGGAGCAGCATGATCCATCTGTATTTGCTGTGATGAAGTTCATGGGTTCCCGGGCAAATCAATTATGTTGCTCCCACGCCTATGTATGGCGGAATGTGCAATAGATTACGCCAAATAAATCTCTTTTGTGTCGTGTGACGCTGCCTGTCCCCAAGATTAAATATCTATAAACCTCTGGGCTTATTGGGTGGTAGGTAATATACTGCCGGATCCGTGCCTTCATCCGGTTTCAGACAGAAGCACTTCGCTGATGCAACCATCTGTGAGACGATGCTGTCCGGATCCTTGAAATCGCCAAAGTGAATCGCCTGGCCTTCGCAGCAGATGACGCAAAAAGGTTCAAAGCCCTTTTCGATGCGGTGGTGGCAAAGGTTGCATTTCTCGGCTTTGTCTTTTTGGTCATTAAATTGGATGGCGCCGTAGGGGCAGGCATCCAGACAGGCCTGACAGCCGTCACACGTTTCTTGATTCAGGATGACAGGCCCGTCATTAGATTTGACAATAGCCTCCAGGGGGCAGGCAGTCGCACACGGCGGCTGCTGGCAATGATTGCACAGGATCGGCATAAAATGCATCGTCAGGCTCGGAAACGTGCCGGCCGGTGTATCCTTGCAGGGAGCATCAAGGGTTGCCACCCGGATCCAGCCCGATTGGCCCAGGTTCTCCTTTATACAGGCAACGGTGCAGGCCTCACACCCGATGCAGCGCTCCTGGTCTATGACGAATCCTAAATGCTTATTCAATGAACGGGCCTCCTTTTAAAATAGCTATGGTAAAATTTGGACACGGATGCACACGGATAAGTATTTTTCGTGCGGGCTTTACGCCCGCAACAGGATTATTATTTTATAAATCCGTGTGCATCTGTGTTCATCCGTGTCCTAATAAATATGATGCTTTTTTCATTCGCGTATTCGACCTATTAATCTTCCGTGTACCTTTTAACTTGAACCGCCACATCGTTCATATGCATATTGGGCTCGTAAACCTTTTCTTGAACCGGGTTGATGATCTCGTGGGTCAGGTGATTGACACTGCCTTCTGTGAACTGGTCGATCCACCAGCCCTGGGTTATGTTAACAACCCCGGGGCGCACCCCATCTGTTAATCTGGCTTTAAGGGTTGTACGGGCACGATCATTGAACACCGTAACCATGTCGCCGTCCGCTACACGCCTTGCCCCCGCATCGATCGGATTAATTTCAACCACAGGCTCCGGATTCATTTCCTGCAACAAGCCCACATTGGCAAACATGGAGTGAGTTCGGAAACGGCTGTGTCCCTGGATGAATGCCAGGGGATACTTTTTCTTTTCAGGTTTGAGCGGCGTTTCCACCGGCTCAAGGAAAACCGGCAGCGCCTCGCCCTCGGTCGCAAGCCCCTCGGCATACAATTCGATTTTGCCGGACGGTGTCCCAAACGGCATATTGAATTCCTGATCCATCTCCGGAATATACGTCAGGGGCAGGGCGCCGTCTTTCAATTTTTCCCGGGTAATGCCCTTGATAGAATCGTTGCCCGAATCGAGAATCAAATCGATGAAGGCCTCTTCACCACCGGCGAAATATTCCCCGAATCCCAGGCGTTGGGCAAGTCCGGCGGCGATGTCGACATCCGATTTCGATTCATATAACGGATCGATTACTTTCTGCTGGAGCTGAACGTGCGGATAGGGATGGGGGATCAAATCCGAAAACTCCAGATAGCTGCAGACCGGCAGCAGGATATCGGCATAGCGGGCGGTGGGCGTCATGAACAATTCGGTGTCGACGATCAGGTCCAGCCGGGGAAACAGTTCTTCGGCAATTTTTCTGCTGTTGGCGCACTGGTTTAAAAAGTTGATAAACGCAAACCATACCGCTTTGACAGGGTAGGGTTTGCCGGTGATGACGGCATCGTAAAGCTGCAGTATCCCGAGCCGAGAATAGGAAGGCTTTTCCGGCCGGGCCTTCAGAAACGGTTTCCAGTTCAACACAGCCGGCAGATGACCGCCTCTGAAAGTGGCGCTGACGTTACCGGTCAGTGCAGCCACGGTGCCCAGTCCCCGCAAGGAGATGTCCCCATGATAGGTGCGGGTGAACCCCATGTGGGTGACAAAAATAGTTGAAGTTGACCTTCCGATTCGTTCGGCGAGTTTGATGATCAGATCGGCTTCGATACCGGTAATGCCGGCCGTATGCCGGGGATCATATTCCCGCGCCAGATCCATCAGAAGTTGTAATGAGGGCTTGCAGGCGATGCCATCGGCTGCAAAAGCGCCGGTCAGAGCCGGCTGAGCACCGGCTGTGTTGCGTGGTTTGGGTGCATCGGTCGCTTGATCCCAAATGATGTATTCCGTTTCTTCCGGCAGCCAGATATCCCGGCCGCGCAAATATTGACCGTTGTCAGCCCTCACCAGATAGGGTCCCGTTGTATGCCGCAGCAAGAATGCAGCATCCTGCAGACCTTTTTCAAAAATAACATGCATCAGGCCCAACGCCAGGGCCGCATCCGTGCCGGGTTTGATTCCGACATACTGGTCCGCTTTGGATGCCGTGACGGTGAAGCGCGGATCGATGACCACCAGACGAGCGCCGCGGGCTTTGGCATCCATAATCGGACGCATCAGGTTCAACGGCTGGGATTCACCGGGGTTGGCGCCCCAGACAACGATCATGTCGGCCTCCGGCGCCCCGGACCACAGCTGCGCAAACAGCAAACCATAAGGAAACTGGGTGCCGAAAATGATGCGGCTGCCGCAGGGCAAGCCGGCATCGCCGTATCCCCATGCGCTTACACGGGTCGACTGGGTCAGGCTGGCAAGACGCAGGTAAGCACCGAATTTGGTGGTTCCGGCGCCCGGGCCGCCAAGCACCCAGGCGATGGCAGGCCATCCGTGCTGGGCGGCAATTTTTTTAAACTTGCCGGCAATGAAATCCAGCGCATCATCCCAGGAAATTCGTTCGAATTTTCCCTCTCCGCGTTTTCCTATCCGCTGCATCGGATATTGCAGCCGATCCGGGTGATAGGTGATGTCGAGGCTGGAAAGCCCGCGCAGGCAAATGCGGCGATGCTTCGGATTCGGAAACGCGGCCGGTTCCACCTTGACCACCCGGTCTTTCCGAACATGGGCCGATATGCCGCAGGCATCGATACCGCAATGCGCCGGGCAAACGGTTCGAATCACACGGATCTCTTCATTTTTCATGATACCATCTGGCTCCGATAACTATTGGAAGTTTATTTTCAGGCTCGAATTCGGAAAAAGGATCTGCCCTAGAATTTGTGTTTGTTATCCATAATATCCGCGTAGATATCAGCAGTCAGCAATTGATATTCGGATTCTCCGGACGGTTTTCCAAAAAAATGCAAGCCACATCGCCTTTTTTCAGCCCTTTTGAAATAAAAAAATTGGCACAACGATTCACGGCTTCGTTGTATTCCCGCCAGCTCAGGTTGGCTTCGGCGGATTTGATAGCCGGGTTGTCCGGAAATTTCAGGGCATTTTCCTCCAGCATACTGCCCCAGGATTCCCGGTTTTCAATGCCTACATTCAAAACATCTTTCTGGGTGCGCAATATGGCCGGCAGTCGCCAGGATAGTTTAAACCAGCCCTTGAGATAGTCAAAGCATGAAATCAATCCTTCATCATTGGATGGAGAAACAGGCCCCATTTTGCAGAAGTCCTTCGGGGTTTTCAGCGCGTAGACATGAGCAGAAGTTTCTCTTTTGTCATTCCGGACTTGATCCGGAATCCAGTGCAGTTTGGGCTCTTTCCGCAATTGGATGCCGGATCAAGTCCGACATGACGATCAGTAAATAGGCGGTTGCCAGTCTTTTGACACAGTCTCCTTAATTTTTACCCCCTGAAATTCACGATGCTACCCGTGCCGAGGGCCTAATCATTAAAAAAATCGGTTTGCATTTCCACAGTGAGTTGGTCGTCACTCATCAAGCGTCTAACCAGGCCCTGTGTTTTGGGTAGTTCATAGGAGAAGAAATAGCGCAGGGCGAACATTTTGCCCTGGTAAAAATTCTGATCTGCTTTTTTGGCACCGTTCTGCAGCGCCTTCTGTACGGCAACACCCTGCAGCAGCCATTGCCAGGCAATGGTCACGATACTGAACAATTCAAGATACAGGGTGGCATCTGCCAAAAAGGCCTCAGGCCCCTGTTGCTGCGCCAGCGTGATGAGATGCTGGGTGACGTCCTGCAGATCTGTCAGGGTGGTGTTCAGGTCATTGGCAAATCCCCTTAACTCGCTGTATGACCGGGCTGCCCCGATGGCGTCTTCGATTTCGTTGATAAAATACAGAAAGGCCTGTCCGTTTTTCATAATCACTTTGCGGCCCAGCAGATCCATGCCCTGGATGCCGGTGGTGCCCTCGTGAATCGGGTGGATGCGGCAATCGCGGTAATACTGCTCCAGGGGATAGTCGTCGCAGTAGCCGGAGCCGCCCAGGCACTGCAATCCCTGACTGATGGAAAGAATGCCCATCTCGGATGGATAGGTTTTGGCAATCGGTGTCAGGATTTCCAGCAGGAGATGATATTTCTCCCTGTCCTCGGCGCCGAGCACCTTCTGAAAATCAACATACTTGCTGCATTGCATGATCAGGGCAAGCGCACCTTCGACGACGGCCCGCTGGAAGAGCAGCATGCGCTTGACATCCGCATGTTCGATGATGGGCACCGGCGGCAGGTGCGGGTCTTTTTGCCCCAGTTTGCGCCCCTGAAGGCGTGCTTTGGTATAGTCCAGAGCGGCATAGTAGGCGGCGGTGGCCATGGCAGTGGCGCCCATTCCCACGCCGATGCGCGCTTCATTCATCATCTGAAACATGTACATCAGGCCGTTATGGGGCTCTCCGACCAGCCAGCCGCGACAGTCGTTTTTATCCCCCATACTCAGCTGCAGGATGGGGCATCCCCGGTAACCCAGCTTGTGATAAACCCCGGCAGCGGCGACATCATTGGAGACCAGATTGCCGTTGTCGTCCAGCCGGTTTTTGGGAACGACAAAAAGGGAGATGCCCTTTACACCGGCCGGAGCACCTTCGATTTTCGCCAGCATCAGGTGAACAACGTTTTCCACCCCGTCGTGGTCGCCGGCGGATATAAAGATTTTCTGGCCTTTGATAAGATAATAACCTCCAGCGGCAGGCTCGGCCGTGGTGGTGATGTCCGCCAGGGAAGAGCCGGCTTCGGGCTCGGTCAGGGCCATGGTGCCCTGCCATTCACCGGCATGCATTTTAGGTACGTAAGTGTCGAATAATTCTTTGCTGCCGAAAGAATCAATCAGGTGCGAGGCACCGAAGGTGAGGCTGGGGTAGGCATTGGCCGAGTAATTGGCCGCCGAAAAAATAAATTCACAGACGTCGGCCACCAGACTGGGCAATTGTTCGCCGTCCTTGTCGAAAGGAAACCGGCTGGCTATCCAGCCGCCTTCGCCGAATTCCTTCATGATGGTTTTAACAGACGGGTGTACCTTGACCTCCCCGTCCACCAGTTCGGGCTGGTTGCGGTCCATTTCCTCAAATATCGGAAATAATAGATCCTTGCCCAGTTTGACGGCCGCTTTCAAGACCATGTCAAACACCTTGCGGTTATGCTCGCGGTAGTAATCATACCCGGTCAATGACTCCACATCGAACACTTCATAGAGCAAAAATTTTATATTGCGTTCACTGACGAATTTGGCTGCCATCTTTTCCTCCAGTATTCTGTCGGAAGGTTAATAGTTGATTGAGTTGATTAAGTTGATTAAGTTAAATCAGCCGTTACGGCAACTTAATCAACTCAATCAACCATTCAACTCAATCAACCAAAAAATAAGCGCATTGCGCTTATTTTTTAGTATAGTCGTACCACCCCTTACCGGTTTTCTGACCGTAGTCTCCTTTACAGTATTTTTCGACCACGCTGGGGCTGGGCAGATGGCGGACATCGCCGGTTTCGCGGAAGGCTTCCATGCCCATGATATAGGTCAGATCGATGCCGGTGAGATCCATCAGGCGGAAGGTGCCCATGGGGTGGCCGGCGCCATACACCTGGGCTTTGTCGATGTCTTCCATACTGGCAACCCCCATTTCCAGTAGCCACAGGGCCTCGCGGGTAATGGCGGCAAAGATGCGGTTGAGCAGGAAGCCGTCGACTTCCTTTTTGAGGTGAACCGGTACCTTTTCGAGTTTTTCGCACAGCGCCATGGAGATTTCCCTGGTTTCGTCCGATACATGGGGTCCCTGGACGACTTCCACCAGTTTCATTACCAGGGCAGGATTGAAAAAATGCACGTTCAGAACTTTTTCCGAACGGTCGGTAGCATCTGCTATTTTGGAGCTGATGATGGCGGAGCTGTTGGTGGCCAGGATGGCATGAGCTGGCGCCATTCGGTCCAGGTCGGCAAAGATCTTGCGTTTCAGGTCCAGAATCTCCAGTACGGCCTCGATGACATAGTCCGCGTCTTTGACGGCTTCCTCCATACTGCCGGTGAATGCAATCCTTTCCCGGGCGGCGGTGGCCTGATCCTGGGTCAGTCGCCCTTTCTCCACGCGGCCGGCCAGGTAGGTATCGGCAAAGTTCTCTGCTTTTTTCAGGATATCCGGGTTAATGTCCGTGCATACGGTTTTGTAGCCGTGAATGGCGCACAGCATGGCGATCTGGTGGCCCATGTTTCCGGCGCCGATAACGGCGATGTTTTTGATGTCGTCGATGTTCATGTTGTTTTTTCCTTTCTTTCTATAAGGTTCAAAGGTTCAGGGTTCACAGTTCAGGGTTGCGGAAGGTCAAACCCTGAACCCTGAACGTTGAACCCAGAACCCTTTATTTAATTAACGCCAGGGCATTGCTTAGAACGATATTATGCTCTGTTTTGGCCTGGACGATATATCCGCCTTCGGTTTTCCAGCCCTCGGTGGTCAACGTATCGCCGGGATAAACGCTGCTGGTAAATCTGGCCCTGAATTCCTTCAGCCGGCTGACATCACCCGCCAGCGGGATATTGACCAGGGCACGGGTGGCGATGCCATAGGTGCACAGACCGTGCAGGATAGGGCGGTCAAAGCCACCCCGTCTGGCCGCAGCCGGATCGATGTGCAGGGGATTGCGGTCACCGCTTAAGCGGTACAGGGCGGCCTGGTTCTCGGCCACTTTGCAGGTAAAACTGAAATCGGGCGCGACCTTCTCCGGCGGCGTTACCGGTTTTGTCTTTGGACCGGGGTCGCCGCCGAAGCCGCCGGCACCCAGATAGAAAATGGCCCAGTGGGCATCATAAAGGTGTCGGCCGTCTTCGGTTTCACCCGTGATTTTGGCATGAAATACCGCCCCCTTGCCTTTGTCGAAGATGTCGGTGATCACTCCGGTCTGAACCAGTTTGCCTTCGGCTGGAATTGGGCGCGAGAGGCGAATGGTATGCTCCCCGTGCAGCATGAGAGACCAATCGATATCATCACCAAACTTGGGAAAAGCCCTGACGGCCGGGACGACGCAAAAGCTTGGCAAAACCTTGAGCCCGCCGGGTGCATTTTCGTAGACCAGGGACAATTCTTCGGCCGTCGCTCCGACACCCAGCGCATACAGCACCACGTCCCGCCAGGTGTATTCAAAAACAACAGGCTCGGTTTTCTTTCCGATGACGTTTAAGTCTACTTTGGGCATCAATTACCTCCCCATAATCAGATGACAGATAACAGAGGACAGAAGACAGATTGGTCGTTCAGAATCCTCTCCTACGTCCTCTGTCGTCTGACTTCTGTCATCTGTCCTCTGAGACCTGATTCCTGAAACCTATTTTGATTTGAAGCGAAATTATGGTCCACCTTTTATCCCTCGAGATTGGCCGGAACCACTTTTGGCTTGATGACCACTGCCGGCTGCGTTCGTTTCGAATATCTGAAATCAACGGCTTCTTTGCCGTCGCCATACTTATTTTCCAATTCACGCAATGGCCCGGCGTCAAGGGCGCGAACCGGGCAGGCTTCGATGCAGTCGGGAAGCTTTCCTTCCAGATGCCGCTCCAGGCAGAAATCGCACTTGCGCATTTTAGCGTCATCTTCCGGTCCGAACTGGGGCGCATCATAGGGGCAGGCTTTCAAACATTTGACATCGCATTCGCCTTTGCCCAGGCAGGCGTCACTGTTGACCAGCACGATGCCGTCTTCTGGGCGCTTGGTGATGGCATCAACCGGGCAGGCGGCGGCACACACAGGCTCGGCGCAGTGCCAGCAGGGTGCGATTATATAACTGACGAACGGTTTCGGAAATTTGCCTTTTTCCGTGTAGCGCACCCGCATCCAGTTCTCCGGCCCGGCCGGAATATCGTTCCAGTCCTTGCAGGCCACTCGGCAGGCACTGCAACCGGTGCATCTCGTCTGGTCGAAATAAAATCCTATCTGCATTCTAAAATCTCCGTTCAATACTGAATTATTCAGCGCCCGCGTTGCTCGAGGCGCAGAGAGCGCAGAGGTTATTACTCTTTTTGCATTGCCCTTGAGAAGGATGGCAATGCAAAATCAACCAGCCCTCCGGGCAT
Organism: Deltaproteobacteria bacterium; assembly: GCA_019312835.1. Taxonomy (GTDB): domain Bacteria; phylum Desulfobacterota; class Desulfobacteria; order Desulfobacterales; family JAFDCJ01; genus JAFDCJ01. The sequence continues at coordinate 22,819 of JAFDCJ010000323.1, forward strand.
GCTTATTTTTTTGGCTGTAGAACAAATATTTGTTAACTGAGAACAAAATTCAATAAATTTGCAGTATACTGTTATTGTAATAGCGGCTGCGAAGCAGCGATAGTTTTCTCATTGGCGTCCTCTCAACGCCAATGAGAATAATACTTTTTCTTTGCGTCCTCAGCGTCTCTGCGGTGAAAATAGACAGTTTATGCTCTCTCGATTTCAACCAAACAGGTGTTCAACACCGCGGCGCCGCCGCCCGAGTAGGCATCCCTGGTCAGTGTGTTGGCGCAGGCGCCGCGATCGACACCGTCTTTGTCCGGGTTGTACCAGGCCCCCTCGAATATGCAGATGGCCCCCGGTATGATTCTTTCGGTCAACCAGGCTTTTATCGCCACCCTGCCGCGATCATTGAAGACGTGGATCTCATCGCCGTTCTTTATGCCCCGCAAGTCGGCATCGACCGGGTTGACCCACGCGCGGTGTTCTTCCACCTCCCGCAGCCAGGGCACCATATAGAGTTCTGAGTGTACCCGGTTTTTGGGATGGGGGGTGAGCAGTTGCAACGGGTATTTTTCAAACAGGGGGTCGTTGCGGTCTTCCGGTGTCGGCATGTACTTCGGTATCGGTGGCGTATCCGGTTTGTTTAGATCGGCGACCCGCTGGGAAAAAATTTCGATCTTGCCCGACGGAGTAGGGAAGGGATTGTTTTGAATATCATCGATTTGCTCCTTGAAGGCGATGATGGGATGCTCCAGCTCTACCCGGTGAATGCCGTCTGTTTTGAACCGATCATAGTCTTTGATATGTTGTTGATATTCAGGGTTGAGGTCCACAAACAGTTTCAGCCATTCGTCCTCGGTATGGGGATTGAATCCTTCGATGCCCAGGCGTTTCGCCAGCTCACTGACGATGTCCAGGTCGGATTTGCATTCGCCCAGCGGGTTTAGCGCACGGTTCATAAACGTGAAATAAGGGCCGGACGGCCAGGGACGGGTCAGGTCGCTGCGCTCCGCCGCTGATGTTACCGGCAGGAGCAGGTCGGCGTAGCGCGCCTGGGCGGTCATGAACAATTCCTGGACACAGAAGAATTCGAGTTTACGTAACGCCCGGGCGGCTTTGTTGCTGTTACCGGTCTGGTTGAGATAATTATTGCACATGGACCACATCAGTTTGATGTCGGCCGGGTAACCGCCCTGTTTGCCTTCCAGGATGGCATCAAAAATCTTGTTGATGTGGATCCGCTTGATTACCCGCATGCGGATATCCAGGGTGCCTTTGACGTTGGGCCCGTCCAATTCAAACGGGTTTTTCCCCGGCGGGATGGCCGACATGCGAAACATGTGGCCCACCGGGATGCCCATCAAACCGCCGCAGGCGCTGCCGCCCGCCCGGCCGACATTGCCGGTCATGGCGCTCAGGGTGGCGGCACAGCGATTGTATTGCTCCCCCATGGCGCTGCGGGCCGGGCCCTGGCAGTCCATCAGGGCAGCGGGTTTGGTGGCCACATATTCACGGGCCAGACGGATTATAATGTCTTCATCCACACCGCAGATCGCTGCCGCCCACCGGGGAGTTTTATCATCGCCGTCTTCCCGCCCCAGGACATATTCCTTGAATTGATCGAATCCAACGGTGTATTTATCCAGGAAGGCCTGATCGTGGAGCTGTTCTTTGATCATGACGTTGGCCATGGCCACCATCATGGCCGTGTCCGTGCCCGGCCGGATCGGAATCCATTCGTCGGCCACGGTGGCGGCCGTATCGTGGTAGCGGGGATCGATGGCGATCACCCTGGCGCCGTTTTCACGGGCTTTGATGACGTGGTACATCGTGTTGGTGCCGGAAATCATCCGGGCCGGATCCCAACCCCAGAGAATAATCAGTTTGGCGTTGAGCATGTCTTCCCGGCTGTGCCCCACCATGACGGATCCATACTGGGTCAGCGAGGCCCAGACGGCGCCCTCGGATGAAATGTTCCCGTAGTGGGTCACACATCCGCCGAATTGATTCATTAATCGCTGGGCCGCGAACCCGCCGTTGTGCAACCCGGCCAGGTAACCACCGCCGGTGGCCAAAAATATACCCGCGTTGCCGTAGGTTTCTTTTACGCGGGTCAGTTGTTCGGCCAGCATCGTCAGTGCTTCGTCCCAGGCAATGCGCTCAAATTTGCCTTCGCCGCGCTCACCGACGCGTTTCTGAGGATACATCAGGCGCTGGGGATGGTGAACGTACTGCCGCAGGGCCCGGCACCGCAGACAGGTCCTGAGCTGCACCGGTTCCGCTATATCGTCACCCTCGACTCGCAGGATGCGATTGTCTTTCACGTGCAGCTTAAGCGGGCA
>JAFDCJ010000324.1 GCA_019312835.1 Deltaproteobacteria bacterium
ATTATTTTTCCACACCGCCGTCAGGGTTTTGCCGGAGGCGATGTCGATTCCAGCGCCGATGGCCCCCTGATGCAGATTCGCTTTACCACCGGACATGCGGGTAGGCAGGCGCACCATGGACATCACGGGCACACCGAGAAAAACAATGACACGGATATCGGGCACGCCCAGGTAGCTGATGGCTTCAAACACCGGATCAAACTGCACTCGATATTCAATTAACGCTTTATCCGGCTGTCCCCCCAGACTGTATAGGCCACTGATGACATTAAAGAGATGATATTCTAGATCCTCACGGTTCAGCAAAACCCCGTCGGTTTTGCGAAACATCTCTTTTGAACGCCCGCTGATGATCAGAATGCCGCTACCGCCGGAGCCTCTCGAGGGTTTTATGACAAAGTCCGGGTGGGATTGAACCCGGTGTGCGAGATTGCGGACTTCGTATTCCGTCTCAATCACGCCGTATAGCTCAGGAACGGCGATACCGGCATTAATGGCAAGTTTTTTGGTTCGCAGTTTGTCATCCACCAGCGGATAGCGATCGCGCGAATTGTATTTCATCGTATATTCGGCGTTTCGCCGGTTGATCCCCAGCACACCGGCTTCAACAAGCTGTCTTTTTAGCTTAATCATCTGATCCTAATTTCACCAGCGCTTTGAATCGCGGCAACTCCAGCAATCTGAACCCGGAATAGCGCCCCAGTATTAACATCCCGGCCAGCAAAATGAGCAACAGCTCCGGAAACACAAATACCAGGTGTTCAATATAGCTTAGGGTCATCAACAGATAGGCCAACGCGGCCGCGATCAGAGACCAGGCGCCCTGCTGCAAGGTAACTAAGGCACCCAATTCTTCCCACACAATGGACATTCTCTCAATGGTCATGGTTAAAATCACCATGGGAAAAAGGGCTACCGAAAGTCCCCGTTCCAGACCGAGTTTATGGGTCAGAATGCTAAAGATTGCCATCAAAAATATTACAATGATCAGAATAGCTGCCAGGCGCGGCACGACCAGTAACTTCAGATGCGCGAGAGATAACCGGATACCCAATCCCAGTGAAATTAAGGTCGTAAACAGAAAGAGACCCCAGACCAGCTGGGTTTCTCGAAATGACAGCGCAATCAGGACCGGCATGAACGTTCCAAAGGTTCGGATGCCGATGACGTTTCGCAGAATCACCAGCAGCAAGACACCGACCGGTAGCAACAGGATGACATGATAGACCGACTGGGTGTCAATCGGCAGGCTGAACAATGAAAAATCCAGCAAAAACGGTTTCTTCATTTCTCCTGTTTCAAGCGCTGCCTGTATGGCCGGCTCCTCGCTGCGAGACACCGATAAGGTTGTGGCAAGGCTTTTCGTTCCCTGGGACTGGACCAGCGACTCCATTCCCCGCCACCAGACCAGGTAATTTTCGGGCACTGCGCGCTTTCCACTAACCGGATCATAGGATACCCATTGCTTTTGATCGTAAATTTCCAACCAGTGGATAATTGTGGAATTGCGCTTTTGATCTTCCAGTTGAATGCCATGCACGCTGCGGGCATGAATACCGGCTAATGCCAGTAATTGAACGGATAGATCCACTTTCTTCTGGACCGAGGCTTTTTTACCCAGCAGCAGTGCGGCATTATCACCCGGCCGGGGGTTGTTAAGGCGATACAACAACTCGATGACGATGCCGTCTATATCGGCGGATTTTGCGCGCGCTTCCGAGACAAGGGACTCGGAGGCCTCGCGATAAGCGCCTTTGAGGTCGGGTTTTTCAGGGCCGGATCCTTGCGGCACTTTTTGGGGGATGTCTCTATCCATCCGGCGCACCGAAGCACGGTAATAGAGATTTTGAGTTCCCCTGACCTTGCGAATCGACCAATGAACCTTGCGTTTCCCGTCTTCGGTTACGACGTTGACGCCATAACCGCGGGAAATAAAATTCTCATTCACGATCGCAAATCGGCGGGAATTGCGAGGAAGGTTCATTGAAATCTTGATGGGTTTATTGTCGGAGACAAAGGTCAGGTGGGCCTCAACCTCCCAGATATCGGATCGAACTTTAGGTACCAGCGAAAAATTCAATACCAGCGCCTTGTACAAAAAAACAATTGATCCGATAAGTGTTAATGTCAGCGTCAGGAAGATTAGATGCCGTCTGGTCATTTATGAATTGCTCCCTGGCAGTCAGGTTGAACGGTAAACGTCGCAGAGGAGTCTACTAAAATTGAATTTCGAAGATAACTGCGCCCGATAAGCAGCTGGTAATTAAATTTGCTGCGATCCTGCAGATTGACTTCAACCTCTTTGTAAACATTTCCCAGGCAGATTCCAAGGCGAATGACGGGACGCGTTATAGATTGGGTCTCGTGCTGTTTGATTGTGGTCATGCGAATCACCCTGGCCTCGAAACTTTGCGTTCGTCCTTTCCAATTTTTCAACTCAAAGCGCAGCCATTTCACCCCGTCACGCTCAAATTCCTCGATATGCTTTGCATTCAAAGATGAATTCCTGGCACCGGTATCAAGCTTGGCCTTGATCTTCAAATTGCCCGGGAAAAGGCTGACATTCTCCACCCAGCCGGCCACCTGCAGGTCTTTATTTGAAAGGGCGACTTCCGAGAAACCCGGCATCTCGCATAAAAATAATAAAACTACAAAAATAACTTTTGTTATCCAGCTTAAATTTTTCATGATCAACACAATAGGGTCGAATAGGCTCCGGCCCCGGATACGGAATTTTTACCAGTGCGGCTGATTACCGATCCCTTTTCCCATAACCTCCAGAGTTTCGGTCACCACCACGAAAGCATTCGGATCGATTTTGCGAACCATTTCCTTGAAACGGGAAAGCTCGGTAAGCGTGATGACGGAATAAAGTATGTGCAATTGCTGCCCGGAGTATCCGCCTTCACCC
>JAFDCJ010000325.1 GCA_019312835.1 Deltaproteobacteria bacterium
ACCAATCATTTTTTTTCAGGAATTTTTCAGCAATCAGCGCAGCGTCTTTTCTTGTCGGCAACTTCGGCAGATAACTCGGTTGGCGGAGTTTGGAAAAATCCGCATACCAAAAAGCGCCTGTATCTTTGTACGTTGCCAACAACTGCTTTCCGTGCGATAAGAGATGTACATCCTCTTCCGATTGTACTTTACCCTCAATCCCGAATCGTTTAGCCAATTCGGAAAGCATTTCGGGTTGAACCTTAGACTTTCTTGTTTCGTAGACTTTAAGTTCCCTTTTGTATTTTCTATCAACTCCCTTGAGCCATTCTGCTAGTGTTTTATTCGATTTTTGCTTCATTTCACAGTCCTCCTTCCTCTTTTATCTTTTAGGTATTTTAGGAAAGAACCTTTATAAATTACGAAAAAACTTCTAAAGAGGGTAAAAAACTTATCAAAGGCTTTTTACAGTGAATTTTCTGGTGGCCCTTTATCATGGCCTTCTCCTGCAGGCTTAGGATTAAGAATGGCTGATTGGGAAATTGACTGCTGTCAGGTGATTATCTGCCCAATATGAGGTGGAAGTCAGTGTCAGCTTTCATACAAGAAGAAAGGATCGAAATAGGAATGAGAGATTCGTTTCTGGTTAATGAATTAGTTTTGATAAGTGTCTTACGGTTTTCAAATATCCAAACTCAAATGAGCTGTCAAGAAATAAATAGAAATCATTACCTTGTAGGGCTTAGAGAGTTATAGTTAGGTTGTGCTTACTTGCTAGAAAGACAAATATAGCCCGCTTGCAGATAAATTGAGAATAACCACGGTCAGACCCAGATTGTGATATCCAGAGAATCGGGACGAAATTTGGCACGATTTCAAGCCGGAGCTTACCATAATCCAAACTTGGCCAAAAATACATGTTGCAAATGGATATCACAAGCGGTTTTATAAGACGGTCTGTATAAGTCCGATGCGAATGCTCCAGGCCCAAAAATCCATATTTAAATTAAAGAGCCGTTCGGCTCAAATAATTTTCCGAATATTAAATTTCTGATTATCTTGACTTGGCAGCCGGTTTTTATGATATCACAAGTCTGGACAAGGTTGGAGTATCATCTACAAATCGCAACTTTCGGAAAATTTGTGATATTTTTTGATTTCACAGGCTTCAAGGGGCGTAATTTTTCGTATTTCATATTAATTATCTAAAATTGGAACCGCAAAAGGATTCGTAGCTCTTGAAATTCGTAACCGGTTTTCACCTTACCCATTTTTTCATAGTGGTATCCGCAATTTTTATTTCCTCATGTGCGGGCTTCAATGAAGCTTACGATGACCGTGTGTGCTGGGATGGACTCTCAGGAGGGGTGCCAATTCAATGTAACGAGGTTTTTATAAATTTTCAGTGTCCTGAAGATCTGGCATCTGTAAATAGCAAATTGATTGCAAGAAATAAAAAGATAGTCATAAGACCCGTCGTGGGCTATTCGGCACCTAAGGTCGGTGAACTTTTCAGCCAGAATGGTTCAATCCCCATTTTCGTAAAGAATGGGTCTCCCTGGGAAACACTGCGTGATGATGTTAAGCAGATACTGCGTCAAACAGGTTATGAGGTCAGAAGCAATCCTGACGGCTCCGAAAGTGTGATAGAAGCAGACATGAAGTTTCTCGACGTTCGAACAAATCCTGTTGGCTGGTTTGATTTAAAAGGGACCACGCAGGCAACCGCGTCTTTCAGGGTAATCCTTCGAAAAAATACTGGTGAAGAGTTATGGGCCGAAGACTTCACTGGGAAGCACCAGATTCAGGTGGCCTATGCTTATTTGAGTGACTCAGAGAATACTTTGGGGCAAGCATACTGCCGTGCGCTGGAGAATTTCGCTCATACTGCTCAATCAGAAAGTTTCTATAAAAAGCTCAGGTGAATTATTAGCTTCTTGCAAATGCTTTTTTGTTTGTTGAGATTCCAGAAAGCTCAGCAGTATATCCCCCCTGAAGGTAAACGCAGTTCATACTTTGTTTCAGCACTTTTGTTGTTAAGACCCCAGATTACACCAACAAATTTCAATCAAGCTCTTGTGACCGATATCAGCATAGTATCTAAAAAAAATCGAGACTCTCAAAAGTACAGGTAAAACGTATCAAAGTTTTTTTAACCCATAATGGACCTGTGATATCATATCGACCATCCGAATTCTCGCCCAAATTTAATTTTGTGGATTAGCCAGAGCGAATCTACACTTTTTCCAGCCAATATGTTTGTTGGACTTCATGTAAAATTCGGTCAGCATAATTTTCTTTGGGATAACCAGTTGAAATACCAGATTTTGGAAATTATAGATTTAGTCATATAAAGGCAAAGTGCATTGGATTTAAAAAAATGATGAATCCCTTGCTCTATGTTTTTAATTAACTTAAATTATTATTAAAAAATAAGAAAAATGGAGCATTGGATTTCGTAACAAAAAAGTGTGCCCAAAAAACTGTGCCTAAAGTGTGCCCACCACATCTCATTTTTCCTAAAATAACCTAACATTTCCCAACTATATTAGAATGAAAAAAACCAATGAAATCAGATAATAATTTGAAATCATTGGTTTTTTAATTTGACCTTATTTGGTCTGAAAATCCCCGTGTCGGCAGTTCGAGTCCGTCCTCCGGCACCATCATAAAAAGCTCCAGAGATAATCCTCTGGAGCTTTTTGTATTTGAATTTAGATTAGTCGAAAATGGTTTAAGAAAAATTAGTTTAAACGAAACAATTCCATTCTATAAACCGATTGATGAAAGACCCTGACATATTAATGCGTAACCCGCGAATTTAGTAACGAGCCACTTATAATTTTGCGGTCCTATAAATGAAACAAAGGCAATCACCATTTTACCCCTTCCCTCTGATCCCTGCCTCCAGGGGGGGTAGGCTATTCACCTCCCCCTGGACGGGGCCGGCCGGCTGGGGATGGAATAAAATGAGATAAACCATCCACCTTATTTGGGTTTATGGTTCCGTAATTTTATGGTTTTGCTCTGGCTCCATGCACCAGAAGGGTTTGACCCCTGTCAAGACATCTTTTTGTTTGGAAGTGGTTGCAAAACCCCATCTAATCCGCCTCCGGCGGACTGCGCTTTCTAAGAAACCTGCGGCCTTGAGGCATGCATTAATCTATTAAGAATAGACATATCATTCCGCTATGCGGGGTCTTTGGCCGCGATCCGAGGTTTTGAAACCACTTCCAGGACAAATGACATAATCTGCGGCAAAGGAACTAAAGATGAATTATTTCACCAACCTCAACTTATGCGTCGCTTTTAATCTTTTCCAAAGTTCCTCGATAATGATGGTAGACGCTGTGTCTTGGTCAATATTATCCACTCGGGCAACTTCACCGCATGAAGCCATTAATTCCCTGTTACCACGCCACAGCCCAAATTTTTTACGGATATAATCGCCCAGCGTAATGTTAAGGTTGATCAATTCACCCTCAGCCATTTTGCTGATGGTCGCTTTGTCTTTCAGGGGTAGTTCAGCGATAAGTCTATCGACTGCCTCTTGAACCGTTCCGGGCGGTTGCGAAGGCCTCGCGTTTTGTGAATGCGCCAGTTCAACCCTGGCTTTCCTGACGTCACCGGTAAGAATTTCAATAACCTGTTCAAGAATAATTGCCACATCGGAGTAGATTTGGTGGTCTTCTGAGGCCCTTGGCCCGGCCACATTCAAAACCTGCACATGTTGCAGCCGGATCCAGGAAGCTGCCAGGGATGCTGCATCGAAGTGGCCCATAAGATTGAGGTCTATTCCCAGTAACTGCTTTTTGTGCTTCAGGGTCATTTGACGGGTATAATCAGTTCCTCCGGTCAGATGGCCACGGGCTATGATCAACGTGCCGTCAGAATCTTGCACATTTTTTTCAGTACGGGCTTCATAACCGTCAGTGGGCATTTCTTTAAGACGGTATATTTCAGAAATGGTGCCGTCTTCTGCCTTACGGCCCTTTGGGATCCAGCCATCATGGGGAATACCCAATCTAAGGGCAACATCAAGCGCGGCCCGGTCTGCACCGGTTTGACCCCCAGATATGATCTTCTTAATTATCATGATCAATTCTCTTCGGGGGCATCCTCTTCCTCGAAGCCGAGGAACTTTTCCTGCTCTCTTTCGACCCCGCATATACCCTTTATTATTAGGATGACATCCCGATAAATCTGTGAGGTCCCAAACGGTTTGGGGCCGGTAAAATAAACAACCTCCATCTCATGATTTTCCATCCATTTGCGGATTGAGGAAATGGCATGGTTGGTTGTGCAATTTCTAAGTTCCAAATGAAGGCAGGGTTTTCCGTGCTTGGCGGCTAAATCCTGAACCCCTTTGAGACCAATTAAAAGCTGACCATATGTCAGAATAACGGTTCCCTCACAGGCGATAATGTTTTTCTCCAGCCTTTCAAAGTAACTGGGATTATCTATTCCCTTTACGTTGTACCTGTCTGGCAGGACGCCCTCTTCGGTTTTTCTGCCCTTATAAGCCCAGCCGGCATGTGGAATGTCAAGCTGGATGGCAGCATCCAGAGCCGCTATCTCAACGCCGGGTTGACCGCCTGATATGATCTTTTTTAGCATTATCCTGTGGCCTCTTATTGAGCCTGAACCTGTTTATCGGAATTGACTGGCGTCAGCCACGGGGCAATCTCTTTTTGCTGAAAAATTCCGTTGTCCATTTTCGATTTACACGAAGATATGGTTCATTGTTCCCGGAAAAGGCGATTTATGATTGCGGAATAACCTGCAATTACCAATGAAAAAGGCAGTGTAATGGGCCAAAATGTACCTACCAATACCCGGTATTCAATGGCCCACCTGTAATTTCTATCCCATATAAGAGCGAATCTAAACAACCGCAGAATGGATGTTGCCGATAAATTTGCGCAAACAGGATAAAGCAGGGAAACAAGGCCACCCCCAATAGCCCCCTTGAGAATGCCGAAGGGACTTTCGGCAATAAAATAAAATGAGAACAATCCGGCACATATAGAGATGATGCCTAACAGAACCTTGTATTCTCTGGCTTTCCCGTTATTCAATTGCATGGGATTTTAGGTGAGTTAATCGCGTTCAATTTTATTTTATCTCTACCACAGATGGCTTTTGAGGCCCTTATATTACATAAAATAATCCAAACTGGCAAATAGATAGATTGTGGACAGGATCATATCGCCACACGCAATGGTGTCAATCGTTTGCATAATGGTGTAAAGTCGAATACGCTGCGTTTTTAAATTATTGAAAAAGGCGGATAAACGCTGAAGGCCGGGGCCGGGGATTTTGGCTTGACAAACCACTCCTGCATATCCTATGGTTCCAGCACAATCCTGCAGCCGATACGCTATTCTCGCTCCAATACGCCAAGTTCAAAGCGCCACTTAGCCGGATTACCCCTTTTCGATCGTGTATTTCCCTTTCTGTTCTCACTGACATAAGGAGGCAGAAAATGTTTGCCCTGAAAAGAAATAGTTCTGACAGTCGATCTGGCAAGGATAGACGCAGAATTATTAGCCTGCACCGCTTCCTTTTCAAAGGGCCTGAAAGAAGAAAGACCATTAATGACCGCCGGTCCTCAGAAGAAAGACGACAGGGATGGGTCAGAGTCGACAAATGGTCAAGTGCCCATCTTTCAAGTTTGAAGATAGCCAAGTACCTGGTTTAATTTGAACACGCAGACACGCACCATCCATTCACAACCAGCTCTCATTTGCCACTCCTCGACAACTACGCGATCCTTTTTTGAAACCGGTTGACGGCCCCAATAAAGACCGCGGCGCCCAAAATGGCCAGATGCAGAAACTGCGGCCACAGCACCGCGAAGCCGGTGCCCTTCAAAAAAATGCCCCGTATGATGATCAAAAAATGCTTCAGGGGATTGAGAAAGGTCAACCACTGTATCACCTGCGGCATGTTGGCAATGGGGAACACAAACCCGCTTAACATAAAAAACGGCAGGATGAAAAAGAAGTTGGTCATCATGGCCTGCTGCTGGGTTCTGGAGACGGTCGAAATAAACAGCCCGATGCCCAGGGTGCTCAGCAGAAACAAAGCCGTGGCCCCCAGCAGCAGTGGGATGCTGCCGACCAGCGGAATTTGAAACCACAAAACGGCAAACACGATCACCATGATCATCTGGGTTTGGGCCACGATAATAAAGGGGATGGTCTTGCCCAGGATCAGCTCGTAGGGTTTCAGCGGCGTGACGATCAACTGCTCCATGGTGCCGACCTCCTTTTCGCGCACGATGGCCATGGAGGTCAGCAACAGCGACAGCAACATCACCAGAAAGGCCACAATCCCGGGAACATAAAAATAGCGACTGTCCAGATTGGGGTTGTACCAGGTGCGGATGCGGGCGTCGATTTCACCGTAGTCCAGACGCATGGGATACAGCTCGTGCAGTATCTGGGTATTGAAGCGGTCGAGCACTACGGTCGTGTAGGATATTCTCACTGCCGCCATGTTGCTCATGCTGCCGTCAACCAGAATTTGAACGGCGGCGGTTTCCTTTTTGCGAATGCGGCTGCTGAAATCCGTCGGGATCCGCACCGCCATGTTCACCTCTCGGTTGACAAGCAATTGCTCCAGTTGGCGCGGGTTCTGCACAAAGCGGGTGATGCGAAAGGTGCGGTTACCGTCGATGGCCTCGATCAGTCGCCGGCTTTCCGGCGTGTGCGACTGGTCCAGCAGCGCCACCCGGATGTCGCGCACGTCGGTGGTGACCACGTAGCCGAATACGATCAGCTGAATCAGCGGCGCCAGGACCAGCAGCGGCCGGTTTTTGCGGTCCCGTCCAAGCTGGATGAATTCCTTGCGCACCATCTCCCGAACCCTGACCCAGTTCATGCTACAGGCCCTCCTTTTTCAGCACGGCAACGTTGATCAGGGTCAGCAGGGCGAACATGGCGGCCAGCACGAGATAACTCGGCCAGAGCTGCACCAGGCCCAGGTTGCGTAAATACAGCCCGTTGAGGATATCGATAAAGTAAGTGGCCGGCACGATGCGGGAGACGAGCTTTAAGACAAGGGGCATGTTCTCCTGGGGAAAGACAAAGTCGGAGAGCAGCAGCGACGGCAGGTAGGTCAACATAATCGCCATCTGATTGGCGACCAGCTGAGATTTGACGCCGGCGGATATCAGCAGGCCGATCCCCAGGGCCACCCCGATATAAATGGTTGACGCCAGAATCATCAGCCAGAAGCTTGATTTCATCACGACGCCAAACAGCAGCTGGCCCATCAGAATTGCCACGAGCACATCGGTCAGCGCGATAAAAAAGTAGGGAATCGCTTTGCCCGCCAAAAATTCAACCGCCCCCAGGGGCAGCGATCGGATGGTCTCCATGGTACCGTTTTCATATTCCCGGGCAATTACCAGAGACGTCAGCAGGGCGGCCACGATCATGATGATAATGGCGATGATGCCGGGTATGATAAAATTGCGACTTTCCAGATCTTCGTTAAACCAGACCCGGATGCGGCCTTCCACCGGGGCCTTGATGCGGATGCGACCCTGGCGGTTCAAAAAGGCCAGCAGTTGTTCCTGGTTGGTAGCCGCCACGTAGGCCGTGATGAAAGCACGGGTGTTGCCGGCATAGTTGGGGTCGCTGCCGTCAATGATAACCTGCAGCGGGCTCTGGCGATCGGCTTTGAGATCGGCACTCCAGCCAGGGGGCAGCACGATTCCCACCAGGGCCTGATTGCGGTCGAGGTGGTCAATCAGTGCGGCGGTGTTGGGCAGGTTGGCGACGACGTCGAAATAGATGGTGGCATCCAGCTTGCGCATAAAATCCCGGCTTTTGAGGGTGCGGTCGTGGTCCACGACGACCATGGGGATGTGTTCTACATCCAGACTGAGGGCGTAGCCGAACAGCAGGATCAACAGCAACGGGATCATTACGGCCAGATAAAGGCTGCGAAAATCGCGAATCAGATGATAATATTCTTTTCTGGCCACTGCCCGGACGCTGCGCAGGTTCATGGCGTCCTCCGGCCGACCAGTTTGACGAAGGCGTCGTTCAGATCCGCGGACGGGCGTTCGGGAAACAGCTCGCCGACGATTGCGGCCGGCGAACCGGAAGCGACAATCCGGCCCTCGTTGATGATGACAACCCGATTGCAGTGCTGGGCTTCATCCATGTAATGGGTCGTCACGAACACGGTCACCTGCTGGTCGGTCAACTCGCGGATGAAGTCCCAGAAATGCCGGCGCGTTATGGGGTCGACGCCGGAGGTGGGTTCGTCCAGGAATAGGATTCCGGGACGGTGCAGCAGGGCACAGCTCAGGGCCAGGCGCTGGCGCCATCCCGGGGGCAAATCGCGGGTGAGACGATTTTTGGCCGCATGCAGGCGCGTAATCTGCAAAACCCAATCCATGCGTTCGTGCCACAGGCTTACAGGCACATTGTAAATTCCGAGGTAAAAGCGGATATTTTCCAGGGGCGTCAGATCCTGATAAAGCGAAAATTTTTGGGACATGTAGCCGATGGTCTGTTTGATGGCCTCGGCCTCGGTGATGATATCCAGACCCGCGACGTGGCCGCTTCCGCCGCTGGGGCTGATAATGCCGCACAGCATGCGAATGGTGGTCGATTTGCCGGCGCCGTTGGGACCCAGCAAACCATAAATCTCGCCCCTTGCCACCTGAAATGAAATTCTATCGACCGCCACGAATCGGCCGAATCGCTTTTCCAGGTTCTGCACCCGGACGGCTTCAGATGCCAAAATCATCCTCCCTGAGGGCCGCATCAACCTGCAAAATTCGTTGTATCATGGCCTCTTCCAAATCGGCGTATCCTGATTTCAGCTCGGCAGGCGTGGCCTCCGCCAGCACGCGGGAGGCATGCATCAGGACCAGGCCATCGCATTTTTCGCCTTCGTCCAGGTAGGCGGTCGCGACCAGAATGGTCATTTCCTGGCGCCGCATCGCGGTTAGAATTTCCCAGAACTCCTGTCGCGACACCGGGTCGACCCCGTTGGTGGGCTCATCCAGGATGAGAATCCGGGGCTCATGCACGAGCACGCAGGCCAGGCCGAGTTTTTGTTTCATCCCGCCGGACAGATCGTCCGCCTTGCGGTCTAAAAAAGGCAACAGATTCGAAAACCCCAGGTAGCGCTCCCGCCGCCGGGCCCGTTCACGACCGCTGATACCGAATATGTCCATGAAAAAATCAAGATTTTCAGCAACGGTTAGATCCGGGTAAAGCCCGAAGCGCTGGGGCATGTATCCGATCAGTTTCTTGACGGCATCTTTTTGCCGCACAGCATCAAAGCCGCCGACGAGGACATTTCCGGCCGTCGGTGCAGTCATGGTGGCAATCATGCGCAGCAGGGTGGTCTTGCCGGCGCCGTCGGAGCCCACCAGCCCGATGATCCGGCCCCGCCGGATATCGAAAGTGGTCTCGGAGACCGCGACCAGGCTGCCGAATGCCTTGGTAACCTTGCGAACCTGGACGATCGGCGGTTCGCCGGCATCCGATGGATTTCCGTTACGATGGTTGTCAGCGAAACCAGGCATCGGCGGGCATTCCTGTTTTGAGTTCCAGATTCGGATTGGGAATCGTAATTTTGACCAGAAAGACCAGCTTGACACGCTCTTTGTGGGTTTGAATAATTTTAGGGGTAAATTCTCCCTCGGGTGAGATGAACGCTACCGCTCCCTGGTAGGTTTTGTCCGGGAAGGTGTCAACTTTGACCGCCGCGGACTGACCGGGTTTGACCTTGCCGATCTCGGTCTCCGGAACAAACACCTTCAAGTCGACTTCTGAAAGATCAGAGATGGAAATGACCTCCTGGCCGGGAGAGACGACCTCGCCGGGTTCGATATTGCGGCTGACGATCACTCCGTCAAAGGGTGCCCGCAGTTCAGTATAGTCCAGCTGGATTTCAGCCAGATCCAGTGCCGCGCCGGCAGCTTCAAGTCGTGCTCTGGCGGCCGCCACCTCCTGCTCGGCGACTTCGATTTTTTTGAGGTTGCTGCGGGCCAGTTTGACGGCGGCCTGAGCTTCTTTGAGACGCGCACGGGCGGTTTCGATATCTTCCCGGCGGTAGCCTTCTCTCAGCATGGCGAGGTTTTGGTAGGCACGTCCATATTCCTTGAGGGCGGTTTCAAATCGGAGTTTGGCGGTATCGCGATCTCTTTCGGCGACAACGTTCCTGCTGAAAAGATGATCATACCGCTCTTTGTTGCGGCGGGCGTCTTCAAGAGCCGCCCGGGCTTCATCGGCGGCCAGTTGAGCACTTTTCAGCTCCTGGGGTCGATAGCCGCTTTCGGCTTGGGCCAGCTGGGCAGCCAGCGCTTTTTCACTGGCCTCGGCACGCTCGACCTCCGCCGGCAGCACTTTCCGGTTGACTTCGAGCACGGTTTCGAGCTGAGCGAGGTTATTTTGCTGCTGCTTGAGATTGGCCCGGGCCTGGTCCCGGTGGGCTGCGAACTCGCCGCGAAAAAGAACCGCCAGCAAACTCCCCGCCTTGACCGCCTGGCCTTCATCCACGGGAACTTCCTGCACCCGGCCGCTGACCTGAAAGGCAATGTTGGCCTGGGTGGCTTCGATGATGCCGGAATAATAGAGTTCGGCGGTCTGCTCCTGGTGTTGTCCCCAGTAAACCAGGCCGCCCACGCCGATCAGCAGAACAATAAAGACTATCAGAATCAGTTTTCGTTTCAAACCCTGCCCCTTTTGAATGCGATCACAGAATTACTGCATCCCGGCTCATAATTCAATATGTTTTAACAGTTGGCACCCCTTTGACGCCACCACAAAAGGCTCCGCAGATATGTCTGCGGAGCGTTTTGTCTTTGAGTGTCGATGCTGTTTATTAAACGCCCATTTTTGAGACCCAAAATGAGCGTGACAGGCCAAAAACGGAGCTGAATTTTATCTTTTTACTAAAATATCAATCAGTTATTGCGGTTTGACCCCATTTGCCATTCGCTAGGATTCGAGTTCGAGCAGATGGTTCTCTAAAATCTGCTTTTTGTAATCCCAGGGCCCGTTAATTCCCTCCAATTGCAGATACCACTCGGCGGTCTGAACGAGGACCTCGGCTTCAATGGTACCGCAGAGCTGCGCTGCGATGACATGAACCCCAAACCGGGCGGCCTCGGCCTTGAGCAGGTTGTAAACGCGATGCAGGGGTGTTTTCAGAGGGTTGGTGATCTCGCACGACACCGCCACGCACGCCTTGCCTGTTCGACGATGGGTCTGGGGCAGACCAATGACGCCCTGGATATTGGTGAAACCACCGTGCTTGCCGCGCACATAGCTGGCCAGCTTCTTGGCGATCGATAGATCCGTCGTGTCCAGCACGACGTTGAAATACGCGTCGTGCTCCTCCAGGGCGCCGACGATCGTGGCGCCGGCAGTTGGATGCAGCCGCGACGGACCGATGTCCGGGGCCCGTTGCGTATCCAGGCGCACGGCCTCTTTGAGCCCCTCGTAGTTGCCCTTGCGAATGAAGGTCAGACCCTCGTTTTCCGGGCGCCGGGCGTTCTTGCCGGTGAAATAGATGGGCACATCGTAGCGCTTATACAACTCCTGACCAAGATCCTCGGCGAATTGCCGGCATTGTTCGATGGTGATGTTTTTGGCCGGGTAGATCTCGATGGTGTCCACGGCACCGATGCGAGGATGGTAACCATGCTGCTTCTCCATGTCGATGAGCTCATAAGCCTTGCCGGCGGCGTCCAGCAATGCCGCTTTAATTGCCTCGGGGCGACCGATCACCTCTGCCGGCAGGCGGTCGAAGTCGGGATCGGGATCGTAGCCGATGAGCTTAACACCATCGCGCCCCCTGAACTGGTCGATGATGGCCTCGATAACCTCCGGGTGCGTGCCGTCGCTAAAATTTGGGTCCGAGAGAATGTAACTTGCCATTTGTCTCCCTCCTTTCGCTGAGTTTTTTATGTCTAGAGGAACTTTCAGCCACAAACTCATCGCGCTTCGGGCAGAAAGCTTTTTATACGGTGGGATGGGCTGTCCAGCCGCTTGCTTCTGCCTTTATCGGCTTGCGAAGATTAATTGATTGTTCTCAAATCCCGCCATACCGGGACTATCACCCAATTACAGCCGCAACGGGTAAATCACTGACGTGCTTTTGTCTTCCCGGTCTCTGGCCGGCAACACGCCCAAGCCCACAAATCCAAGCCACCCGGCTTAGGGGTGGTCGTTGACTCTCAAGACCTATGAACACGCGACCCCGATCCGCAACCAGGTCAGAAATCAGCCAGATTCTGGTAAAACATGGCGGTTGCCGGGCTTAAAACCGTCGGATCCGTGAGCACATTGATGCAGGCCGGTTTGCGGGATGCCACCGCGCGTTTCAAAGCCGGGATGATATCTTCGTCTTTTTCAACCAGTTCGCCGTAGCCGCCCAGGCCTTCCACCAGCTTTTCGTAATGGCGCAGTCCCAGTTCGGCGCAGGTGCACCGGTCATGGCCGATACTCATCTCCTGGGAATGCTTGATCATGCCCCAGGCGCAGTCATTGTTGACCACGCAGATCACCGGAATGTTGTGGCGTACCATGGTGTCGAACTCCATGCAGTTAAGACCGAAGGAGCCATCGCCATTCAGAACAATGACCGGCTTGTCCGGATGGGCCAGCTTGGCGGCAACGGCAAAGGGGATACCGGTGCCCAGGCACCCCAGCAGGGAGGCGGTAGGGGAAAGCACCCCGGCCCTGTGATCGGAAAGGAAGCCGGTCATGCCGTAATAGCTGGTATCGCCGCCGTCTGAGATATAATAGGCGTCCTGGCCGAATGCTTCCATGATCCTTGCGACCAGGCGAAACGGATGGATCGGGTCGGATGGGGTATTTTTCTGCTCGGTCTCGGTGACGATCAGCGCCTGGTAGGCATTTTTGGCTTTTTCTATCCAGGCGCTGTGATCCGCCGGGTTCACCAGAGCAGCCAGGGTATCAAACACCTCGCCGCAATCCCCCACCAGGCCGACCTGGCTTGTCCGGTTGCGATCGATCTCATTGGGATCGATATCGATGCGAACCACCGTCGCATCCGGAAAGAGCTTGGTGGCCTGCATCACCCAGTTGAACCGGATTCCGGCTGCAATGATGACATCGGCCTGGGGTGCCACCGCAGCGACACCGGTGAAGCCGCCATCATTGATGCACTGGGGATGGGTGTCCGGCAGCGTTCCCCGGCCGTTGTTTAGCAGGGCGAACGGAAAGCCGATTTTTTCAATAAAGGCTTTGAAACTTGGTTCACTTCCGCTGAACCCAACCCCGCTGCCGCCGATGAAAAGCGGCTTTTGGGCGCTGTTGATGATGTCGGCAGCCTGTTGCAGCTCGGATTCATGCGGCCGCGTCACTGTTTTGTGAACTCTTTTAACCGGAAAGCGGACGTCCTTTTCATCCATGGAAACAAACAGGATATCCGGCGGCAGCTCCAGGAATACGGGACCCGGTCGTCCAAGGGCCGCCTGCCTGAAAGCCGTGGCCAGGTACTCGGGGATCCGCTTGATGTCGTAGCAGGTGGCGCACCACTTGGCGATGGGCTTGACCACATCGACCTGGTTCATTTCCTGAAGCGCCCCGGTGTTGTCATCCCGCAATGGATGCCGGCCACAGAGCACCACCAGCGGTGCACTGTCCAGATAAGCGTTGGCAATGCCGGTGACGGCGTTGGTAAACCCGGGCCCGGCCGTGACCAGGCATACGCCCGGCTGATTTTGATAGATCGACGTGGCATGGGCCATCATGGCCGCCGCCTGCTCATGCCTGACATCGATGGCCCGGATATCATACTGGTTCAACCCGTCCAGCAGGTTCTCGATGTGTCCGCCCGAGAGCGTAAAAACCGTATCAACACTTTCAACTTCCTTCATATACTTTGCGGCGATGTGCCCACCAAAGATCTGTGCCATAATCTTCTCCCCTTAATAATTTCTAATGGACCGTTTTTTTAATATTCATCCGGTCGAATCATTACTATGTGCATTTTTACATTACAGGATAAGTTTGGTGCCATCCTCGAACCACTGGGCGAAAAAGCTCATGCCCTCGACTTTGAGCTTTCCGTCAGCCGCCGCATTAAACGAGGCGTCGCTTTTTTTGCTGGTCAATACCGTGAACCCGGTCGCAGCGTCCTTGAACACAAGGGCGGCATCAAACGCTTCATGGTTGCCGGCCATCGATGAGAACTTGCCCTTGTCGAAGATGAAAAGACGCGCCCGCCTACCATCTTCGGTTTTGATCAGAATCCGCGCCTGGGTTTTGCTGATGTAGCGTTTGAAAGCCCTGTGGGTGATCGAGGCCATCTTTAAAATCTGCCCCAGGGCGAACAGAAGCAGGGTAAATCTCATATGTCCTCCTAAAAATTAGTTAATTAGTTAACTAGTTGATTAGGTTAGAGAATTTCAGCTTATCTGATTGTGGGGCTACCTTCAATCAACCTTATTCAGCTAATCAACTAAATATTTACCCCTGAGCTTTACTCAGGAAAATGACACCAGGGTTTTGATGGCGTTGTGTTTGCCCTTGTTCATATTGACGTCAATCATCTCCAGGTAATCCTCCAACCTGAATGTATGGGTCACCAGGACGTTAGTGTTAATTTTGCCGGCCAGCATGAATTCGAGAGCAATATCAAATACGTGGCGCTGCCGGCCTTCATGGGTCACCATGCCGTGTCCATAAACGCCCTTCAGCGTCTGGAGCTTCAGCCACATGGGGGTGAGGTCCAGTTTGACCTCTTTGCCGATCCCCACCACGCTCAGGGTGCCGAAGGCGGCCAGTATGCGCATGCCCAGATTCAAGGTCGACGAATTGCCCACCGTGTCGTAGATGCGGTTAAAGCCGCCCATGAGCACCGGATCGCCCAGCATGGGTTTATAAGCCTTGGCACCGGTGATATCACACGATTTTGCAAATACCTGTTTAAACGGAATGATGTCATCGGCCCCCAGGTTCAGGGCCAGGTCGGCGGCGTGGGCGGCGGGTTCGATCACAGATATGCGGGTTTCGGGACTGAGGATCTTGATCGACTGGATCACCAGGTTGCCGATGACGCCACTGCCGATGACCAGGGTTTTGTCGCCGGGCTGAGGCAGGTTGTCGAAAACCGTCTGCAGGGCCACGGCCACGGGTTCCGTCATGGCGGCCGACTCCAAGGAAAGTCCTTGCGGAATTTTAAACAGCTGGCTGCGATGAGCGGCCAAAAAGGGTGCAAACCCGCCATTCAGAGCGCTGTTGATGCCCAGAAACATGCCCGGCATCAGGTCGCCCCTGGCGAGATTCTCGCAATTGGAGGGTCTTCCTGAAGCACAGCTTTTGCAATGTGGCGCAATCTCCCGTGCCACACATCCCAGATCCGGATTGACCGCGACCCTATCACCGATGTCAAATCCATCCACTTCGGTGCCTTTCTCAACTATCTCACCAACCAGCTCATGGCCAATGATGCATGGGAAAGAGGTGAAGGGGGATGCCGTGGGAGAATCGTGCAGCAG
The DNA here is from genome assembly GCA_019312835.1 of Deltaproteobacteria bacterium. Taxonomy (GTDB): domain Bacteria; phylum Desulfobacterota; class Desulfobacteria; order Desulfobacterales; family JAFDCJ01; genus JAFDCJ01. Next base: position 15,485 of record JAFDCJ010000325.1, read on the forward strand.
CATCAGATTCAGGTCGCTGCCGCAGAAGCCGCAATAGCTTGTTTTGATCTTGACCCATTCCTGGGTCGGCAGCTTGGGTTCGGGGATTTCCACCAGCTGGGTGGTCTTCACCGGGCCCTTGAAAAAGACCTGATTGCCGAAAATTGGTTTCAGGGCCTTGGCCGCGATGAACTTAGGGGTGTTTACACTGAATTGCAATGCCTTCATGTCACCTCCGGTAAACGGGTTTGCGTCTATGGATTTGCGGAACACATGCGGCCTTTATCCACCATACTTTCTGTAGGTTTAAGAGTCAACTTCAGTTATTCAGATAGAGACACCTCTGCGCGGAAAGCCAGATTTTCAATAATGGCCATGAACCAACGTTTCCGAATGGTGCCGGAAACGTAAACCAGCCGGAGGCTGACCAGATCAGCCTGTGCCTATTAAAATTCCGCCCAGGCCCCAACATAAAAAGCTCCCGAGATATTTCTCCGGAGCTTTTTGTTTCGGCGGCGAGTGTTGGATGCTGTTTCTTAAACGTTTAATTTTGCCTTCAATAATGAGTGTCTAAATTCAAAATCAAGGCTGAATTTTTACCTTTTTTAAAGATACCAAATAGTTGCTGTGGTCTCCCCCCTCCGCTTAACCCATGCCGATTTGTTTCATCGCCTCTTCTACGGTTGCCCAAGACTTCATTTCAAATCTGAACCCATTGATGTGACGGAACTCCGCCATGAAAAGCGCATCACGCTCCAGGGCATCACCAAGCTTCGGTCTTTCGACTTCACTGATGGTAATTGTTTTAATACCCTTTCTAGTTGTGGATACAGCCGCGGGCACAATGGTTTTCGACAGGGATTCATCCGGAGGGAATTTTTCCATCGTTTCCAAATACTTTTTGGCCACCTCATCTGCTAGATGATTTGGATACCAGCAATGCACGATAATATATGGCATTTTAGCCACCTCCCTTCAATTTGCGATGACATTTTTCAACCAGATCGGTGCCTCCCAACGGATATAATATCCATTGGAGGCGTTAATGTGGCAATTTAAGCTTACCCACTTTCGGCAATGGTTTCATGGTAACATGATGAGGATGCGGTTTAAGTTACAGCAAATGGGACTGACCTGTTAGCGGAAGTGCATAAGAAGCGCGGGATCATATTCAACGAGGTGAAAGATACTTCTCTGGGATAGAAGCTGAATCAGGATTGGCATGTCGGTATCGGCTCGACGAATTTTCGGGGACAGTACAACAAAACAGATTGAATTGTCAACCGAAACTGAAGGCTTTCCGATCTGCCAAAAAACCACATATACTATCTGCTTCTGAATACTTCAGCTAAAGTTGCGATGTTTTACGATATCACAGCCACTGTATTAAACCTCAAGAAAATATTACCATATTGCGTTCCAATATGTACGTTCTCTCATCATAGCATTTAGGATAGTAAGGAACTTACTCATACAGGCTGTTAGGGCCACTTTAGGAGGTTTACCCGCTTCGACTAATC
>JAFDCJ010000326.1 GCA_019312835.1 Deltaproteobacteria bacterium
ACGCCCTGATGAAAGCATGTCTCGACAGGGCGGCGTCGAAGGGATTTGAATCTGTCTGGCTGAGCACCTGGGAATTTAACCATCGCGCCAATGCTTTTTATAAGAAATGGGATTTCGATGTTGTCGGCCGGGCAAAATTCAAGGTGGGGAGTGACATCCAGAATGACTTTATATTTGTGCGAAGGATTTAAATCCAACCAGCAGGGATGGCGCTTCTGTCAGGTCATATTTAACGTGGGGGCGGCTTGCAGCCGCGAATCAATTTTCCACCAATTTTACAAATCGCGGCTGGAAGCCGCTCCCACGAGGCATGCCTATATGCAGGCTGGGGGAAAATCATGAAAACAAAATCCGAAAAAAAATTAGCGCTTGAATTTCATCCGGTCACCCCCAAAAGATGGTCTGATTTTGAAACCCTGTTTGGCGAAAAAGGCGCCTGTGGCGGTTGCTGGTGCATGCTGTGGCGGTTGACCCGCAAAGAGTTTGAAGCCCGAAAAGGCGAGGGCAACCGGCGTGCCATGCAAGGCATTGTCAATTCCGGCGAGATACCCGGCCTGCTGGTTTATTCCGGCAAGCAGCCGGTGGCATGGTGCTCGGTGGCGCCCAGGGATAGATTTCCGGCCCTGGAGCGTTCGCGCGTCCTGAAAAAGATCGATGATGAACCGGTGTGGTCAGTTTCCTGTTTCTTCATCCATAGGGACTTCCGCAAACAAGGGCTTGGTGTCAGGATATTGGAGGCTGTGACCGCTTACGTTCAAAAGCAGGGCGGCAGAATTGTCGAGGGCTATCCGGTTGAACCGAAGAAAGGCCGCACCGCGGATGCATTTGCATGGACGGGTCTGGCCTCCTTTTTCAGAAAGGCCGGCTTTGAAGAATGCGCACGACGTTCGGAAACCAGGCCGATTATGCGGTTCTTTGTATAAGGTTGAACTGATGCGCTTAACTGAATCGGCGAAGCGTTTTTCACACAGACCCATTCAGCGAGCGGAATGAATGATCGTCTGCTGAATCCGCGCATTGTCCGGGCCGCCACATCTTCTACCGGCTTTTCCAGTTTAAACGGCTTCGTTTTGTTTGATGGGTTCAGGTTCGATAGTCTTCAGCATTTATCTGGTAGCGCCGCATAATTTGCTGCAGGGCCTGGCGCTCCAGTCCGCATTGCCTCGCCGCCCGGGTGACATTGCCCCCGGTGGCTTCCAGCAGCCGACCGATAAAACTGTGGTTGAATGATTTAAGGGTCTGCTCCTTGGCGACTTTGTAATGCAAATCGTTGCCAAAGCTTTCAATCGGGTAGGGGCGATTTTGCCTGTTGTCCAGATTGACATCGTCGGGGTTGATTTCATTGGTCGATGAAAACAGGATGCCCTGCCGGATGACATTTTCCAGCTCTCTGACATTGCCCTCCCAGGTTTTGTTGACGAACAGGTCCAGTAACTCGGGGGCAAGGGTTTTAAGGGGTTTGTCCAGCAGAAGACAATGCTTTTCCAGCAGATGATTCGCAATCAGTGGAATGTCCTCACGATGCTCTCTGAGGGCCGGCAGCCTGATCGGCAGAACATTGAGGCGGTAATAGACGTCCTCCCTGAATTCGCCGCTTTTAATCTTGGCCTCGAGGTCCTGGTTGGTCGAAGCGATAATGCGGACATCGACCGTAATCGATTTGGTATCTCCCAGGGGTTTGATTTCCTTTTCCTGCAAAACCCGCAAAAGCTTCGTTTGAATGGTCGGGGTGATGTCACCGATTTCATCCAGAAAAATCGATCCCCGGTGGGCTTCCTGAAACAAACCGATTTTATCCCGGGACGCATGGGTGAAGGCACCTTTTTTGTATCCGAACAATTCGCTTTCCAGGATATTCTCCGGGAGGGTGGGGCAGTTGACGGCCACAAAGCTGTTGTGACCGCGACGACTCAGATCATGCACCGCCCGGGCCACGAGTTCCTTGCCGGTTCCGGATTCACCGGTGATTAAAACCGTTAAATCGGTTTTGGCGACCATTTGAATCGTTTCGTACAGACGCCTCATAATTTCACTGTTGCCAACCAGCTTCTGAAAGGGCTCCTGATCCTTACATTCCCTCTGCAGCCGGTAGTTTTCCCGTATCAGACTGCTGCGTTCCAGGGCTTTCTCTAACCGAACCAGCAGCGTCTCGTGGTCGAAGGGCTTGGTAATGAAATCATAGGCACCACAGCGCATGGCTTCAACGGCCGTTTCAACTCCGCCAAAGGCCGTCATCATAACGACGGTCAGATCCGGGTAATCCCGCTTGATCAACTCCAAAAGCTCCAGACCGTCCATTGCGGGCATTTTGATATCGGCCAGCACGAGATCCACAGGTTCCCTGGCAAGTACCTGAAGCCCCTCTTTGCCGGATTGGGCCGTTTGGATCCGGCAGTTGATATCCGGCTCAAGGCTCCGCTTCAGCAGCTGAAGCATATCGCGTTCGTCGTCAATGATAAGAATGGATTTTTGCATGGTTTACCCTTGGGTTCGCGGTGATCAGAGGCAAAACGATGGTAAAAATTGACCCCTGGCCCACCTTGCTTTCAACCAGAATATCGCCGCCATGATTTTTGATGATTCCGTAACTCACCGAAAGACCCAAGCCGGTGCCCTCACCGGTGGGTTTGGTGGTAAAAAAAGGATCGAAAATACGGGCCAGGTTTCTTTCCTCGATGCCGTGACCCGTGTCGGCTACTCGGACAATAACCTGGCCCTCCACCGGGTTAAAGTCGGTTGAAATGGTGAGCGTGCCTTTTTCGCCGATGGCATGTTTGGCATTCATGAGGAGATTCATGAAGACCTGCTTGATTTTTTTCTCATCCAACACCATCTCCGGCACTGACGGGAGATATTGCCGCTTAACCTCAATGTTATCCAACCCCGCATGCTGCTGAATAAAATGGATGACATCATCCAGGGCTTTATCCATGCGGACAACATCTTCCTTGGGTTTGGAGCTGCGGGCAAAATTGAGCAAATCTTCCACGATGGATTTACAGTTGCGTACGTGCTTCTCGATGGTTTTAAGGTCATTATATTTTTCGGTGTCGGCCGCCTCATGGCGGATCAATAACTGCGTATAACCTAGAATTACCCCCAGGGGATTGTTGATCTCATGGGCAATTCCGGCCGAAAGCTGTCCGATGGACGCCAGCTTATCAGCCTGGGCGATTTGCTCTTCGATCTGACGCCGCTGCTCGATATCTCTGACAAAAAATTGGATGGTATCCTCTTTATCAGAGAAGCCCACATCCCGGCTGGCGCTGACCAGAACCCGGATCTGATGATCCGCCTTGTGTTTAAAGCTGACCTCGGCATTGGCCACAAATGCATAGCGCTCGAGAGCACGTTTAACCGCCTGCCATTCGGCAGCATGGACAAAAAAATCAGCAAAGTTCTTCCGGGAAGGGAAATCATCGTCTTTCTCCAACCCAAGGATGTCGTAACCGGCCGGATTCATGTTGATAATCGTACCGTCAGGGCGGGTCACCAGGATCATGTCCCGGGACACTTCAAAAATCCGGCGATAATTGTGCTCGGACAGCGCCAGCTCCTTGGTGCGCTCCGCCACCAGGCTCTCCAGATTCTGATTCAGAAACAACAGCTCATCGCGCACACCCTGCAGGGCCTGTTTGTCCCTGGAGATTTGCTGATAGATTTTCCAGATGCGCTCGAAGAAAAGCGTAACCGATGCCACAAAGACAAACATCAAGGAATTGATCGCCCCGCTGTAAGGACGGATGAACGACCACAGGTTTTCATTGCCGGATAAGACCAGAATTTGTTTCAGAATGTGGCCGGCTGAACGCGAAACGGCAAAACCGGCCAGACCCAGGCAAACCCAGAACAGATAGGTCCAGATGACATTGCTCTTGTCGCGGTTTCTGAGGGCGCCGATCAGGTTGAGACACAGAAAAGAAAAGATAATCATCAGGATCGAGCCCACCATGTCGATGATCCATATAGGCAAGGAGTTCACGATCATGGCGGCACCGTCCGGGTCGTCTGGGTTTCCGCATCCTTGAGCAACCGCCGCAAACCGAAAAAAAGAAAGAGCAACGCCGGCACGCACAGCAGGTGATCCAGCTTGGCCGCATAATACAACCACAAAAGGACCGGTGAGTTTGCGGTACTGGTAATATTGATCTCCCACAAACCCACACGTTGGATATCGATCAGGGCAAGCTGCTCCTCAACCAGGTGCACGAAGAAGGCGTCCACATTCCACAGGATGAAAAATAGAGCGGAATATTGAATATGGCGCCATCCGACCGCCTGCACCAGCTTTCTCTCCCGCAACCAGTAGGTCAATACCCCCATCGAGATGATGAAAAAAATATGGGCCAGCTGGTGGGCATAAAGGCCTTCCGGGGCGCTGTGGGCCTGGGTCGCCAAAGCCGGTTCGGTTATGGCCAAAATTGCGCCGATCAATCCTGTTCTTATAAGCAATTGGGTCGATTTCATTTCTTGTGCGCTTAACGGTTAATTTGCTGACTCTAATATTTTTATCCACACCGGCGGTGTCAAGCTGCAGTCCACGGCGGGCGGCACCATTTGCGGCAGCTCGAGGGTCGCTATCCGCGCTTCATCGACTCATGCAACGCTCACCCCAGGGGTTTCGCGGATGGAGGAACACCGGTGCTATGTATCGCTCTGAAAAACGACAGGACGGTTAGTGCGGTTTCTCGGCGTCGTATTCATTGAGAATCTTCTGGACTCCTTTAAAATACGGCAAGTGAGGACGCATATATTTGAACACAATTCGGCAGAGAATATAGATCGGGATGAATGTAAAAATATATCCAACCGATTTACCGAAAATCAGCGACAAAGGGAATGCGATATCAAACTCCACCGCGGAAAACCGGGTTTGCATCCAGCCCATCGCAAATGGTATGGGCCATAGGATTCCAGCTGAGTATCCCACCATGGTGAAGAACCGCTTGCCCCAGGCATCGGTAGCTTCCTTGTTCAGGGCCTTATAACCAGCCACATCCCCAGCCTTGTAAGCATGCATAGACAGCCTTTCCTTGGTTAGCATCTCTTCTTTCATTTCCTCGAAGTAACGCCGATTGAATTTTAGCGCCAGTGAAACAGAGATCTCTCCGATGACAACACAGATGAAGGCCAGACAGATCGTTCCGATGATATAGTCCACAAATGCATAGCCGGTCAGACGGTAAAAGAAAATCAAAAAACCGTCGATATGGTAGTTAAAATTGGCAAAGAAGGTTGTCATGGGTCGGGCCACCTGAAATAGCGGTGATTCATTTTAGATGATACGGCAAGATGCCCGGCTCCGGGTAAAACCCGGAACCCGGGCATTTGCATGTTATGTTACGCTTACACGATACTGATGCCGAAAAATCCCCTCAGCGTGTATCGCAGGCCAATGAAAATAGCAAGGGCGATAAAAATGCCCTTCAACACTTTGGCCGGAATATACTTGCCGGTCCTGGGGCCGATCATCGATCCGATAAAGATGCCGACGAGTTCGGCACCAATCATCGGCCAAAATACCATCACGCCCTTGAGGACCATGAAGTTAAAAATGGCAAAAATCATTCCGATCAAGACGGAAAGCGCCGATGTACCTGCAACCACGAACATGGGCAGGCCGACAACCGAGGTCAAAAACGGCACGTAGAGAAATCCGCCGCCGATACCCAGAAACGAGGCGATGGCCGAAATAAAGAAACCACCCACGAAGGCCCATATGGGGCTGAAGGAAAATGTCTGGCCGAAAAAGGCGATTTCGGTTTTGGCCAGGCTCCACTTCACGGTTTTTACGCCCTGATCCTCGATTTTGCCCTTGGACTTCATGGTTTCCTCAAAAGCCTTGGCAGCTGCCTGGGCGCCCTTTTTGGAGGCCTGCCCCCTGGGCGTCATCTCATAGATCATGAACCCGCCGATGACAAAAACGCACAGGCCGAACCAGCCCTGGTACTGGGAAAATTTGATTTTACCCGCGGTCGTGAAAACCACCAGCAGGGTGGCAAAGAGCGCTCCCAACCCCAGGAAAAGGCCCAGTGCCGGCACCAGCCGTTTTTGTTTGTGGTAGTTGAAGCTGGATACCGCTGCCGAAAGGCCGACGAGCCACTGGTTGGAAACCCGGATGCTGTCGGTGATGAATTTGTTGAGACCGGGTGCGGTGTCTTTGAAGGTTTTAGCGTAAGCACCCAATCCATAAATGGTCATGTGACCGACACCGGCCATAATTCCGCCGAAAGCACCTACGGTTGAGAAGATCCAGCCCACCCAGATGGCCCACACCAACCCGACGAGCAGGTTGATTTCCGGGGCACCGGAGATACCCAGGTAGCCGGGGGCGGCTTTCGGGTCAATCTGGCCCTTTTCGGTGCCCTGTGGCGCCGAGGCAATGGCGTCCGACAGCTGGTCGGCAAAGGCACCCGTCGGTCCCATAAGCGGAATAACGACTGTAAAAAACAGCAAAATTGAACAAAATACCAAAATACGCTTCCTCATATCTTCCTCCTTAATCATTATGTTGGATTATACAAAGCCTTGAAGGGCATAGACTGGGGCAACCGTTTCCGCAACCGGGAAACAGTTCAGTCCTAAGCAATGAATATGCCAGTGTTCAAGTATCCGACCTTGATCCTTCACCCCGTCCTATGAAAGTTTTAATATACTGAATTAATTGTATATCCATAAAGCTTTTCTTCAGCCAAGCATTCTGAAACGCTCCTCTGCCGTCAGCGGTTTGGATCCAAAAGTGCAATAAAAATGATGCTGCTGAGCACCAGGGCTGAATAGATGGCGGACAATATTGGTCCCCATAAACGCATAATTTTTCTTGCGATGCAACAAAAATTATGCGTTTATGGACCCTAACGGGAATACAGTCCGTTTGGCGGGGCTTTATATTTTGGATGCCTAGGTTTATATCTATCCAAAATAAAAAGAAAAATTAGCGATGGTGCGGGATACGTACCCCGCTTTTGAACCGGTGCGGCAGCTGGTATAAATATTGCTGTAACTGGTTGATTTTAGGGATTGCAAGACTGCAAACATTTTTTTAATATCGATACACAGCAAATATTTGAATGAACCAGGAGGAGAGACACAGTTATGAAAGAATCGGTTTACAGTATCTGCGGGATGTGCACGGTCAGATGCCCCATCAAGGTTGAGATCGAGGACGGTGTCGTGAAATGGATCGAGGGCAACCCGAATGACCCGGGAATGGCCGGGCGCCTCTGTGCCAAGGGCTCCGCCGGTCTGGCCATGCTTTACGACTACGAAAGACCCCAGTACCCGATGATCCGGGAAGGAAAACGGGGCGAAGGCAAATGGAAAAAAGCCAGCTGGGATGAAGCTCTGGACTACATCGGCAAAAAATTACAAGCCATCATCAAAAAGCACGGCGCCCGGGCCATTGCCCTTAGCGACCGGGGGGGGCCGTTTCGGGATATTCATCGCAGTTTCCTGAGGGCCATCGGCTCACCCAACTATTTCAACCATGACTGCACCTGCGCCCGTAACGTTCAGCACGCTTCCCTTTCGCTTTTTGGCTCAGGACGCAAAACCTTCAACTACGATTACGGTAACTGCAAACACCTGGTTCTCTATGGCCGCAATGTATTTGAATCCCTGCGGGTCAAGGCGGCCGGAACTATCATGAACATGCTGGACCGGGGCGGGAAAATCACTTACATCGATCCCAGGGCCGCCGGCACCGCAATGAAAGCCACCCGCCACTGGGCCATTCGCCCCGGCACGGACTATGCACTCAATTTAGGTATCATTCACACCGTGCTGCGGGATAAACTGTATGATGCCGAATTTGTGAATCAATGGGTACTCGGCTTAAAAGAGCTGGAATCATCTGTGATTCCCTACACGCCGGAATGGGCGGCCGGGGAAACCGGCATACCAGCCAACGAAATCATCGCGTTTGCCCATGAAATCTCCCAGGACAGTCCGGCGGTCATTTTTCATCCCGGTTGGATGGTCGCCCGCTATTCGGATTCGTTTTATGCCGTTCGAACCAGTTACATTCTCAATGCGTTGATGGGCGCTTTTGAAACCCCCGGCGGTCTGTTCTTTCAAAAAGGCCCCGGTGATGCGGGTGCCAAGGGGCTCAATGCGCTGCTGGACACCATACCCAAGCCGGAAGAAAAGCGGGTTGACGGTTGCGGCTGGAAGCACAAGCATTTCGATGCCGGGCCGGGACTCCTGCATTTGCTGTATCCGACACTTATCAGCGGAAAGCCCTATGCGGTCAAAGCCTATATCGCCTTCCGCCATGACCCGCTCCTATCCCTTCCGGACCCGGAGGCTCAGAAAAAGGCTTTCGACAAATTGGACCTGCTGGTTGCCATTGATGCCAATTACAGCGAGACCGGCTGGTACGCGGACGTCCTGCTGCCCTCGGCAACCTATCTGGAAAAATCAAGTATTTTGACAACCGGCAAAGGGTTGAAACCTTCGTTTGGGATGCGCAAACAGGCCGTCGAGCCCCGCAACGACGTTAAGCCGGACTGGTGGATTTTCAAATCCCTGGCCGAACGGCTGGGAGCCGGCGAGTATTTCAAATTCAAGGATATGGAGGAGTTCTGGGAATTCCAGCTCAAGGGCACCGGCGTCAGCGTCAGTGATTTCGATAAGAAGGGCTCGGTCGCGCTGGCGGACAAACCGATATGGTGGGATCGCATGAAGGATCTCAAGTTCAAGACGCCTTCGAAAAAAATTGAGTTTGTCTCCAGCCGGCTGCAGGAATGCGACATAGAATCCTTCAAGCCTTATGAGAGTCCCCGGAAACCCGATGCGGGTTACTATCGTCTGGCCTTTGGGCGCAGTCCGGTGCATACCCACGGCCGCACCCAGAACAACCCGGTCCTCAGCGAAATCATGCCGGAAAACCAGTTGTGGATCAACGCCGATGAAGCCGCCAAATTGGGTATCGCCAATGGCGACCGGGTACAGGTGACCTCATCGGACGGAAGTCACTCGGGAACCATTCAGGCCTATGTAACCGAATTCATTCATTCGGAATCGGTATTCATGGTCCACGGTTTCGGGCGCAAAGTGCCCTGGCAGACCCGGGGTTACAACAGGGGGCTGGGAGACTATCGCTTTGAAACCGGTCTTTTGGATGTCTATGACCCGGTGGGCGGGGCCAACTCCCTGCTGGAATGCTTCGTAAAGGTCGAAAAAGCAGGTTAAGTTATTCGTTATCAGTTAATTGGTCAAAAGATATTCAGCGTATCAGAATCACGAAGCTCCGAAAAGAATAACAAATAACCAATAACTAATAACTCAGTGATATAAAATATTAGCTCTCAACATATAGCGAAAGTTAGAAATTCGGAGGATGAGGTATGAGCAAATACTACATATACCAGGATACCAAACGTTGCATCGGGTGCTTCAGCTGCGAGTCCCACTGTAAAACCAAAAACAATTTGCCCATCGGGCCCCGGCTGACCCAGATTATCCCGGTCGGTCCAAAGAAAATCAACAATCTCCCGCGCATGGCGTATGTCTTTATGCCCTGCTTTCACTGCCAGGATCCCTGGTGTGTGGCGGCCTGTCCGACCGGGGCCATGCAGAAACGGCCCAAGGACGGGATTGTCTTCGTGGATGACGCACTCTGTGTCGGCTGCAAGGCATGCATTACGGCATGCCCCTGGGGTACCCCCCAGTGGAATCCGGCAACCGGCAAGGCCGTAAAATGTGATTACTGCATGGACAGGGTCGACCAGGGGTTGCAACCCGCCTGCGTCACCAAGTGCGTTACCAAATGCCTTCACTTTGGTGAACCGTCGACCAAAAGCAAAACAACCCGCGAAAGACATGCCCGGTTGGTCGCTGATTTTGATTAGAAGCTATCTCAAAGGGCCCACCGACAGGATAAGATCAGATGGGTCATCCAGCTATGCTGGGAAAGCCTTTTGGCCCAAACTCGGCGTTGGGTCCTCGCTTCAAGTCCTCGACATACCATAGTATGCCTGCGGGTTGAAGCTCGGAGCCGCCTTGATCATGAACCAAAATCCTTTTTTTGAGATGGCTTCTATGGAGGTGAAAATGCCCGAAGATACTTGCCCGGTCAGTGATTTAATCGGCAAGCTGGCGTCTGCTATAGACTCCGGTCGTCTGACCAATCCCAGGGACAGGCGCCGGTCGGAAGATGTTTTGCGCCTTTTGAGGGATGTGGCCTGGGGGGGTGCCGATAAACAACATGTGTCGGCCATGCTATCCCTCGCCGCCAGACTGGTTCAGGATGGCCAGACCGCATCGGCAACCCAAATCGGCAAACTGATTGAATCGGTGCTGACGCAGCACCTGGAAGTATTTAGCAGCCATATCGAGACCCATAACTGTGCCGGCGGTGACTGCCTGAACCTGGCACCGGCCCCCTGCCAGATGACCTGCCCGGCCGGATTGGACATACCGACCTATGTGACGCTGATCGGCCTGGGAAGGGATGCCGAGGCGGTGGATGTCATTCGCAAGGACTGCCCGTTTCCCTGGGTATGCGGCCTGGTCTGTACCAGACCCTGCGAATTCATGTGCGTTCGCGCACGCATCGACACCCCGATATCGATCAAAACCCTTAAAGGGTTTGCGGCCGGGAAGGCCATGGCCGAAGGCAGTTATAAGAATCCGCCCAAAGAGCCGGACAAAAATAAGAAAGTCTGTATCGTCGGTGCCGGGCCCGGTGGTATGAGTGCCGCTTATTACCTGGCATTAATGGGATACGGCGTGAGGGTTTTGGAGGAACAGGCCGTTGCCGGCGGCATGCTTCTGCTGGGCATCCCCCGCTACCGGTTGCCCCGGGAGGTAATCGATCGGGAGGTGGCCATGTTAGAGGACCTGGGGGTTGAGTTCCGGTTTAACACCCGTTTCGGACGCGACACGAATCTCCAGCAGCTCAAAGCAGAGGGTTTCGACGCCTTTTTCTTTGCCATCGGCGCCCATAAATCCTTCAAACTGGGGGTGCCCGGTGAAACGGAATTTCCCCAGGTTATTGAAGCCATCGATTTTTTAAGGAAGGTAGCCCTGGGAGAGCGGCAGGCTCCGGGAAACAACGTGGTGGTCATCGGTGGCGGTAATGTGGCCATCGATACGGCCAGAACCTGTCTGCGGTTGGGCTGTGAATCGGTGACGCTGGCCTATCGTCGAACCCGTTCCGAAATGCCCGCCGATGCCGAGGAAATCGAACAGGCCGAAGAAGAGGGCATCCGACTCCAGTTTCTGGTGGTGCCCACGGAAATTGCCGGCAGCAACAACTGCGTCGAGGGCTTGAGATGCCTGCAAGCCCGACTGGTCAGCAAGCCGGGACAGGATCGCAAATACCCGGTGCCCATCGAAGGCAGTGATTTTACCATCGACACCGATGTGATTATCTGCGCCATCGGCCAGCAGATAGACACCGGCTGTATGAAATCGGCTGAAGCTGTCGAATGGACGCGGCGTCAGACAATCAACGTTAATATGGCCACTATGGAGACCGGCATGGAGGGTGTATTTGCCGCCGGCGATGCGGTCACCGGACCGGCCACCGTTATCGAAGCCATCGGCGGCGGCAAGCGGGCGGCACATTCCATTGACCGCTATTTATCCGGTATGCCCCAACCCAAGATGCCGCCGGTTCCGACCCGACGCGGAAGAATTGACCATCTGGAGGTATCCGCCGCCGATAAGATGAAGTTACGACGCCCCAAGATGGCCTTATTGGACATCGATCGCCGCCGGACCACTTTCGACCAGGTCGAGCTCGGTTACAGGGAGGATGCCGTGCGCCAGGAAGCCCGGCGCTGTCTGCGCTGTGATATCTGCCTGCGCTGCGGCAGGTGCGTGGAAGTCTGCCGGGACAAAATGGGCGTCAACGCATTGCAGATGGGGTATTTCGACTTTGACCATCCGGTACCCACCGACTTCAGAGATACCGAGAAGCGGTGTATATTGTGCGGGGCCTGTGCCACCAATTGTCCCACCGGCGCGATGCAAATCGAAGACAGGGATGGTGAAAGAATTCTCAGCCTCTGCGGAACCGTCCTCAACCGGAAAGATCTATTGTACTGCGAAAGCTGCGGGGCCGTGCTGGGACCGGCCCAATACCTCGATTTTGTCCAGAAACGAACCCTTGGAGTGGCCAAAATTTCAGATGACCGCCGCATCTGTGATGCCTGCGCCCGGAGATCATCTGCCGCATTCGGTGTCGACGATGCACCGGTGAAGAAGGTTTAGGGTTCAGGCTGCCGGTCTCTGGTTGCCGGCTGCCGGCAACTGGTTTCTGATCACTGGTAGCAACTGAAAACAGATGCTCGATAATGCCATTCGGAAGCTCTGATTTCCTGTCCTTCATCGAGAATCGAACATCGAATATCGAGTATCCATTGATTATTATAACTTGGAGAAATCAAATGGTTTTTCACCGCGGTCAGAAAATAGAAATTTTTAAAAAATCAGCAGACGAAAGCTGGGAAAGTTACATGGATGATTACGTCGGATTGCACGGTATTATCACCGATCCGGATTCGACCATAAACGATCCCGACGCGCTCGTGGAGGTAAGCCTGGAGGGCAAGGGAACCCATCGCTTTCCCCAGGATTGTCTGAGGCTTCTGGAGGACTAAGAGCTGTTTCAAATTTAAAACGGCTTAGGGGAGTCTAACCGGGCGACCTTTGACAGGAAAGGAAGATCGTCTCGATGAATGTGCTCACCATTTTAAAACAACATTCCCGGCCGGTCTGCACGGTCACAAGTAATCAATCCATTGCTGATGCCATCAAGCTGATGACCGCCCGCAAAGCCGATGCATTGATTGTGACCGATGATGACCATCCAGCCGGTATCTTTACCGCAAGGGATATATTTCGATATTATCTGCACGCCGAAAAATTGCCGCCAGCGGAAACTAAATTGAGTGACATCATCACCGGTAGCTTGATGACAGTCGCCCCAGCAGACGACATCACAACCGCTATCAATATGATGATGACATCCGATATCCGGCACCTGCCGGTAATGGAAAACGACAAGATTATCCGTGTTCTGACACTGAAAGATGTGCTCGGGTGCCAGATTGATTTATTGACGGACGAAATTCATGCGCTTCAGGACTATATCGATGACCTGCATGAAGCCGCACAGGATTGAGGGGATTGCCAATGCCGAAGATTACCATCGATGACCACGAATACAAGGCCGAAGAGGGAATGACCGTTCTGCAGGTCGCCAGAGCCAATGGCGTTCAAATTCCAACGCTGTGCTATCATCCCTCGCTGAAGCCTTCCGGCTCCTGCCGCCTGTGTGCGGTAGAAGTCCCGGGCCGCGCCACCGGGAAACGGATCACCATGCTGGCCTGCATCCTTAAAGTCAAAGAGGGGATGGCAGTTAAAACCCGGGGCGAAGCGGTCAAGCGTGCCAGGACCAGAGCCTTTAAGAACCTGCTTCAAATGGCACCCCAATCCAAAACCATCCTCGAGCTTGCCAGGGCATATGACATAGACCCGGGGCCTCCGCCCGATGGGTGTGTTCGCTGTCGGCTGTGTATCCGCGTCTGCACTGAAATCGTTGGGCCCGGGGCCCTTAAAATGGAGAAGAGGGGCGGCATGAATTTTGTCACCCCCGTCGAGGGGCTTTGCATCGGGTGTGCGACCTGCGCCAACATCTGCCCCACAGATGTGATCAAGGTCGATGACCATGACAATGTAAGAACCATTTCAATTCGCGATGAAATCATCGGCAAACATCCGCTGGAACGATGCGAGGGCTGCGGCAAGCTGTACGCGACGCCCAAATTTCTGGATCATATTCACAAACGCACTTCAGCCCATACCGATGTGAAAACCCCCCATCATTACTGCCAGACCTGTGCCAAACTGTTTTCAGACCGCGTAAAATCATTCACTGACCATGTGCAGCGTTAACCCTGTGAAAAAATTGCAGGGCATACACCCGGGGTGGGTGATGATAATGGGACAGTTCATCCGGCTGCTCTGCGAGCCGCTGTAAAAATTCGGCGTTTGGCTTTAACGCCAGGACCCTGTCCGCAAGCGCATAATATGTAACTATTTTCCCAACACTATTTACTTTTCTTCATAACCTCTCTTTTCCCCGCTATCAGTCCCTTGCATCTATCATTCTGATATCACTGCATATATACATTTTTTTAGAAGTTGGCACCCTTGTTGCAAGTATCTCCTGGTCCCCAAAAAATAAGGATATTTTGCTGCTGACAGGTCAGGGACCGCAATGGGTTAACGACTGATAATCTGAGAAAGGACTGAAATGGATTACTCAAAGTTAAAATACTTCTTTGTCTTAGCGGTATGCCTTGCCATTTTACTGGCGCCTTTTGCACTGGAAATTACGCCGGATGGAAAGGCGCACGCTTTTAGCTCACGGTCGGGGAATAATGGCCACATTCAGAAATTCCATAAACCCGTCCAAAAGAAACCCCGCACTTCCTGGTCGGAATACAAACCGCTGACAACCGAAGAGCAGGGTGGCGCCCAGACAACCCATCAGGTCCCCGAGCCGGCGACCATGCTGCTGGTGGGCGGCGGACTCGTCAGTCTGGCCATATTCAGAAGAAAGTTTAAAAGCTAGCAACCATCGCGCCAACACAAATTTGGCTCAATGCCGCCGGGAAGTGGGGCACTGGGTAGAGAACGAGCCCGCCCGCTGAAGGCGGGCCCTTTTCAGGCGGAAATGAGCCCAAAGACATTGCCGAATTAGAAAGGGAAGACAATGGAGCATTGGGTTTGGGGATACGGTGTTGCCTGGTTGGCGGCCCTCATCATCCTGGCAATCGAATTAAAACGGGATTGATTTGCTTGCGGTAACCCCAGTAACTCTCCTCGTGACACAAACCTATAGCCGGTTTCTTTCTTCAAACGCTCAAGCTCCTGCTTGAGCGCCTTTTCAAGCGCCCGGCCCCTCTCGGTATTGATGATATTCTCTTTTTCCACGGGATCGGCCTGGAGATCAAATATTTCCCTGGGCCGTTTGTCATTCTGGGATTCAATATACTCAAACTGATTCGTTCGGATGCCTGACGATGAAGGGTATGCGAAACGTCCCTGTAGATGCCTTTCAGATGGGACGGGGGACGGAATCCGAAGTGAACCGCTTTGTGGGACAGGTTTAAACAGAACGAATTGTTTTGAACAGATTCAGCGCGTCGTAAAAAGTTTACATGCTTGATTGTCCAGTTAAAAATCCACTATGGCCCTCAGCGGAGCTTGCGGATAAATCTGTCCATGGGCCGGCGGCATGGAGTTGTAGACCCAATCGATGTCAATGGTTCCGAGTTTTAATCCCCACCCGCGCCGGTAACCTTGAAATGTGCCTCTAACGAGAACATCTTCCATTCCCATGGTCAGACAGAACACCGCAACCTGTGTGCCGGCTTGAATTCCTTTGAGTTCAGCATTAAAGGCAATTGGAGAAAATGCCAGTCGTCGACTGCCGGCCGCCTGGCACTGGATAACCGGGATAAGGGCCGGATACCCCTCCGGGCCGAGATAGGCTAAAAATTTCAGCGACTCGAGCCGGTTGAACAGCTTCTCGGCAAAGGGGGTTAAAATTCGTTCAGCTTTGTCTGGTGGCACCCTGCTTTTTGCAAATCTGGTGAGGATGGCAGAGATGACGATCGGCAGCATGGGCAGGTCCTGACCTTCGGAAGTTTCGATAAGATCCAGATAGTGAACGGTATTGATCCCAAAATAAGTGTTATAGCGGAACATGGGAATTTCGTTATAACGTTCATATTCGGGACCCTCCTTTTTCAGGTGAGTCCATCGGGCTTTTCCCCGCCACAATTTTTTATCCATCGTCATAATGAGAAAGGCGATGTTATGATTTTGCTGGATATACTGCTTGCTCAATCCCTCACAGAACTGGCCCAGGGTGATTTGATCGGGTTTGGGCGCCATGATGGACGTGATCAAAGAAAGGTGGGGCAGCCCTTCCGGGCTGATGCTGGCCACAATCCCGATTTTCTCCGCGGGCTCGAAGGCCTTCATTTCCTCTTCGGTAAAGTTGGTTCTAGGCTTCAATGTTCGATCTCCTGAGAGCATAAAAGAAGTCCCGTTGAATTCAATCATTTTTAAAATCCGAAATTCGAATTTCGAAATCCGAAACAAATCCGAATAACACCATTTCTAATGTCCAAAACGCAAAGCTATCTGCCGAGGCGCCGTCATTGCCTCGGTTTATCGCAGTTTATGAATTTAGAATTTAGGTCATTTTATATTGTTTCGTGTTTCGTATTTGGGTTTTCGAATTTCCAGACTGAAAAGTGCATCACGGATTTGGACCACAATACATTCGTTTCAGACAGCTTTAGAATTAGACAAGTCGTTTTCGTCAAGTCTGGTGGATCCGCTCCAGTGCACGATATCCGGTTCGACGCCTGAACTGCGTGCCACGGCCGCCATTTTTTCCATGAATAATTTACTCAGCAGGTCGCTGTCTTCAAAGGCCCAGTTCAGGTTCAGCCGCCGGTATTTATCCCGGCACAAATTGTTGAAGGCACATAAATCCCAGCGGTTGACATAACCCTCCAGTTTTTGGGACACAAATTGACCGATCCCTCTGATGTTATCCTCTGAAGCCGTGGCCCCGGGGATTACCGGCGTTCTGATCCAGAGTGCTTCGGGGCGTCCTTCCGTCTGCATGATATCGCGGATATACAGCAGATTCTCGAGGATGTTATAATTGTGACTGCCGGTAAAGCGCTCGTGCTTTTGAGGGTTGATCTCTTTGAGGTCATAGAGCACAAGATCCGTGTATGGCAACACCCGGTCCAGGGCCTTCGGCGGGCACCGGCCGCAAGTATCCACGGCGGTGTGGATAGCACTTTCTTTTAGTAATGCTAAAAGGCTTCGGCAAAAGTCGGACTGCAACAGCGGCTCGCCGCCACCCAGGGTGACGCCGCCGCCGGACGTGTTGAAATACGTTTTGTCTTTGAGGACTTCAGCGTGCAGGTCATCCAGGGTCCATGATTGCCCCAAAAGTTCCAGGGCGGCTGAGGGGCACGCTTCGGCACAGATCCCGCAAGCGGTGCACTTGCGGCGGTCGATGGTGTTGCCCTGCGGTGTGAAAGCCAGGGCGCTTTCCGGGCAGACCTCCAGGCAGGTTTTGCAGCCGACGCACCGGCTGCCGACCCAGTGTATCTGGGGACGGGCGGAAATGCTTTCAGGATTGTGGCACCAGGCACATCGAAGGCTGCAGCCTTTAAAGAAAACGGTGGTCCGAAGCCCCGGCCCGTCCTCGGTGGACATCCGCTGAATTTCCAGGATGGTTGCATTTAATTGTTTTTGACTTTTATCCGTCATGTTAAATAACCACCCGCTTCGCTCGAGACACAGAGATCACCGAGAATAAGTTCCTGTTGATGATCGGGAGATAACGATCATCACAGAAAATCAGCCCTCCGGGCAGATGCCAGTTTGTTGCGAAAAATTCGAAACAAACTAAAAAATTGTGACCTCCGTGTTCTCAGTGTCTCTGTGGTGAAAAATTATCAGAACCTTCCGTGGCTCACCCGTTGGATCACCTCATCCTGCAGTTCTCTTCCGACCGCGGTGAAATAAGCATTGTAGCCGGTTATCCTGACGAGCAGGTGACGATAGTCAGCCGGGTGCTTCTGGGCGTCGCGCAGCATACCGGGATCCAGCATATTGATCTGCAAGGCGCTGCCGCCGTTTTCACCGTAGCCCTTTAAAAAGGCCTTGAATTTCTCCCGATGCTCGGGATCTTTTATGATCGAAGGGTTGAAGGTGATGGTATGGCTGGCGCCGTTGGGCAGACAGTTGATGTATTCCTCCCAGTCACCATTTCCGTCCGGGTCCTTGCCGCCCAGCACCTTGCCCACCGAATTGGCGTTGGATGTCGGGCCCTTGATGTCGGCACCGTTGGAGGGACAAATGGCGTTTGACAGAAACTGCCCCCTGGGGCGTCCGTCCGCGCTGGCCGCCATGACAAATCCGTCCCCGGCCCAGTAGTTCCAGCTGAGCATACCGGGCCTGAACTGTCGGCCCGTGGAAACGGTGCGGTGCTGCCAGGTCAGGTCACACCATAAATCCATTACCTTTTTAGCCATCTCATCGGCTTGATCGTCATCCCGACCGTATTTGGGCGCTTTATTTCTGGCCAGGGCCTGCAGCCGGTCATGCCCCTGCCAGTTATCTTTTAAAGCCTGGATAAGCTCAGCCATGGTGCATTTGCGATGGTCATACACCAGGTATTTGATGGCCAGCAAAGAATCGACCGTGGTGGCATAGGTAACGGTCTCAAGGGTGGTTAAATTGATTTCGGCCCCGCCCTGGTTGATGTCGCGGCCTTTTTCCGCGCAGCCCCTGACCAGGCAGGACAGATAAGGCGTGGGAAAATATCTGGCCCGGATGGATTCTGAGGCTTCATAAACTTGCACACATTTGGCAATGATGTATTCGGTTTGCCTGGCATAGGCGTTGTAAAATTCATCCCAGGTTCGGAATCGGGTTGCGTCGCCGGTATCCGGACCGTCCTGTTGGATGGGTTCTTCCCTGCCTGTCATGGGGTTGAAAAACGGCACCAGATCTTTGCCGCCTGTCAAGACCAGTTCCACTGCCTTGAGCAAATTAAGATTATTGTCCACCGTGCCGGAACGGTCATTGCCGACCATGGTGTTTTCAAGACAGCCCACCGGCGCATAGTCATGGACGTTGTTTGCATTGATCCGGTGCGACAATCCTGCCCGTTTGGCTTCGCGCATCATGCCGGCCATGGAGCGTTCATCGAAGTTCAACAAAAACGGGGACCCCTGGCTCGAGGCGATCATCTCCACGAGCTTGTCGAGCAACTCGTCGGGGGAGTTGCGGTGCAGCCTCACATTGGGCTTGGGCTCCAGGATCGGGCTCATCTCATCGATCACCTCAAGCATGGCATAGGTCAAATCGTTGGTCAGATCCGTTTTATTGGCACCCATTCCCGCAAGGGTGATCAACTGGCCAAAGCCGGATGTGATGCCCTGGTTGCCGTTGCGAATCATGGCATCATAAACCGTATTGCAATGAACCCAAAAGCATTTCAAAATCTCTTTGCCGAACTCACGATCCATGCCATGGGCCAAAGAATACTCCCAGTAAGGCAACAGATACTGGTCAATGCGACCAAAGGAGACGCCGGGACCGGGATAGTTTTCATCACTCATGATCAGCATGTGATTTATCCACAATGCCTGCACAGCCTCCCAGAAAGTTCGGGGCGACTGCCAGGGTACCCGCTCCAGATTCTTTGCCATTTGTAAAAGCTCCTGGCGCCGTCCAGGCTCATCCTGGGACGCTGCCCGGTCTATGCAGGTTGCCTTGTATTTTTCGGCCAGATCGCGTGCCATGGTCGCCGCCGTCATCATGGCCCGCAGTTGACTACCCCCCGGTCCTTTTTTACCAGAAGCGCTCAGGTCGGCGTACCTGGATTCGAGGTCGGCGTAAATGCCTTTCCATCCAATTTCCAATGCCCGGGCATGGTCGGGAATCAGGTGGCCGCTGGTAGCGCCGGAGTTGCCGTAACCATGGTCGTGAAACCATTTCATCTGCGCCCTGGCACCGTTTTTGCCAAGAACAGCCCTGTCAAATTTTTTCTGCTCGGTTTGATTCAGGCACAGGGAGGTCTGAATATTAAAGCGCCCGCCGGCAAGCAGGTCTCCGGGGAGAATTTCTGTGGGCATATGGCTGACCATCACTTCCCTGACAAACCATGCCCGCCGCTCGACCTGACGCCAGGTCCAGAAATCCTGGTGAAGATCGATTGTACGGGCTGCCTGACGGTAGGATCCCCGCAAGGTCTGCAGCAGGGCATAGGTTTCAGGTACGATGTAAAATGTCATCTCGTTGAACTGCACGTCCCAGGGGGTTCCGGTGGTCCAGGAAATAAACTCGTTGTTCCAGGGGCGTCCGGTCCCCTTGAAATAGTAGTCCCGCAACCATTGAATCCGGGGGGATAAACCCCGCGGTTCTTTGAGGGGATGATCATATTGGGGGAGGGCTGCGGTCGTCATATTTGACCTCCGAATATATTTTAAATAGTTAGGACGATATTTAAATCCGCAAAGCTCAAGACGTAATCCTCGTGGTCTGGGGTATAAGGTATACGGTTCAAGGTGAACCCTCTGCCTTCAACTTTCTACCTTACACCTTTTCCTCACAAACTATGAACTCAATTTAAGCTTCTCGGCGCCATGATCGAGTGTCCGCCGCATTATCATGGCCGCAGATGCTTCGTTTTTAGTTTCTACCGCTTGCACCAGTTTCTTATGAAAATCAAATACAACCGGCACAACGGCCGGATCTGAAAAAAACTGGCCGGCGAGATTGGCATAGCAGTGCTTGAACGAATTCAGCAGCAGGGGGTAAATATGATTGCCGCCAGCCAGAGCAATGAGATGGTGAAAATCAAAGTCCAGCTCGCAGATCGCTTCAACATCCCGAACATTAACCGTGTCTTCCTTCTGCAGCAGTGCGTCGAGCGAATCGAGATCTTCGCGTTGGCGATGCCGCGCCGCCAGGCGAGCCGTTTCAACTTCAAAGAGCAGGCGCATTTCCAGAAGGCTCACGAGCAGCCCGGGCTCCAGGTTGCCGCTGTGGTAATTTATCAGGGACGTCAAAATGGACAGCGATCCCTCTTTGCGGTAATCATTGACGAGGGTGCCCACCCGGGGGATCATCGTGACCAGCCCTTTGGTCGCCAGATCCAACAAACCCTCGTGTACCACGGGACGACTGACACCCAACTGCAGGGCAAGCTCACGCTCGGAGGGAAGCTTTTGCCCGATGGGGAATTTACCGGAAAGTATCAAATTCTCAAAACGCCTGATAAATACTTCCTTGAGGCTTTCGGTACGAATCGGTTTGAGAAGTTCTCGCATGGGGCACACCCTTTCTGGCAGGTGGTATTACCAGTTGCCACAGTATTAAATTCTCATCCATCTGTCAAGTCACCGGGTTGGATCTGTAATATGTCAAGATATCGAGAGGTTTCAGATGACCTGCGCCCAGCTGTATTCCTGAAATCTCTCAAACTTGCATCATAGATTTGAAAATTTCGACGATACTTGGTATTTATTATGAAGTAGCGCACTATTGATCTTACGATGTAATGGAGCCTTGAACGTCAAGAGGTCCCGTTTTGCTAAAAGATGATTTTCAATTTTCCTTCATTGAACAAAGTGGCCCATATGACTCTATGCCGAAATATTGCCCGGTCGCCCTTATCCAGAATCATTCATTCGATAATTCTATTGGTGCCCATCTTATCTTTCCATGGCTGCGCTGTTGTGAGCGAAACTCTGGAGAGATCTCTGCCGCTCATGGGCCAGATCGAGGAAGAGATCGAACAAAATCACTTTTATGTTGCAAAAGAAGATGACGTCATTGGCCGGCTGGCGGTCATCAGGCTTCAAAAGGGGGATACGCTGCCGGATATTGCGAGACACTTCAGCCTGGGCATCAATACCGTCAGTGCAGCTAATCCGGGAATAGATATATGGGTGCCTGAGACCGGAAGGCGTGTCCTGTTGCCCCTGAGCTTTATTCTGCCGGACACCCCTCGAAAAGGTATCGTAATCAACCTGGCCGCCATGAGACTCTTTTATTTTAAACCTGATGGCAACCTGTTGGCCGTGTCGACCTACCCGGTCGGTGTCGGAACCACAGAGCGGCCCACACCCATGGGCCGGATGTATGTAACGCGCAAGAAGCTACGGCCGACCTGGTATGTGCCGGCCTCGATCGCTGAAGATCATCGGAAAAAGGGGGATCCGCTGCCGGCTAAAGTACCACCCGGGCCTCTAAATCCATTGGGAGAACACGCTCTCTATTTAAGTAAGTCCGGTTATCTGGTCCATGGGACCAACAAACCGGCCAGTGTCGGCCTCAGGGCGACCAATGGCTGTATAAGGCTCTATCCGGAAGACATACAGAGGCTTTTCGAAACCACGCCGGTTAAAACACGCGTAAAAATTGTTAATCAGCCATATCTCATTGGCCGACGTGATGGCATCGTTTACATGGAAGTTCATACGCCTTTTGAAGAATCAGGCACCACTGAATTGAAGAAGGCCTATGCAAAATTGAAGACTCTAGAAAAGAAGTCAGGACAGGTGCTTGACTGGAAAAAGGTCAAGGAAGCAGTGGCCGAGGCCCGCGGGATCCCTGTTCCCATATCAGCGATCCGTGAGGGCAGTGAAAAGAAGGTTGCCGGAATCATAAAACTCAGACACCCGGACAAGTTGTATGGCAAACCGGAAATACCGAAACTTAAACCGGATGCGTGGAATGTCCTGGCTGCTGTTTTGGATGACAAGGTTGACGCGCTGAGGCTAGCGGCGATCATTAACCATCAGGGACCCCAAATTCCCGCACGCGTGCTGTCAACGCGAAATCGCCACCGTGTTCTCGCCGGTCCTTTCGATGACAAGAACGAGGCCCAAGACGCGGTCAAGCGCTTGAAAATTGATCTGGAAATAGATGGTATATTGATTGAACCCTAAAGGCGAAATAGCCTATTGCGCCTTTTTTAACACGTTCAATCCGCATCATTTATTGAATTATAGTCCTGCATGGCCGGCGGCCTGCCTGCAATGATGCGTCAACGCCCATTCGCCTTGCGGGTGGCTTGGACTTGCAGGCCTCGGGCGTGTTCCCCCGCCCTTATGGGCGGGGGAAGTCAAAAGCACGTCAGGGCTTTAAACGCTACGGGTGTAATCCGCTTCAGGCGGATTTGAAAACAACCAATCAGGAAGTGATTGTACTTTAAGTCTAAAAGCGGTACATTTTTAAGGCCGGAGATCAATAACCCAGGTGGATAGTTAGCGTGATATGAAGCGGAATTTTCCCGTCGCTATTATGGCAAGGCAAACTAAACAGAAAGGAGGTGACGACATTATGAAGAAGATACTTTTGACGATCTCAATGATGCTTGCGCTCGCTATTGCTTTAGGGGGTTGCGCAACCAAAGGTGACCTCGAGGAGGTGCAGGCCCGGGAAAAGGCGATGGCCGCGAAAGCGGATCAGGCCGCCCAGGATGCGCAGGCTGCCAGGGATGCAGCCGATGAGGCCATAAGGAAGGCAGATGACGCTGTGGCCCGTGCGGAAGAAGCTGAAAAGCGAGCGGAGGAAAGAGAGCGAATCGCAGAGGAAAAAGAGAGAATTGCAGAGGAAAAGGCACGAATGGCAGAGGAAAAAGCAAAAAAAGCCGACGAAATTTTCCAGAAATCAATGAAGAAGTGAGTCAACGACCA
>JAFDCJ010000327.1 GCA_019312835.1 Deltaproteobacteria bacterium
AATGCGATCGAAAATACGCCTGACGAAGGCCGGATAGAAATACGGGTAACCACTACGCCGCAGAACGTGGAACTTAAAATTACAGATGCCGGTGTCGGCATAATAGAAGAAGATCGGCGGCATATCTTTGAAGGGTTTTTTCCGACCCAGGAAGTATCCCGTTATTCTTCCAAGACACCATTCGATTTCAATGCCGGCGGCAGAGGGGCCGATCTTCTGCGGATGAAGATTTTCTCGGAGCGCTTTAATTTCAGGCTTGATATGCTATCCACCCGCTGCCGATATATTCCCGGCCACAACGATGACTGCCCGGGCAGGATCAGCGACTGCCGCTTCTGTCAGAGCCCCCGGGATTGTCACACCTCCGGCGGTACGACCTTCAAGGCTCTTTTTCCAATCTCCGGATCATAGAATCGAAAAGGTTTGACTATTCAGCCGATCTCTCCTATTTTTGAGTATCGCGGTAGCATAACCATTTGCCGATCCAACAACCTCTGAAGATGAACTCAAACCAGAACGACTCTCGACTGCCTGTCAGACCTGATTCAAATGATGTCCAGACGCATCCTGGAAATGACCTCCAGGCTGTCATGGGCTATCTGCCCAAAACCGGCAGGATCGAGCCTGAAGAAAGAATTTTGATGGCCCGGGAAGAAGGTTATGACCCCCTGGCCATTCAGCTGGCACTGAAACCGCAGGCATCTTCAGCTGCGGACAAGTTGCAGCTGTTTATCTTTACCCTCCTGGCCGCCGGGTTAATCGTTTTTCTGTTTCCATTCGATCGGTTTTTTAAATCGGCTCCAACAGATTTGGGTCCCATGACGATCGGCGGCCCCATTCTCGAAGACTCGTTGACACCGGTGACTATCCGCCGGAAGCCCTGGCTCAAGACACTGGTCGAAATGGACCGGCTTTACTTTCAGGAAGGCAAATTAACCGAGGCTATACAGTTGGCAGAGACGGAGCTGGGTAAATTGACGGAAAATGACCGGGAACCATGGCACAACGTTTACTACCGTTACTGGGAGCTTCTTTTGGCGGCCGGCAGGGTCCATGTGTTGAAGACCTCCACACGAAACTTCCTGGCGCCTTTTCCGGAGGATCCATTTGCCAATTACTATTTTGCCAGAGCCTTTCTGACCGCCGCCGATCGGATTGCCAGCTTTTCGCCGGAAAGAAAAACGGAGTACCGGCAAAAAGCCCTCACCACCGCCATGCAAATTGAGCAGGCCGGCAACGCGTTGAGTGCCCGCAGAAAACATGCGGACACCGACAAGGATGAAGGCGCTATTCTGGCCGACCTTTATCGCAAGCTGCGCCTGGAGCAGGCCGGGTTGTATGTCCTGATCTGGAAACTCGGCGGGTACGAGGAAGATGAACACCCGGATGTCCTCTACCGGGACATGGCACTGGATATCTGCGAGAGTTCGGCCCTGGCGGATATGAAAGAGGCCAGGGAATTAAAAGCCTCCATCTACACCCATATCCTGGATCGATGGTATTGGTTCGAGGGTCGACAGATCATTCAGGGCCAGCACAAACAGCGTAAAAAGTTACAAGACCAACTCGAGGTCCTGATTCAAGAACTTGAAAATACCCAAAACCCATGAATGAACCCGATTTAAATACAACCGCTGCCAGTGGCGTCCGTCAGCGTCTGTGGCGCCGATCGGCCGGTGTGGCCGGCATTGACGATCCGAAATGGATCGGCGTTGCGCTGTGCTACATTGCGGCCATCGCGCTGATGGGGCAGGATCCCTGGTACGGCGATAAATATTTTACCTATAATCAGGGGATATTTGTCGGAATTCTGGCGGTTTTGATGGTGGCCGGGTTCAGCTGGGAAATTTATCTGCTGGGCCGACCCGGTGGTATCAATCTGGTATTGCACGGCCTTTTGATTCTGCCGGTTGCTTTGCTTATCGGCAGGGTCGCCGGATTGCCTCCGGCACCGGAAGTGTCCTACGGGCTGCTGGGTCAGTTTAAAAATTTTTTGACCACTTTGAAAGCCGCCAGCGGAATCGAAAGCATCCTGCCGTTATGGCTTCAGGATATTTTTCGCAACCCTTCGATTCTGCTGCTGATCTTGTTTACCGCTGTGGCCTTTACCCAGAGACATGCCGCCCGCCGCTTCGCGCTGGTGGTGGTCGCTTTCCTGATACCGGTCATTCAAACCCTGACGCACGAACCCAGGCCCTCGATCGCCTTCGGGCTGGGATTTGTTGCCATGCTGGCGGGAATTGCGCTGCAGTTCAAGAAATATGGCGATATTATCGGGCAGCAAAATGTGCTCAACCGGCTGGCCACCGTCCACGATCGGCTGGAGTTAAAATGCAGCCTGAGAATTGCAAAACGAACCGTGCAGGACGGTTTTATCACTGAAGATGGGGTGTTGGCCATTGTCCAGCGCGAATATGCCGGACATTTCGACCCGGACCCCCGGGCACTTCGCGCCATCGCCCAGGCCATTTCACACCGCCTGGTAAGGGAACACCGCATCCTGGAGCTGCGCGGCGATGAACGGGGGTTTTTCCTTATTCCATATGAGGGACTTTTCAAAATCGAGGCGCTGTTTGATGAAATTTCGGTTTGGATCCGCAAAATCATCATCACCGGCATCGCGATCATCTGGCTGGTATCGCCCATCGATCTATTTCCGGACAGCGTCCCGATTCTGGGCGCCATCGATGATGCGGTAATTGCCCTGGTGGGCGCCGGGCAGTGGGTGGGGACGATTAGACGACCAAGAATTCCGGTACCCAGGTTGTAAAAGGAGGGCAATATCCACCCCACATCGCTAACTTAAATAATAATGTCGAAATTCGAATACCGAAATCCGAAACAATACCAAATGATCAAAATCTCAATGATCAAAACACATAAAATCCCTAATTATTCTACAAGTCGTTTGGGACATTAGAATATTCGAATTTCGGATTTGTTTCGTATTTCGGATTTCGTGCTTCGAATTTATTTATCATCCAACAACAACCCACGTAAAATTTTGAACAAAAATAAATGAGGAGAGCCAATTGCAGGATGTAGAAATCGGCGGTTACTCCCCCGGGGTGGTGGGGAAAATTACCGAAATTCATGCGGTCTACTATCATGAAAACTGGGGATTTGACGCCAGCTTTGAAACCCAGGTCGGCCGGGAACTGTCAGAATTCGTCAGCAAATTCGATAAGGACCGCGACGGCCTGTGGGTGGCCGCCCAAAAGGGGACGTTTGCAGGGGCCATTGCCATCGACGGAGAGAATGCCTTTACCGATGGTGCCCGCTTGCGCTGGTTTATCGTTGTGCCCGAATTTCAAAAATGCGGTATCGGCAAAGAGTTGATATTGCGGGCCGTTGAATTCTGCAAGCGCAAGGGCTTTCCCAAAGTATACCTGTGGACATTCGAGGGACTGACCAAGGCCAGAAATTTGTATGAGGCCGTAAATTTTCAGCTGTGCGAGGAACACGAGATAGCCCAGTGGGGACAAACCATCAAGGAGCAGAAGTTCGAATTGACCCTGGCGGGTGGTTGATTGAGTAAATTTAGTTGATTAAGTGGATTGAGTTGATTGGGTTGATTAAGTTGAAAATCTTCTGATACCTCAACTAACGACTATTCAATCAATCCTAAGTTATTCTTATTAAAATATTTAAATTACCCAGTTAACTAATTTGAAGAAACAAACACAGCAAATTCAGGCGTCTCTGGTAAATTAACCAAGGTTAGCCAATTTTAAAAATCTATACCGAAGTGGCTTCAAAACCTCATATCACGTTCAAAGACAAGGCGTCGATTCGGTTTAAAAGCGGAACTTACACGTTAGTAGGTGAGCATTTTAAACCGAATCGCAACGCAGTATTTGGGCGTGAGATGAGGTTTTGAAACCACTTCGACGGAGGTGAACGATGAATAAAGTACAGGTCAAATTCGGGGATTGGATTGAAGGTGGGTTTAAGCTGTATAAAGACAATTTCGGAACCCTCGTCCTGGCTTCCATCTTCGTGGTGGTGATCGGCGCCGTAACGGCCGGCCTTCTGGCAGGCCCCATGCTGGCCGGCCTGGTGTTTGTAACTTTGCAGCTGCTCGACCGGAGCGATCCCAGGCCCGAAGCCGGGAAGGTCTTCAAAGGCTTTGATTATTTCCTGCAGTCATTCCTGTTCGTGGTGGTCTGGGGTATCGGCATCTTGATCGGATCGGTGATCCTGGGCATTATCCCTGTTATCGGGCAGCTGGCATCCATCGCTTTCGTCTATGCCGCCCAGGCTTTTCTGATGTTCGGCATGTTTCTGATAGTTGACCGGCAGATGGGTTGGCTGCCCGCATCCAAGGAAAGCATCGACGTCGTCAAAACCAATTTCTGGCCATTTTTCGGATTGTCGGCGATAGCCGGCATCATCGGCAGTCTTGGGGCCATAGCCTTCGGCATCGGCGTGGTGTTCACCATACCGATCCAGGGCTGTATCCTGGCGGTGGCCTACCGGGAAGTGTTCACAAGTTCACACGTTTAGTTAATTAGTTAAATAGTTGATTCGTTGATTAGTTTAAATGGAATCGATAGCTCAAAGCTGAAAGCTCAAGGCTCAAAGTGGCAATTCAGAAAGGGAGCTGGATTTAGTCTGGTGGATACGGCCAACAAACTAGTCTGTGTCATCTGCCCTTGCTCTGATCTTCAAACTTTGAGCTTTCAGCTTTAAGCTTCGAGCTTTTTAAACTCAATCAACTCAATAAACTAAACATACTCGCAACGCGCAATCCGCCCATCTTGAATTTCATCCAAAAGTGCATAATTTAGCAGATAACAAAACCTTTTCGCCGATTGGCTCCTTGAAAGGAGGAAAAGATATGAAAGAAAAACGCAATGTACACTTGAAGGTGCAGGAACTCTGCGATTGCTATGCCACCAATGACCCCCTCAAAGAAATGTCCGTCGTGAAAGACGCCCCGGACAAGGAGGAGGCCGCCCTGAAGTGGCTGGCGCTGGCCTCGCTGCACGGGGTGAACAACAACGCCAAAGAGGTGAGCATTACCCGCTCCAAGGACGGGGAGGTTCGGGTGACAGCCAAATACCGCGAAACAGAGCTGCCGTCGCCGGGCGCCGACGTCGGTGCCAGAATAATGGAAGCGGTGCGGGAAGTCACCCACATCGAAGGCAGTAAAGGCAAGACCCCCCTCTCCCTTGGAATTCGTAACGACAGTATCGAGCTCCAGGTGAAAATGAAAACCAAAGATGACCGGGAAAAAGTCACCATTAAATTTCCGGAATAACGAGATGAGACCCCTAATTAAGCGTAA
>JAFDCJ010000328.1 GCA_019312835.1 Deltaproteobacteria bacterium
AATGTGGTCAAGAATTCGTGCGGCCAGGTGGTGGCAGCCGTGGCAGGTGAGCTCGAGGCCGCCCACGAGCACGGCGTCGCTTTGTGCGAAAAAATCTGGCAGCTGAACCTGCCCCATACCTATGATATCGTGATTGTCAGCCCGGGAGGATTTCCGCGGGATATCGATCTGCACCAGTCGCAAAAAGCCATGTCGGCGGCGGAAATGGTGATCGCAAAAGAGGGGATCATTGTTCTGGTGGCCGAGTGCCGGGACGGCATCGGCAAATATGCGGACTGGCTGAAACAGGCCGGATCGCCCCGTGAGGTCATCGAACGGTTTGAATGTGAAGGATTTACCCGGGACCATTCATCCAAAGCCTTTATGTGCGCCAGAGCATTGGAGCATCATCGGGTGTATTTTTACTGCAGCGGCATCGCTGGCGACGAGCTGGAGCAGATGTTCTTTCATGCGGCGCAATCGCCCCAGGAGGCTGTCGACAGGGCGCTTGCGATCAAGGGAGCAGACGCTCGCGTACTGGTCCTGCCCCAGGCGGTCAGTTGTGTCCCCCGGGTAGTTGAATCTGCCTGCAGCAGTTAAAATAGAATCTCACTCTGTGTGCTAAGAATATTGCTCGTACAAATTTCAACTACAGCGTCTTGTCTCCCACCCGTCATTCCGGGCTTGACCCGGAATCCAGACCTGTTTCTTCACTTTGTATTCCTGGATGCCGGGCCAAGCCCGGCATGACGATTGGAAATTGTCGGGTTTTTGAATTGCGATACTATCTGAGCCGCTGGAGGGATAAGAAGCATTGATTTTATTTATAGGACCACCCATTGTAAAGGATTGCTTAAATGAAGACTTATAACATTGCGGTGTTACGCGGTGACGGTATCGGACCCGAGATTGTCGACGGCGCATTGGAAGTGCTCGAAACGCTGCAGAATCATCTGGGCGATTTTCAGTTGGACTACCGGTTTTACGAAGCCGGCGCGGCCTGCTATCAAAACACCGGCGAGAATATTTCGGCTCAAACCCTGCAGGCGATTGAAAAGGCGGACGCCATTTTCAAGGGCGCCACCGGGCTGCCCGGCGTGCGCAAACCCGATGGCACCGAAGCCGGCATGCTGGGTGGTATGTTGCGCATTCCCTTCGACCTTTACGCCAATCTGAGGCCCATTCGGCTTTTTCCCAACACGGCGACGCCTCTCAAGGACAAAGCGGCCGACGGTATCGACTATTATTTTTTAAGGGAAAACACTGAAGGTTTGTATTTGTCCAGGGGCATTGGTGTTGTCACCAGCGAGGCCGTGGCCGACACCCTGATGGTTACCCGCAAAGGATGCGAACGGATCTCGCGGTTGGCCTTCAAGCTGGCCCGCGAAAAAAAGAGGGGTGCGCCGCAGGACGGCAAGCGGCGGGTCACCCTGATTGATAAGAGCAATGTATTGCGAAGCTTTGCTTTCTTCAGGGAGATCTTTCTGGATGTCGCCCGCCAGACACCTGAGATCGAGGCTGAATGTTTATATGTCGACGCGGCTGCCGCGGCCCTGGTGACGCGTCCGGAGCATTTCCAGGTAGTGGTGACGGAGAATATGTTCGGGGATATCCTCAGCGATCTGAGCGGTGCCACTGTGGGGGGGCTGGGGATGTGCCCTTCGGCCAACATCGGCGACCGGGTGGCCTATTTCGAGCCGATCCACGGCACCGCACCGGATATTGCCGGCAAAGGGATTGCCAATCCGGTCGGCCAGGTCCGGTCGGCCGCCATGATGCTCGATTACCTGGGCGAAACCCGGGCAGCCGCCATGCTGGAAAAAGCGGTTTGGCAGGCCTTCGAAAACAAGCGCTTTGCACTGACGCCGGCTGGTTGTATTGACGGAAACATGCAAACCGCTGTCGAAGCCCTGCAGGATGAACTGAAAAAAATTGATTCTGCAAAATGTTAGTCCGGCAAGGTCCCGGCTGCGGGATTTATAGAGGATATCCAAAATATGTTCCGTTTGATATAGGCTTAAAATCCCCCCTAACCCCCCTTTAAAGAAAGGGGGGAATGCTTGACAACATGATGAATTGTTGTAGCAATTTGTAAGTCGATACCATTCTAATTGGGTTTGCGTTCCCCCTTTTTAAAGGGGGACAGGGGAATTTCTGATATCGCCGACTGGTCTGCGGCTAATTTATCGAGAATTATCTTCGCGTAAACTTTCATGAGCATTTTTAACGAGGGCCGCATAGCGGAAGATGGCGTGAATGAATTTCCCGTAGGGCATGGTGACGAACAGGCCCATGACGATGCCGAGATGGACTGCCAGCAGGGTGCCCATGGCCGGTGTCTCCCGCAGGATCAACAGCAGCAGGCCCGATAAGCTTGTTAAAAAAAGCAGTACCAGAAACCCGATGTCCATCCCCAGCGATCGGGGGGTAGCCGGCTGAGAATCCATCCGTGCTTTGAGATATAAGAGTCCAGCGCTTCCAACCAGTAATGCCACCCCACCGATAGTCCCCAATACGACCGGCCAGCTTAAAACCGGATAGGGCGCGGGCCGGTGCAGGAAATGATCGTAGATGGCGGCGATCGTCGTCGATGTCAGACAGAGCAAAAACCCGTAAAACACGCAATGGTGCAGCCAGCGTCGGATGTGGCTGAAGCGCTCATCCGGATAATTGCACCCATAGCCGCCGCCGGCCAGGTATTTGAGACGCAGTGCGTCCCACAGGGCACGGCCGTTGGCGCGAAAATCGGTGAAATCAGCGGGCTTTCCGGCCGCATCGCGCCAGAAACGGTTCAGCCCGATCAAGAATACGACGATTAAATAGATCGCCAGCGACGAGAACGGTATAACCATCAGCGCATAGGGAATCACCCGGTAGAAAGCGTTTTCCCCCAGATGCGTTGAAAAGACCGTCGGTGGGCCGCTGAAAACAATTGTCAGCAGCAGGACCGCCGCAATGCTTAAAACGGTGATCGAGGCCACCGCCGGGCCGTTGTGTTTGATCAGACCGGCAAAAACACCGGGCCAGACGGCATCCCGGTAGGTCTCCAGCCTGAGCTCGGCCAGGGCCCGGGGGACATTGAGCTGATACTCGTGGGGCGGGGCATACTGGCAGGCGTAATAGCAGTCGCGGCAGTTGTGGCACAGGTTGGCCAGGTATTTGAGATCCTGATCCTCGAAGGTCCGGCGGCGCTCCATGGCTGGAAAAACAGCGCAAAACCCTTCGCAGTAACGGCAGGCATTGCATATCACCATCACCCGGTCCGCTTCTTTCAAAACCTTATCCGATGGCATAGCGGGCCGCCTCCTTGCCGGCGATCCGCCCGAAAACCGTGCCGATGGTCATCCCGAATCCGGCCATGTAGCCACGGCCCAGAATATTGCCGGCCATGATCTCGCCGGCGGCAAAGATGTTGGGTGCCGGCCGCTCATCCTGCATGACGACCTGCGCCTTCGCGTCGACGGTCACGCCGAGGTAGGTGAACGTGATGCCGGGCCGGAGCGGATAGCCATAAAACGGCGGTTTATCCAGGGGCCGGGCCCAGTGGCTTTTGGGTGGTGACAGCCCGTCGGTGGCGCAGTCATCCAGGTCGTCGGCGTTGAAACTTCCGGTTCGCACGGCGGCATTAAAGGCTTTCACCGTGGTTTCGAGATCGGCCGCATCGAGTTCCAGCTTGGCGGCCAGCGCGCTGATCGAATCGGCCTGGATGGGGGGGAAAACCGAAGGCATAAACAGATCAATGCACTTGGCATCGATGATGGCGTAGGCGATCTGATCCGGCTGCTGCGCCACGAGGCGGCCCCAGATGGCGTAACGCTTGGGCCAGAAGTCTTCACCCTCGTCATAGAAACGCCTGGCATGCCGGTTGACCACGATGCTGAAGGGAACGCAATCCAGCCGGGTGACAATGCCCCCGTCGAACTTGGGGGCCCGGGCGTCGATGGCCACGGCATGGCACTGGCGGGGGTCGCCGACAGGTTTGGCGCCCTGGTCGAGGAGCACGCGCAGCAGGCGTCCCTGGTTGTAGGGGGTGCCGCGGATGATAAAATTATCCGCCGGCTGCCCCCAGGCCTCTTTGAGCCAGTTTAAATTGGCCTGGAACCCGCCGGAGGCCACCACAACGCTTTGGGCCCGCACCCTGTGGGTGGTGTTGCCGGTGACAAAAGATGCCGCGACAAACCGGCCGTCCTGTATCTGCAGATCGTGGACTTCGGCATCGTATAAAATGTCGATCCCTATTTTGTTTGCGGTGGCATAGTAGGCATTGATCAGGGCCTTGCCGCCGCCCAGAAAAAAACCGTTGGTCCTGGCCAGGTGGAGCGTGCCGCGCATGGCCGGTTGAAACATGCCGCCCTGCCTGGCCATCCAGGCTCCCACGTTGTTGGATTGGCGAATCGTTAAACGGGCGAGCGTTTCGTTGGTATGTCCTTCGGTGACACGGTACAGATCCTCCCAGAACTCGTCTTCCAGGTATGGCCCGGTGAGGTGTTCGTTGGCGCTGGCGTGCATGTAACGGAGATTGCGCGTGTGGCGGCTGTTGCCGCCGCGAAACTCCCGGGGAGCGGCCTCGAGCACCACAACGGTTGCACCGGCTTTACGCGCGGTCATGGCGGCGCACAGGGCGGCGTTGCCCCCGCCGATGACCAGTACGTCGTAAATTTGGGTCAGATCGACTGTAAATTGTTGCTTTGATTTTCTTTGAAAAACTTTGATCAAATGTCTGTCCCTTTAGTGTATACTAATTCATCTACAGTCCGATATACGGGGAATTGAAAGGGAGGTGTTCACCCTCCCCTTGATCCCCTCCCTTCAAGGGAGGGGAAAGAGAGCTGGCCGATTGACTTAAAAACTGCTTGCGTGATGTAAATAAAACTTTTTTACGAATAGACAATCCGAAGCGAGATTAAAGCTTCACATACCGTTTTCAGGGCGCGAAAGCAACCCCTATAGTTATTGCCACAAATATCTGCCGTTAAGCAAAGTAGCTGGGAACTGCAAAATCCCCCCTGCCCCCCTTTCATAAAGGGGGGACGGAGATCAGCTTGAAGTCGGCATGACTCAAAAAATGAGCATCAATGATGGGTGCTGTCAAACTTCCCCCCTTTGGCAAAGGGGGGATCGAGGGGGGATTTAAAAAGACGGATCAAATGGGATCGATCTTTAATAATTGCCATTAAAAAGTTAAACACCCTTTGTTGACATACCGTTCCTTCATCAGATATTCTTCAAAAGCATAGTGAAACCAGAGCAAACGTCATTGCCCCCGAGGAGAAGATGGAAGACAGCGCCCGAACTGAAGCTCCCAAACGTGTGGATCCGGCTTTGCTGATCATGGGTATCGTACTAGTGTTAGCAATTACCCTGATGCTATTACCGACACCGGCGGGGCTTTCGCGCGCCGGACAGAAGGTGCTCGGCATTGCCATTATCGCAATCGGGCTTTGGGGCACCGAGGTGCTGCCGGTGGGCGTCACAGGCATACTGGTGGTTATCGCCTTAATGGTTTCCGGCAGTGTCTCCACTTACCAGGAAGCCCTGATCGGTTTTGCCAAACCGGTGGCTTATTTTCTGATCGCTGTCCTGACCATCGGCCTGGCCGTCCAGAAGAGCGGTCTGGCCGAACGGAGCGCACGGGTTTTCCTGCGCTACTCCCGTGCGCGTCCGTTGGCGCTGTTTGCACAGATGCTGGCGGCGTTTCCCCTGCTGACCCTGCTGCTGCCGTCGGCCACAACCCGATCCGGAATTCTGGTCCATGTTTACGAGCAGGTGCTCATACTGAGCAAGGTGCCCCCCGAGGCGCCGTTGTCAAAAGCGATCATGATGGCGCTGAACTCGGTCAACCGTCTGGCATCAACCGCCATTCTCACCGGCGGCATCACCCCGGTGCTGTCAGCCGCACTTGTGGGCGGCATGTACTGGAGCCGCTGGCTGGTGCTGATGCTCGTTCCCTACCTGGCCCTGCTGGTTCTCGGATCGCTGCTCATTTACGCCCTTTACCATCGCGGCTTTAAACAGAGAATGGAAGCGGTTCCGGTGGCTGATCCGAAGCCTTTTTCCAAAATGGAAATCCGCACCATCATTATAACTTTAGGGGCCTCGGTGCTCTGGCTCACCGACTCGTTTCACCACCTGGACCCGTCATTGCCGGCCTTGCTGGCCTGGGCGTTGCTGCTGACACCCAAAATCGGCGTGTTGACCTGGAAAGAATTCGAGCGCAATCTCGGCTGGTCCAATTTTTTTGTGATCGCATCGTCCATGTCTCTGGCCCACGCGTTGATCAAAAGCGGCGCCGGCCTGTGGCTGGCCAATTCGATTGTGAACCAGGTTCCGGCGTTGTCCCAATACCCGCTGCTGGTTGTGATGGTGCTGCTTTGCGCGGCCGCGCCCATACGCCTTTTAATTCCCAATATTACGGGGTTTCTAGCCATTACGATCCCCATAGCG
The DNA here is from genome assembly GCA_019312835.1 of Deltaproteobacteria bacterium. Classification (GTDB taxonomy): domain Bacteria; phylum Desulfobacterota; class Desulfobacteria; order Desulfobacterales; family JAFDCJ01; genus JAFDCJ01. Next base: position 6,424 of record JAFDCJ010000328.1, read on the forward strand.
ATGTCCATCGGGACGTCAACCGGTCTGAATCCCATCGTCTGCGGACTGCTGGTGATGATCGCCGGTGACGCCGTTTTATATTATCCTGCCCAGAGCGCATCTTCCCTGGTGGTTTATGAACGCGGGCATCTGACGGCCGCCGAAATTTTTCGCTTCGGCCTTCTGATGACCCTGGCCGCTTTCATTGTCGTTGTGGTGGTTGCCATTCCTTACTGGTCAATCGTCGGCGAAGCGCTGGTCGTAAAGTAAAAATTTACTAAGTCATTTACGAATACAAAGCTAATCTGAAAATTTTTTATAACTTTAAATTGCTTTTGGAGTGATGGAGTGCTGGAGTACTGGAGTAATGTTTGATATGCTGAACGTTCTGTCGCAATACTCCAGCACTCCACTACTCCATTACTCCAGCATTTTGTTTTGAAAGGATTTTTTAAATGCAGAGGAGACTACCCGCCGTCTACATGAGGGGCGGCACGAGCAAAGCGGTTTTTTTCCATGACAACCATCTTCCCCGGGACCCCGCCATCCGGGATCGCGTCATTCTGGCCGCCTTCGGCAGCCCCGATCCGAACCGGCGCCAGGTCGACGGCATGGGAGGGGCGATTTCGAGCACCAGCAAGGTGGCCATTATCAGCCGCGCGAAGGACCCTGAATATGATGTGGTCTATAATTTCGGCCAGGTCTCCATCGACCGACCCAGCATTGACTACAAGGGCAACTGCGGCAACATCTCCTCGGCCGTCGGCCCCTTTGCAGTGGACGAGGGCCTCGTCAACGTGGAAGAGCCCGTGACCACCGTCCGGATTCACCAGAAAAATACCGATACGCTGATCGTGGCCGAAGTGCCGGTAAAAGACGGCCGTTATAACGAGGAGGGCGCCTATGTCATCAGCGGCGTACCCGGCACCGGCGGCAAAATAGCCCTCCATTTCTCAGAGCCCGGAGGGGCGGTCACCGGTAAGCTGTTCCCCACCGGCAACGTCATCGATAGCCTGGATGTTCCCGGGCTTGGCAGCATCCGCTGTACCGTTATCGACGCGGCCAATCCGCTGGTTCTGGTTGCCGCCCGGGATCTCGGCCTGACCGGCATCGAGATCGGGGAAATCGACAGCCGGGCCGACATCCGCGAGCAGCTCGAAGCCATCCGCAGCCGTGCGACCGTCATCATGGGTTGTGCCGCGACCGTCGAAGAAGCCAGCCTGAGCTGGCCGACGGTGCCGCGGATCGCCTTTGTCTCTGCCCCCCGGCCCTACACGGACCTGAACGGCACCCAAATCGATGCATCCAAAATTGACCTGGTGGCGCGGGTGATATCCATGGGCATGCTGCACAAAGCCTTTGCGGTCACCAGCGCCATTCCGGCAGCCGGTGCGGCCCGGGTCGAAGGAACCATTGTTGACGAAATCATTGGCCACGGGGCTCTGGAAAAGGAATTTATCCGCCTGGGGCACCCCGGGGGTGTCATCGAGGTGGGGGTAGAGTTAAAAGGGCAGGGCGTCGGCTGCAAATACTCGAAAGCGATGCTGGGTCGCACGGCCCGCCGCCTGATGGAGGGGTATGTCCTGGTTCCTGAGAAGCATTTTGGAAAGAATAATGAAACGCATTAACGTACGCGACTATTTTTTATTGGCAGCGGTTATTTTTATGCCCTTTTTCAATGCATATGCAGAAAACAGGCAACCTGGATCACTCAAACAGCAATCGGTAAAAGTTATACGGTCTTTACCTCATGATACGCAAAGTTTTACTCAGGGTCTATTATTTTACAACGGCAAATTATATGAAAGCACTGGACGAAATGGCCATTCATCACTCCAGCGTATTGATGCACTGACCGGAATCGTCGAGAAGAAACTCTTTGTCCCGAATGTTTTTGCGGAAGGTCTGGTGCGGTGGAAAAATCAGCTGATCCAGTTGACCTGGAGGAGCAGAATTGCCTTTATATATAAACTTTCAGATTTTACAACAATTGGGGCATTTCGGTATGATAGCGAAGGATGGGGATTGACCGCTGATAGCCGTCATTTGATTATGAGCGATGGTTCCGACAAAATATATTTCAGGGACCCTTCGACATTTGAGATCGAAAGGATAATTCACGTGAAATTGAATGGCATTTCTTTGAACAGAATTAATGAATTAGAATATGCTGACGGCTATATTTATGCCAATATCTGGTATAAAAGCTTTATCGCCAGAATTGACCCTGAAGACGGCCGAGTGGTTGGGCTTATCGAGGCTAACACACTCCTTCAAGGAATGCCCCCGATGCCAGAGGACAATATTTTAAACGGAATTGCATATGATGAACGCCAGAAAACTTTCTACCTGACCGGAAAGCTGTGGCCAACGATTTTTGAAGTGAATTTTATACCCAAAAATTAGGCCTGGTTTGTCAACGCTGCTTTTCTTCTGTACCCTCCTGCCCCAATCCACCTTGGAGTAATTAAATACATAAAAAAAGTTATTTTATCGAACGGCAAGTATGAGGAGAAAAATAGCTTGATAACCTCTCTTAAGTCCGCAGTTTTGATTTTTGCTGTTTATCGATAGTTTTGGAATTTGAAAAAGCGTTGATATTCGTTTCATATCCGTAAAAATCGTTAAGTTGGCATAATGGCAAGATATTTTAAAAAATAAACCCGCAGATAAAGTTCTCGCCGCAAGCAGATGGGGTATGAAAAAGATTGTAAATAAACCATCCTTCTGCAGATATAAATTCATCGACGATTAATTCTTCTAACAGCTTCTTGACATATGCCTTATCGGGCGTATTGTATTTACATAGCAATACTACTATGTGGCATATCTCCATCAATTATGATACCCCTCCTCTTTACCGCCGACAGTATGATTGCAGTCTACTAACGAGAACTTGCAGAGCAACGAATTCAAAAAAGCCATAATCTTATGGGGATGTTTTGTGTTCAAATTGAATTGTATATCGCTTTGTTTTTTCCCCTGGATCTTGTTCCGTGCCGACGCGAACTGCTAATGAGGGGGCTCAATTTCGCCAGCGGAAGTGAGTTGCCGAAGTTGTGTGATCGACAGGCTTGGGAACGGCTCGTTTA
>JAFDCJ010000329.1 GCA_019312835.1 Deltaproteobacteria bacterium
GCTTAATCTACTTTAATACGCTTGATGCATCCTGGCACTTTGATGATGAGCCCAATATTCTGAATAATCGAGGGCTGCATATTCATAATTTGAAGCCGGAATCCCTGGTGCGGACGTTTTTTACCTCTCCCACAGCCGGCGGTTCCATCAGCGACAGCCTGTATCGTCCCATTCCCTGTCTGACATTTGCCATTAACTGGTACTTTGGAAAAGGTGATGTATTCGGTTATCATCTGGTCAACATTGCCGTGCATATATTGACGACCTACCTTATATACCTGACCATTTTGAATCTTTTAAAAGCACCAAAGTTACAACACCGGTATAACCGCAAGGAAAATTTCATCGCCTTTCTGGCTGCGGCATTATGGGCCATTCATCCGATTCAAACCCAGGCCGTGACCTATATTGTTCAGCGGATGGCCTCCATGGCAGCCATGTTTTATATTCTGGGTATCTATTTCTATGTCAAAACCCGGCAAAGCCGCATTTCGGCGCGGCGTATCGGACTGCTTTTCGGCTGTGCGATCAGTTTTATATTTGCAATTGGATCGAAACAAAATGCCGCAGCGCTCCCGTTTGCTCTGCTTTTAATCGAGATAATTGGTTTTCAGGATCTGAATCGGCCGGGAGTGAGAAAAGCGTTTTGGGTGGGCTCAATTGTCGGAGGCCTGCTGCTGGTTGCTTTGAGTGTTTGGCTGTTCCTGCCGGGCGGTTCTGAAACCCTTATCAGCGGTTACGATCAACGTCCCTTCAGTTTGTCCGAACGCCTTTTGACCGAGCCGCGAATCGTGCTCTTTTATTTGAGTTTGATTTTCTATCCGGATCCCAACCGCCTCTCTATTGAACATGATATTCAGCTGTCCACATCGCTGATCGAGCCCTGGACGACGCTGCCGGCGATTTTGACGACCATTATATTGATCGCCATCGGCATATCGCAGTATAAAAAACGCCCCTTGTTGGCCCTGGCAATTTTATTTTTTTATCTGAATCATGTCATCGAATCGACCTTCATTCCGCTGGAACTGATTTTCGAACATCGCAACTACTTGCCGTCCTTTTTCCTTTTTTTGCCGGTTGCCGCAGGTTTTAACAGGCTGCTTGATTATTACAAAGAGAAGAACCGCGCGTTTCGATCGGTTTTGATCGCCTTTTTGGTTTTGTTTATGATCGGCATCGGTGCGGGTTCCTACATCCGAAACATGGCCTGGGCCACCGAAAAAACCCTGTGGGAAGACGCCATGCAAAAAGCACCGAACTCGCATCGCCCCCTACACAATCTGGCCTCATATCACTATGAAAGAATCGGGCAGCTGGACAAAGCACTCGAGCTGTATCAAAAATCGCTGGAACTTCGCACGAACAATAATTTCGCCAACCCCAGCGCGATGAGCAATATGGCCTTAATTTATGTTCGCCAGAACGAGTATGAAAAAGCCATCGCGCTATGGGATAAGATCCTGTCAAACAAACCGGTCTATGGCGTCCATCAGTATCTGTATGTCATCGGTTCGATTGAAATGAAGGACTGGAATCGCGCATTGACCGGCATTAACCGGTTAATTGAAGAGCGCCCCACGGATTTCAACTACAATTACCTCAAGGGTTATGTGCTGTTGAATCTAAAGGACTACCGCCAGGCGTTGCGTTATTTTGAGCGCTGCTTAAAACTGATTGCCGATAATCATCAGGCGCTGGTGGGGGCAGGGGTCTGTTACAGTCTGCTCGGGCAATATCAGAGCGCCGAAGACATTTTTAAAACAGCCCACCGGTATTATCCCGACAATGACCTGGTCCTGCTGTGGCTGGTTGACACCAAACTCAAACAAAATGAGCGCCGGGCGGCGGATCGTTATCTATCCCGGTTGCTGAAAATTACCCCGGTAGAAGAGCTGCTCGAATCGCTTGAAAAAAACAATACGAAGCATTTCTTACCGCCGGACTCAAAAACGCTTATCCTGGATATGGTAAAATCCGCTGAAGATAAAAAATTAGATAATATCGCTGGATAAAAGCGGCGTAGATTCCCAGAAGTGAAACCGACGTTTCATGGGTGGACTGCCGAATTGTGTTTCCTGATTCATGCTGAGATTTGCTAAAAACACCAAACCCATTCGACCGCTGCCATTTGCAGTGTATTTTTATACCACCGTTCTCCTGGCCTTCGGCGGTCTTATTATTTCTGTCTATCTGGCTGTTTCGCACTACCGGGTGTATACCGATATCGGCTACAAAAGCTTTTGTGCGATATCAAAGGCGATTAACTGCGATACCGTCTCCCAGAGCAGTTATTCGATCTTTTTGGGTCTTCCGCTGCCGATCTGGGGTATCATCGGATACACGTTTTTTCTGCTGCTAACCCCCCTGGCCAAAAACGAAGGCGCTGAACGCAAACGGATCTGGACGCTGCTTTTTCTGATATCGGCGGCCTTTTCATTTTACAGCCTCATTCTGGCGGCGATATCGACATTTTATATCGGCAGCTATTGCATCATGTGCATCCTGACTTACGCGGTAAACCTGTTGCTCTTATTTTATACGCGCATGGTCCGAAGCCGTTTTGAATGTGAAGGTCTCATCGATGGTTTCAGGCTGGATCTCAGGTATCTGGCGGTTAATAAACGTTACGGCCTGATGGTGTTCAGCCTGTTTTTGGCGGGCAGCATCCTGACAAAGGCTGCCATTCCTTCCTACTGGCAGTTTGAGACACCGCCGTTGCCTGCCAGCCTGTCCTCAGGGGTTACCCCGTCAGGGCAACCCTGGATCGGCGCTGAAAATCCAAAACTGACCATCACAGAATACACCGACTATCAGTGCTTTCAATGCAAAAAAATGCATTTTTATCTGCGCCAGCTGATTGCGCAGCACCCCGACAAAATCAAGCTGATCCACCGCAACTTCCCGGTCGACCATGAATTCAATCCCATCATAAAGGAGCCGTTTCATGTCGGGTCCGGAAAAATGGCGCTTATGGCCATCTATGCCGCAATGCAGGGGAAATTCTGGCAGATGAACGACCTTTTGTTTAAAAAGGTCGGGGAAGCCAAAGCGATTAATATGCGCAGCCTGGCGGTTGCGGTGGGAATCGATTCGGACGCCTTGATACGGTCGATCAATGAACCCGCCCTCCGGCAAAAGCTGGCAGAAGATATTAAAAGCGGTTTGAAATTGCAGATTGACGGCACCCCCGCCTATGTGATCGACGGAAACGTCCATACGGCACGGATCCCGCCGGAGGTCATTAAAGCCGCGCTATCCGATTGAAAGGTTTTTTATCAGGCCCCAATTCTGATACCCGGCCAGAAAGGCCCGCTTGATTCCCTCGACGCTGGGATCAATCTGATACAGTGCCAGAGCTCCGGCGTAGTCTTGCTTGGCAGCGTAAAGCATGGCCACTTTAATTA
>JAFDCJ010000330.1 GCA_019312835.1 Deltaproteobacteria bacterium
AACCGCACCCGGGAAAAGGAGGAGCCCCTGGCGGCCGAAGGCGCCAACCGTGCGGCTTCTCCCCAGGAAGCCGCAGCCGACGCAGAGGTCATTGTTATCTGTGTCAGCGACACCCCCGATGTGGAAAAAATTATTCTGGGAGATAACGGCGTGATCCACGGCGCCTGCCGGGGCGCCGTGGTGGTGGACAATTCCACCATCAGCCCGGGTGCCACCCGCCGCATGGCTGATAGGCTCGCTGAAAAAGGCATCGACATGCTGGATGCGCCGGTATCCGGCGGATCCGAGGGTGCCCAGAACGGAACCCTTTCCATCATGGTCGGCGGTGAGGCCCGGGCCTTTGAAAGGGCATTGCCGATTCTTGAGGCCATGGGGAAAACCATCACCCATGTAGGCCCGATCGGGGCCGGCCAGGTGACCAAGGCCATCAACCAGATCGTGATCACCGGCACCTACCTGACCATGGCCGAAGGACTGGCCATCGGAATGAAAGCCGGGCTCGATATGGATAAAGTCCTGCAGGCTATCGGCGGCGGCGCGGCAGCCTCGTGGGTATTGCACAATCGCGGCCGGAATGTCATCGCAAACAGCTATCCGCTGGGATTCCGTCTGAGCCTGCACCATAAAGATCTCAATATCGCCCTGGAAACCGCCCGCGAACTGGGCGTCACCCTGCCGGCCACCGCCCTGGTGGCCCAGATGGAAAACGGGCTGATCGAACGCGGTTACGGCGATGATGACATATCCGCGATCGCACGCGCTATTCGCGAGCAATCCGGCCTGGATTAAAAGTAAATGGAGGAATCAGATATGAGTCTTGAGACCGCATTCTCGATGGACACATCCAGCATTAAATACGGCCCCGGCGTTACCCGTGAAGTGGGCTGGGATATGGAAGAACAGGGGGCCCGCCGCGTAATGGTGGTGACCGACCCTTACATGACCGAAAACGAGGCCGTCGCCGTCACCCTTGAGTCGTTGCGAAAGTATCATATCGATGCCGTGCTGTTTGATCAGGCCAGTGTCGAGCCCACGGATATTTCCTTTCAGGAGGCCATCAAGTTTGCCGCAGACGGCAACTTTGACGGATTTGTGGCCGTCGGCGGCGGTTCCAGCATGGACACGGCCAAAGCCGCCAACCTGTATTCCACCTATCCGGCCGATTTTATGACCTACGTCAATCCACCCATCGGCAAAGGCACCCCCGTGCCGGGACCGTTGAAGCCTTTGGTCGCCATACCGACTACCGCCGGCACCGGCAGCGAGACCACCGGGGTGGCCATATTTGATTTTCTGGAAATGAATGCCAAAACCGGGATTGCGCACCGCGCCCTGCGTCCGGCCAAGGGCCTTATCGATCCCAACAACACGCGCTCTTTACCCAGAATGGTGGCCGCCTGCACCGGTCTGGACCAGTTGACCCATGCCCTGGAAGCGATGACCGCTATACCTTACAGCCAACGGCCGGCGCCCGAACATCCCAAGTTGCGACCGGCCTACCAGGGCGCCAATCCCATCAGCGATATCTGGGCTTCGCGGGCCATTGAAATGATTGCCCAAAACCTGGTACGGGTCATCGAGGATCCGTCGGATGATGCCGCCCGCGGTGAAATTCTGCTGGCCGCCACCTATGCCGGAATCGGGTTCGGCAACGGCGGCGTCCATCTGGCCCACGGCATGTCCTATCCCGTATCGGGCATGGTGCGTGAGTATGTGCCGGAAGGCTACCCGCCCGGTCACCCCATTGTCCCTCACGGCATGGCGGTCGTCCTGCATGCCCCGGCCGTATTCAGGTTTACGGCCTCGGCCAACCCTGAGTTGCATTTGCACGCCGCCGCTTTGATGGGTGCGGATGTCTCCACGGCACGCCCGGAGGCGGCGGGTGAGGTCCTTTCCGCAGCGGTGGTCGATTTGATGCGCAAAGTCGGTATGCCCAACGGGCTGTCCGCCGTTGGATTCGGCCCTGAAGATGTCGACCGGCTGGTTGAAGGCACATTGCCCCAGCACCGGGTGACAAAGCTTTCCCCACGTCCGGCCAGCGCGGAAGATTTGAAGCAATTGTTTTTGGATTCAATGACGCTCTGGTAAAAAACGGGTCTGCGACCCGTTTTTGTTACGGGTTGTTTGTTATTCGTTATTTAGGAGGAAATCCAAAATGATACCGGAGATCAATACAATATTGTATCCCACCGACTTATCCGAGACCTCCAATCATGCCTTCAGCTATGCGGCCAGCCTTGCCAATCGCTATGACGGGTCGATCGTCATCCTGCATGTCCTGAAGGATGTCACCCACAGTTCCGAAGATTTGGTCACCAATGTCATCGGTGAAAAAAAATGGAAAGAGGTCCTCGATCGCAACAAAATGGCCGTCGTCGAAAACATCCGAAAACGGTTGGAAGATTTTTGCGAACAAACACGGTCTGAGATGTCAGGCTGTCCTTTTCTGGTGAAAAATATCAAGGTTGAGATCGGCAATCCGGTGGATAAGATTGTCGCAGAGGCGGCCAAAGATGATTATGACATGGTTATCATGGGTGCCCGCGGGCACGGCGCCATCGCCGGTACGGTCATCGGCAGCGTATCCAGACGGGTCGTGCGGCGCTGCAAAAAGCCGGTTTTGCTGGTGCGACTGCCTGATTAATGCGAAGCTATCTCAAAAGGCCCACCTCTGACTATAAAAATTGATGGGTCATCCAGCGCTGCCGGCAAAATCTTTTTTTGAGATCGCTTCAATAGAAACGGTTTCCAAACCCGGAGGCGTGCATGCAACCGATCGGTGAGATGCTCGAACGTACGGCCCGGTCGTATCCTGACAACGAGGCCATTGTGTTTGAAAATTCAGCCTGGACTTACCAGGAGCTGAACGAAGCCGTCAACCGACTCAGCGATGGCTTGACGGACCTCGGTGTCCGCAGAGGCGACCGCGTCATGGTGCAGCTGGTCAATGGGCCGGAAATCATCATGGCCCATTTTGCCATTATCAAGGCCGGTGCCATCGCGGTCCCCTTAAACGTCATGTACGTGGCCCATGAGATCCAGTATATCGGGAATGACACCTCGGCCGGCACCGTTATTCTGGACAGCAGTTTCCTGAAGCAGTTTGAAGCAGTCCGACCGAATCTCTCCGCGGTGCAAAGGGTCATTGTCAATGGCAGAGATGTCCCCCGGTCTGTGCACCGGTTTGAAGACCTGACGGCCGGCGCAACCCCCAGGCGTGCGAAGCACGCCCCCTCGGAAGTTTCACTGGATGACGTCGTCAGCATCATTTACACCTCCGGCACCACCGGCCGCCCCAAAGGCGCCACCCAGACCCACCGCTCGATCCAGTCCAATGTGGCGGCCCTGTGCCGTTTGAATCGATTCGATTCCGGCGATCGGCTGCTGTGCGCCCTGCCCCTGTTTAATAATTTTGCGCTCAATGTGGTGATGATGTCCGCTTTCTATACCGGTGCCGCCTTAATCGTAACCGACCGATTCGAAGCCGGGAAAGTGCTGAGCCATATAACGCAGCACCGGGTCACCTATTTTGCAGGCACCCCCACCATGTTCGTTTATTTGCTGCAGGCCTATGATCCGGCCAGGCATGATGTCAGCTCACTGAGGGTCGTAAACTCCGGCGGCGCCCATTGCCCCGCGACCTTGATCAGAGAAGTCGAAACGACATTTGATGTCGACCACATGGATGGCTACGGTCAGACGGAGGGCTGCGGGTTTACGACCATAAACCCCCTGCAGGGCATCCGCAAACCCGAATCCGTCGGGTTGCCCCTTGCCAATATCGAAGTCAAAATTGTGGATGACCATGACCGGGAATTGCCGGCCGACGCAGTGGGCGAAATTGTCGAAAAGGGCGACGTGTTCTCGGTCCACGGCTACTGGCAGCGTCCGGAGATAAACCGGGAAGTCTACCAAAACGGCTGGTTTCACAGCGGCGATCTCGGCTATCTGGACGCCGACGGCTATCTGTATGTGGTGGACCGCAAACAGGATCTGATCATCACCGGCGGCGCCAATATCTATCCGGTGGAAATCGAAGAGGTGCTCTACACCCATCCGGCTGTGGCCCTGGCGGCGGTGATCGGGATACCCGACGACGTCAAAGGCGAGCTGGCCAAGGCCTACATCGTTCTCAAAAAGGACATGACCGCCACCGAAAAAGACATCATCGATTTTGTCAGGGGTAAGATCGCCAAGTTCAAAGCCCCCCGCAGGGTCGAATTCATCGACACCCTGCCCCAGGGGCCCACCGGCAAAATATTGAAAAGAGAGTTGAGGGCGAGCGTGCTCAAAAAATCCTAAAGATTATGATTAATCTTGGTTTCAACCCGTCGATTCATTTTGGATTTAGAAAAGATATTGAAAAAACAGCCATTGTGGATGCATGGCCTCAATCCCTTCTTTTGCAATCTTTTGGATTGCATTTATAAATTTTCTATCGAGTAACCCGATTTTTATTTTAGCTATTGTGTTGAATAAATGCCGTATTTGAGATCTTGGGCAATGCGTCAACCTTCAAATTGTTATAAAGACATGCTCAAGCACACCCGCGATACAATACAAAAACTTAGAGTCACAGCAAATGCCAGGAGTCTGATTAACCAAATAACGGATCACTTGCGACTCGCCTTCGGGTCGGTATGAAACAATGAATAGACAGCCGGGATAAGTACTAATGTAATCAACGTTGATCCGGTGAGGCCTCCGACAACCGCCCGTGCCAGCGGGGCCTGAGCGTCGGATCCTTCGCCAATGCCAAGAGCCAGCGGCAGCAGGCCGAGGATGGTGGTCAACGTCGTCATCAGAATCGGCCGCAATCTGCGGCGACCGGCTTCGGTCAAAGCATCGCGTGTGTCCATCCCGTCCTGAACCAATCGACCGGTCTGGTCCACCAGCAGTATGGCGTTGTTGACCACGATCCCCCCCAGCATAATGCAACCGATATAGGACTGCACATTCAGTGTCGTTTTGGTAATAAACAACGTTACCAGCACCCCGACCGCCGCCAAAGGAACGGAAAACATGACGACCAGTGGATCCCGTAACGATTCGTATTGGCAGGCCAGCACCATATATACGAGGACCAACGCCAGCACGAGTGAGATGATCAGTTCCCGGAAGGCCTTTTGCTGTTCTTCGAAATTACCGGCAACCACTAGATCATAGCCGACCGGGCGTGGAATTTGATCCAATAGCGTCTTTACCTCAAAGGCCACAGAACCCAGATCGCGACCCGCGACGTTGGCGCTGACCGTCACCATTCGCTGCTGGTCTTTGCGGTCGATCAGGATCGGACCGCGGCTCGGTTCGGAGGTGACGACGTTGCGCAGCGCCACCTTTTCACCGGATGCCGTCGTCAGCGTGAGGTTGAGAATGTCATCCAGGGAGCTTTTCTCGGCATCCTTGAGCTGCACCAGAATGCGATAAGAATTGCCGCCTGTTCGGTACTCGCCGGCTTTGGAACCGGCCACCGTGGTCTGCAGGAGCTGGGTGACGTCGCGAGCGCTCAGGCCGAGATCGGCGACTTTTTCACGGTTCACGCGGATATCCTGCTGCGGGATGCCGGCTTCTAGACTGGTCTCTACGTCCGTGATGCCCGGCACATCCACAATCAACCTCGCAACTCTCGCGGCCAGGGCGTCGAGGGTGGCAAGCTCGTAGCCGCGAATTTCGATGGTCAGCCCTTCGTCACCGCCCAGAAGTCGTTGCAGGATAAACTGCCCCTGGGGAGCCCGTGTTCGGATCTCCATGCCGGGCACACTGCCGTCCAAACGGCGCCGCAGGTCCTGGGCGATTTCCACATTGGAGCGTTTGCGTTGGGTAGCCGGCAACAGAGACATGCGTATTTCACCCTCGGGGCCTGCGTTGGTCCGCCAGCCGGCGGTGCCGACACTGACGACCGAGGTCACTACCTCGGGCACGGCCGGTTGAACGATCTGCTCCATCATGCGCGTCTGCCGATCGACCAGCTCGAGGCGGGTAGCGATTTCCATCTTACCGCTTACACGAACCTCACCCTCATCGCTGGGGGGCAGAAATTCGCTGCCGATCAGGGGCAAGAGCAGCAGACTTGCACCGAGCATGGCAGTCGCGGCCAAGACCGTGATCAGACGATGGCCCAAGACCCAGCGCAACAAATTCAGGTAAGTGCTTTCGAGACCCGAAAAGACGGAACCGGCGACGGCGAACCAGCGGCTCGTTCGGTGGGCCGGCCCCTTGAGGCGCTGTTGGCTTGCCGTCAGGAACCTGGACGCCAGCATGGGCACCAGACTCAACGCCACCACCAGGGAACAGATCAGGGCATAGATGATCACGTAGGCCAGCTCCTTAAAGAGGATGCCCGAGACGCCGCGCACGAAAATCAGCGGCAGGAAAATTACCAGGGTGGTTATGGTGCTGGCGATGATTGCCGTGCCGACCTCGCGGGCTCCTTCCACCGATGCTTTCTCCGGCGCTTCGCCGTTCTCGCTGCGGCGGCGGAAAATGTTTTCGAGCACGACGATGGAGCTGTCGACCATCATGCCCACCCCCAGGGCCAGCCCGCCCAGGGTCATCAGATTGAGCGTGAATCCTCCGAAGAAAATTAATACAAATGTGGTCACGATTGAAATTGGGATCGACAGGGAAATCACCGCCGTGCTGCGGAGATTGCGCAGGAAAAACAGCAAAACCAAAATTGCCAATCCGCCCCCGTATAGCACCGAACGGGCAACGTTGGCAATTGACCGCTCGATGAAATTGCCCTGGTTGACGACCGGGACAATGTTGACCTGAGGAAAGGCTTGGTTGACCACTTCAATTTCAGCCAGGATGCGCTTGGACACTTCGACCGTATTGGCATTGGCCTGTTTGCGGATTGCCACGCGTACTCCGCGCCCACCGTTAACGCGTACGATGCGCGTCAGCTTCTCATAGGTGTCTTTGACCTCGGCGATTTGACCCAGCGTTATGCCGCCACCGTCACGCTGGACGATGACCGTGTCTCGAATCTGATCGAGGTTGATAAACTCCGCCGGCGCGCGCAGCATGACCTCATAAAGTCCCTGTTCGATCTTTCCCG
>JAFDCJ010000331.1 GCA_019312835.1 Deltaproteobacteria bacterium
AATAAGGTAGACAAACACAATGGCTGAAAAGAAAATAAAGATTTTGACCATTTTTGGCACGCGCAAGGAGCTCATCCGGCTTTATCCGGTGTTGCAAAAACTGAACGCCGACGATGATTTCGATAGCGTTGTCGTCTCGGCGTCCGAACATCTGGAAGAGTTTGACGATCTCTACGAATTGTTCAATATGACCGTCGACCATGACCTGGATATCAAGCGCAATAAAAAATGTCTGGCCGATATCACCAATCTGGCGCTTTCCGGCATCGATCCCCTGGTAAAGCTTTATCAGCCGGACCTGGTTCTGGTTCAGGGCGAATCGACCACCGCTTTTATCGGCGCACTGGCATCATTTTATAATAAGATTCCGGTCGGTCATATCGGTGCCGGGGTAAGAACCTTTGACAGGATGTCGCCATACCCTCAAGAGGTCAACCGCAGGCTTATCTCGAATCTGAGTGATTTGCATTTTGTGCCTGCAGCCCAGAACACCGAATACCTGCTGCACGAAGGGGCGATTCCCAACAACATTTTTATTACCGGCAATACAATTGTCGATGCTACGCTGAGTTTCGCCTATCGAAAGAATGAGACGTTGAGCCGCCATGTGCCGCCGGACGATCTCAGTGCTTACAAAACGATTCTGGTTACCTGCCAGAGACGGGAAAATTGGGACGAAGCATTGGAAAACTTGTGCCCGGCCCTTATCGATCTGACTCAGGCCTATCCGGACATTCAGATTATTTTTCCGGTAAAATCCGACATGGAAATCAGAATACCGGTTTTCAGGTTACTTGATAATAAGGAACGAATTCGATTGCTGGATCCGCTTCCGTACAAAACGTTTATGGAGGCCCTCATTCGTTCTCACCTAATTATCACCGATTCAGACGCCGTTCAGGAAGAAGCATGCGCGATGCGCAAGCCGGCGCTTGTTTTTCGTAAAACTTCCAGGCCGCCGCAAGAGGAAGCAACCGAAGGTTTCAAATGGATCGAGGCCGAAAGGGAAAAGATTGTCGTCGAAACGTCCCGTTTGCTCGAGAACCCGGATGCCTGCCGCGACATTATCAGCAACCCGACCCCATACGGAGATGGCCGTGCGGCCGAACGAACGGTCCAGGCCATAAAATACTACTTTGAGCGTGCCGATCGCCCCGAAGACATCAAATTGCCAACCCAGGTTCGACTATCCCCCATTGCCATGGCGCGCTGAATTTCACGCTGACCATGGTTCATGTGCCATGTTGACCGAATTTTCCACATTTTTTTCCGGAAAAGTTGCACAACATCATTGAAGATAGTTATGGATAGTTGTATAAGGTTATGATAAGATAGCATAATTCAAAACAAGCGGTGCAATTGTTTTTAAAAAACGGTTTGCCGCGGGGGGGGGCTGCTTCTCGACACCCTTATTCGATTGTGGCTGCTTCAATCAGCAGTTATCTCCCCTGGTTTCAGATCGCTTTTTTCAGGCGACGGTGAAGCATGGCCGCATCTTCACCGACCGAAAGCGGTAAAGAGGAAAATCCATGCAGGAGAGAGACGAAGTCTATAACCCGGGTTATTACCAGGAGAGAGAGGAAGCCTTTAACCTCGGTTATTACATCGATCTGTTAATCAGACGCCGCTGGCTGGTGATTATCCCGTTTTGCCTCGCCATGATCGTCGGCATTTATCTGGCCTTCGCGCTGCCCCGGATCTATGAGGCCAGCTCGCTGATTCTCGTCAGGCCTCAGCGGGTGCCGGAAAGCTATGTGCAGTCCATTGTCACCACTGATATCGAATCCAGGATCAATACCATCCAGCAGCAGATCCTCAGCCGCACCAATCTCGAGAAAATCATCAGCCAGTTCAATCTCTTTTCCGACCATGACCAGGAAAAAATGTTTCTGGAAGATAAAATCGCCAATCTGCGCAGCCGAATAGAAATTGAAATAGAAACATCCGGTCCAAAGAAACGTAACAGAACGGCCGATGCTTTCTCCATCACGTTCAGTGGAACAGAGCCCGAACTGGTCATGCGGGTCGCCAACGGGCTGGCCACCTTTTTTATCGATGAGAACCTCAAAGTCAGGGAAGCCCAGGCGGTCAGCACCAGTGACTTTCTTGACGACGAGCTGCTCGCGATGCGAAAACGGCTTGAAGGTTTGGAGCAGCAGCTCAAAGATTACCGCAAAAACCATATGGGCGAACTGCCCGAACAGCTGGAGACCAATCTGCGAATTTTAGAGCGGCTTCAGATGCAGCTCAATGAGAAACAGGAAAGCCTGCGCGATGAGAAAAGCCGGCTCAGCGCCATCGAAGGCCAGATGGAGGCCAACCGCAAATTTTTGACGGAATCCAGAGCGGCTTTGACCGAAGAGGGCGGCTCCGTCAGCCTCGAGCAGCTGCGGGTCCAACTGGCGGCGCTCAGATCCAGCTATACCGACAGCCACCCGGATGTCATCCGGCTCCAGGAGAAAATCGCCGATCTTGAAGAAAGTTTCAGAAGCGGCGAGCTAAGCGCTTCCAGCAGCCTGCCGGCCGGGGCTTCCTCGGACCCGACCGCTTTGATGCTTCAAAAAAGCCTGGACGAACATTCCCGGCAGCGCAGCCAGGCCCGGCTGGAGATCCAGAACCTCGAGGTGGAAATTGCGAACCTCGAACGCCAGATAAAAGAATACCAGCAGCGCATCGAGCGAACGCCTCAGAACGAACAGGAGCTTCTGAGCCTCGAGCGGGATTACAAAAATATCAAACAATCCTATGATTCGTTGGTGAATCGCAAACTGGAAGCCGAGATTGCCGTTAACATGGAGAAAAAGCAAAAAGGCGAGCAGTTCAGCATTATTGACTCGGCAGTAATCCCGCAGAAACCGGTCTCACCCAATATGAAGCGGCTGCTGCTGCTGTGTATTTTTGCCGGCCTGGGAGGGGGGGGTGTTCTGATTTACGTGTTGGGGTTTCTCGACAGCTCTTTTCGGGGGCGGGATGATTTCGAATTGGACCTGGGCATTCCGGTGCTGGTAACCGTACCAAAAATCTTTCATCGAAAAGATTACTGGCGGCAACGAGTTAACCGGGTATTAACCGCCGTCGCGCTTTTTGTGGCCGCCTGCCTGCTGGCGGGCTTTGCCGTACTGGTGTTCAACGGCGTGGAGCAGACATTGGATATCGTCCGACCCTATATGGCGTTTTTAGGATGATCGTGTTAATTTAGCTGTTATAATTTGGCCGGGAGAGCCAAATTAGCGTATAGCTCATAGCTCAAACAATAGCTCACAGCTCATAGCTCATAGCTGATAATTCATGACTCATACTAAAGAGGCTGGGACGCTGGAAAGCTAAAAGGATTAAAAACTGTCAGGTTGGGAGAGTGAAAAGCTTCATAATATTTGAGCCTCCAAGCCTCCTGGCCTTCAAGCTTTACAGCGATTAAACTTTTTTGACAAAAAATAGTTTAAAAATATAAAGCGGGGTAATTTAATTGGGTAAGATCTTCACCGCACTGAATAAATACCGCAGGGAGCGTGGCAGCAGGGTTTCCACCAGACTTAAAGATTCAGATTACGACCTGCTTCTGCGGTTTGATGAGAATACCGGCAGGCTGGAAACCGATGACCCGTCGGCGACCGGGCATTCCGGCAGTTTCAAACGCCTGATGACCTACCGGCTCATTGATTCCAATGGAAGGCTGACCCCGATCGGCAGGGCCAAGCACCGGGAGTTGCGACGCGCCTATGAAGATCGCAAACGCGAAAAACCATTGATTGACGGCCGCCCGCAACAACCGCCGCCGCAGGTAGAGCGGGTTTCTAAAACAGATAAATTGTCCGCTTCGGAATGGGCGATTCTCATGAAATACGACCGCAAGTCCGGCAATCTGTTGACCTACGACCCCGCGGCCGGTCGGCTGGATCGAAACTCCTCGGCGATTTTGAAAGATCCTACCATCATCCAACGCTTGATTGACACCGGGATGATCCGGCCCGGCGGCTGGCTCACCCCGAAGGCGAAGCGAGAATGCGCCCGCATCGAGCAAAAGCTCAAAACCAGACAAATCAAAGGCTTCGCAAAATCCGAAACAACCGTGCCGGCGGGGACAGCCGCCCGACAATCGGAAACACTGCGCCAGGCCGATCTGGATGTGCTTTTGCAATCTAACCCGAAAACGCGAAAACTGGATTTGAACAACCCGGCGGTGGCAAAAGACCCGGGTATTGTCAGGCGGCTGGCAGCCAATAAAATGGTTACTCCGGATGGAAGATTGACACCCAAGGGGCTTCTCAACTGGCAGGTCCTGACGCGCTGGACTCCGGAAGGCGCTGAAAAATCGCCAACCTTTGGCGGCGCAAAAACGCCTATAGCAAAAAAAGCACCCAAAGCTGCCGAAAAGAAACCGCCGCTTTCCCCTGCGCCGGAGCCCGATCAAAACAAAGTAAAGATCACCCGTTTTAAGAAAGACGAGTCGCCGGTCATAGAGCAAGCGGAACAAGCACAGGCGAAAGAGAGACCAACGCCTGCGGTTCAAGCACCGCCCGGCGCACCGAGCGCAACCGGACCCCGGGAGAAAGATCATTTGCAGAGGCCGGGGCTTGCAGCGACGGCTGCCGGAAGGTCCCGCTCGACCGCTGCCGAACGATTTAGCATTAGCAAAGCTGTGGTTGGATACAATGAAAAGGCCATTGACCCGGGCCTGGTTTCGCTGCTCGACCCCCAATCGTTCGAAGCCGAGCAATTTAAAATTCTAAGAACCCATCTGTTATTTCCAGAATCCGGTAAAACACTGCATTCGGTTATGGTGACCAGTGCCTTGCCCGGTGAGGGCAAGTCGTTTGTGGCGGCCAATCTTGCGGTCAGCGTCGCGCGGCATGTGAACTGGAATGTTCTGCTCATCGACTGTGATTTGAGGAAACCGAGTGTTCACCGGCATTTTGGTTTTCAAAAAACGCCCGGACTGAGCAACTACCTTTCCAGGGGAGCCCCCCTGGAATCCTTGCTGCTCAAGACATGTGTCGACAATCTAACAATTCTGCCCGGCGGCAGACTTCCGGATAATCCTTCAGAGATTCTTTCCTCCGATCGAATGGCCAATTTACTCAATGAAGTGGCCGCCAGATACGATGATCGTCTCATTATTCTGGATTCACCGCCGCCCGGCCTTGCAGCTGAAGCAGGTGCTCTGGCCAGACTGGTGGACGGCATTATCCTGGTTACCAAATATGGCAGCACTTCCCGCAAAATCGTGAGGGATCTGGTCGACAGGCTGGGAAGAGACAAATTTTTGGGAGCGATCCTCAACTTTGATATGCACCGTTCAAATTATTCGGATTACTATTATCGGTACTAATGTGCATGGCGCACAGCTAGGAAGCGTGGAGGCTTCATTAGCTCATAGCTC
>JAFDCJ010000332.1 GCA_019312835.1 Deltaproteobacteria bacterium
AATTATGAAAATAAATACCAAAACACCACCTCCCGGATCGCCGCAAAGCGCTACCAGTACTGTCTCGCGCAATATGTTTTCGCGGGAAATGATTCATTTAACTGGGCAACATTTCAAGCTGCCGATCGCATCAACACGATTCGATATAAAACAATGGATTTACAAACCGGACTGCAACAAAGTTATTATCGGCAAAATTTTGAAAATATTTAATAATTTTCAAAAAAATACGACTACTTAGTTCGCGCGGCGCCTCCGCTGTAAGCGGCATGCTGTGGAAACAAGGCCATACTGAGAGATTGCCTTGCCAGGGCATCGGATTGATAAAGATGGTGTTTTATGGGATACAGAGGATGTCCACGAACATGCGGTCATGATCATCCACCAGCTGCTGTCCGAAGCCGGAGCCGATATGATTAACCTGGGCGCGGAAGCTGACCCCATTTTTAAAAGAGGTTGCGTCGCAGTTGTCAAAACTGCTTATGTTGTTGTATCCCCATTCCGGGCGTGACCCGGAATCCAGTGCTTTTTCAACGCTAACTCAACTGGATGCCGGATCACGTCCGGCATGACGTTCGAAACGGGGACCCGAGGGGGATTTTTAGAAGACCCAATTTAGCGAGGAATGAACCATGCCACTTAAAAACCGTTCCATCGCCTTCATCGGCGGGGGCCATATCACGGAAATCATTGTATCCAATTTGACAAAAACCGCCGAAATTGCGCCGCAACGCCTGGTTGTCAGTGAACCGGTCGCAGAAAAAGGGCGGCATTTGAAAAAGGCCTACGGTATTTCCGTCGCTGAAGATAACCTGGAGGCCGTGTTGACGGGTGATTTTATATTTATCAATGTCCTTCCCCATGTAGTCAGTGAAGTGGTCCAGGAGTTTCAGCGTGCGGGTTTTCCGGACAACAAAATGATCATCACCGTCGCCGGGGGCGTACCCATGAAAGCCTATGAGCCGCTGGGAAAGCATCTGCCGATCGTCAGGGCCCTGCCCAACCCGCCCAGCCAGGTCGGCATGGGCATCGCCGCCCTGGCCTTTAACGCCCATGTAACCGAAGACCTGCAACAGGAAATTTTTGAGCTGTTTGCCTGCCTGGGAGAATACGTGGTGGTGGAAGAGGAAAAGGTCAATGCGGTGATGGCGCTGAGCAGCCCCACCATTACCTACATGCTGTTTCAGGCCATCATCGATGCCGGGGTCCGGGCGGGGATCGATCGGGATACCGCAACCAAGATCGTATATCAGACCATCGCCGGCGCCATGGCGGTTTTCAAGAGCCGACAGGTGCCGCCCTATGCGTTAATCAACGAGGCCAGCACGCCGGGCGGAATTTCCATTGAAAGCCTGTATACCCTGGAAACCTATGCATTTAAAGCCGGGATCATGGACGCCGTTGACAGTGCCATCAACCGGGCGGTCGAACTGAGCCGCTCGGTCGAATAGATCTCGAATTGCCGGAGGATCGGTATTAAATCCCCCCTAGCCCCCCTTTTTCAAAGGGGGGGAACTTTGCTATACGCGACTGTTTATCCAAAGTGATTCGACAGTAGCCATTCAACCATGAATTCATGGCCAACGTGCTTGTCTAATGTGGGGAAATATAATCCATATTCGACATGAATAGCCCTAATTGTAGGTTATTAAGACTGCAGTTGACGTTATGTCCCCCCTTTACAAAAGGGGGACAGGGGGATTTGTCCTGTCGCCGACTCGTTTTCCTGTCGCAACATATTTAGGATAGTAGTCGGTAAAGGGCTATCGTTTCTTGATTTCGTCAATCGGCTTTGCGAGCCGGAAGGATGGCACTGAGCACAAGGCACAGCAGGGAAGCGAACAGGCTGATCCAGAAGACCATCGATAAGCCCTGTGCAACCGCGCTTTTCAGCGCCAGCTGGGCCTCCGGAGCCAGCAGCATTTGAACTTCGGGCCGGAAAATGTTTTCGATATTTTGTTGAATCTGAACATTGATAGACGGCGGCAAACTGCTCGTCCCGCTGCTCAAGGTTGACTCCAGCGCACCTGAAAGCGACAGGGTCACAAAGCTGCCGGAAATGCCGACGCCGATGGTGCCCCCCAATGTCCTGGAAAACTGATGGGAAGCCGTGGCAACCCCCAAATCCGATATATCCAGGCTGTCCTGCACAACCAGCAAGGTGGCCATCGAGACAAACCCCATCCCGACGCCGATAAAGCCCAAGACCACCGTACAGGCGGTTAGAGAAGTAGCGGTCGAAAATGTCAGGGTGGTCACTCCCCCGATCGTCAAAAAAAGGGAACCCAGCACGGTGGAGGCCTTTTTGCCCAGACGATTGACGATCTGACCGCAGGCCAGCGCACCGATGGACCAGCCCAGGCTTAAAGACAGCATCGCAACGCTCATTTGCAGCGGCGTTTTACCCAAAGCCCCCTGGATAAAAAGCGGGCTGTAGGCAAAAAGGGAAAAAATCGTAAAACTGGCCAGAAAAGCCGACCCATTGCCAATGCTAAACCCGCGGTTGGCGAAAAAGCCGAGGGAAAGGATGGGTTCTCTGGCCCTTTTTTCGGCAAAATAAAAAGCGACGGCTGCTGTGACAGTGATCGACAAAAGGCCGATAATCTGGGGCGAGATCCAGGCATAGTTGCGCCCGGCCAGCAAAAATGCGGTCAGCAAACCCAGAATTGCCGTCGAAAGGGTCAAAACACCGAGGTAGTCGATGGCGGCATCCTTCTTTTTGGGACGAACTTCCACCAGACAAATGACAATCCCCAGCAAAGAAAACAGACCCAGCGGGATATTGGCGAAAAAAATCCAGCGCCAGGAGAAATAGGTGACGACAAAGCCGCCGAAGGTCGGTCCCAGGACACTGGCCAGGCCCCAGATGAAACTGGCCAGGGATAAGGTTTTGGCGCGCTTTTCGGGCGCCGATATATCGGTTAACACGATGTAAACCAGGGCAAAGTTGCCACCGGCACCGATGCCCTGGAGGACCCGGGACCAGATCAGCTGCGTCATACTTTGGGACAATCCCGCCCAAACGGATCCCAGCAGGAAAATAAGGATGGATATAACGTAAAGTCTGCGGGACCTGAAAATATCCGCCAGCTTGCCGAAGATCGGCAGGGATACGGCCCGGGCGAGAAGATAGGCGGAGTACACCCAGCTGTAGAGGTGAAGACCGCCGAGATCCGTTACGATGGTGGGCATGGCTGCCGACATCACCAGGGCATCCAGAGCACCGAGAAACAGCGTCAGCAAGGCGGCGACAATCACATAGAACCGTCTTTTGGGGGTGATGAATTGCTCCGGTGGGATGGGTGGTTCGGTTTGGCTTCGATTTTCAGTTGAATATTGGTTGCGCCGAGGTCGAGACAAATGCCGGTTTCCTTATACTGGTATCTACCGCTTGAAGTTCCGGTAAGGCTATCGTTGTATGAACCTAAGGACGGGTCTTTAACCATTCAACGGTCATTTTGGTGATGAGATCATAAACCTGCCCAGGCGGCCTGCCGGCGGATTTGAGCAAATTAAATGAGTGATCACCGCCGTCGATTACCTCCAACGCCCAATTTGTTTTAAACCGGGCCAATACGTTTTTCATAGCTGTCAGGTCACACAACGAATCCCGGGTGCCGGCAAAAAACAGCATGGGAACGCCGATATCGTAAAGGTGGGCATCCCTTAATTGATCTTTTTTGCCAGGGGCATGCAGGGGATAACCCAGAAACACCAGCGCCTGGACCGGCAACTCGCCGGCGGCCGCCATCTGGGCGGCGACCCGTCCGCCCATGGATTTTCCGGCTGCCACGATTTGACCGGGAGCGAATTCCGGATGGGTGCTCAGATAGCCATAAACCTGTTGCCAGGCATGGACAAGTTTCTTCTGCGAGTCCGGAGATTTCCGACCTTTTTCCTTATAGAGGAAATTAAACCGCAAGGATAAAAACCCTGCCCGGCAAAGACCGTCGGCCACGGCAACAATCAACGGATTTTCCATGTCGTTGCCGGCCCCATGGGCCAGGATAACGCCGACGGTGTTATCTTTTTTAAAGTTTTCCGGAACGGCAACCACACCAGAGACCGTCTCATCTTGGCCAATGGGAATCGATACTTTTTGAAACTTCATTCTACATCCTTGTTTTCACCACAGAGACACAGAGAACACAGAGGGATTTAATCCTGATTGGTATCTCCCGATCAGGAACAATAATATATTACTCTGTGATCTCTGCCTGTCGTGCCATAGCTCAAGCGACGGCCGGTGCCTCTGTGGTTAGAACAAATCGCTATTCGTCCAGTGCTATTCTGAGCCACCGATGCAGCGGCAGCATGTTTTTATAGTGGCCGTAGGCGTAATCGATGATGGCATCTGA
>JAFDCJ010000333.1 GCA_019312835.1 Deltaproteobacteria bacterium
CTCCGATGAGCGCTCCTGCGAACAACAGGAACACGATGACCCAGTAGTACTTCTTGGGCGGCGTCAGGGTGTTTAGAATTGTCTGATCTATGCTCGCGTAAGTTAGCTGCGACATGTTCTCCAGTCCTGTAGGTTAATAAGGTTTTTGTTAATTTTTCATTCCACCGGTCAACCAGGTATCCTCGTGTCGCAGGATCGCTGCTCTCAAGGATCGTTACGCTGTCGCGTAACTTAAGGAGCGCTTCGCTTAAGGATAGAGGCAAAAAAGGACCGTGTCATTATTATTGCTGACTTACAGCCTCCAACCTCTAACCTCAGACCTCCAACTTTCTTCCTCTAACCTCGAACCTATGCCTCTAACCTGAAAAAAGTATCAGGCGTCAGCCAAAACTTTTTTCAGATAGATGACCGCCGGTTTGGTATTCAGATATCCCATGGCCTGATAGGCCCGGGGGTCGTCCACCAGTTTGCGCACACGGCTGTTCTTGTCCATCAGGCTGCCGAACACAAGGGCCTCGGTCGGACAGGTCTGAACGCAGGCCGGTTGCACTTCCCCGTCACGGATCAGGCGCTTTTCGTTTTTGGCGATATTATGGGCGGCCTTGATGCGCTGGATGCAAAAGGAGCATTTTTCCATCACCCCTTTGCTGCGCACGGTCACGTCCGGGTTCAACTGAAGGTTTGTCGGCTTGGGCCAATCCCAGTCGAACCAGTTGAACCGCCGCACTTTATAGGGGCAGTTCTGAACGCAAAAGCGCGTTCCGATGCAGCGGTTGTAAATCTGATTGTTCAAACCTTCCTTGGAGTGATGGGGCGCATACACCGGGCAGACCGATTCGCAAGGGGCGTTGTCGCAATGCTGACACAGCATGGGCATAAAGGCCACTTTTTCCATATGCCCGGGCTCATGAAACCGCTCGATGCTGAGCCAGCCCATTTCGCGTCCTTCCAACACCCGTTCGACGCCGACTATGCCGACATTGTTTTCGGCATAGCACGAGGCCGCGCATGCGCCACAGCCGACGCATTTGTCCAGATCCACCACCATGGCCCAACGGTAATTTTCATGGTCATGGGGCGGATAAAAATCCCGTTTAGGATCATAACCCTCCGGCAGCGGCAGGGTAAGCGGGAAGGTCTCCATGGTTAAGCCGGATTTTTTGTGCGCCCGCTCCTTTTGCATTTCCGCCAGGCCGACAGACAGAGCGAACGTGCGGTCATGCTGGGTCCGGCTGCCGTCGGTATGGGCCAGCTGCATGGTGCGTCCGGTTTTGGTGATTGAAACCTTGTTCAGGCTGAAGCTGTAGCCGCCGGAATCGCGGTCGGTTCCGGCAGACAGGAGGCTGATCGGATTCAGCCCGGTTTTGCTGGCATATCGGCCGTACGTCAGATGACCCTGACCGATGGGCATCACCAATACAAACCGTGATACCGTTTCGGATACATACACCGGCGCTTCGAGCATACCGGAATCGGATTGAATCCGGATGATGTCCTGCTGGACCAGGCCCTGTTGTCGGGCGGTGTCCGGATGAATAATGACCGGCGTCTGCCACGCAATGCGTGAGAGTGGATCGGGAATTTCACAGAGCCAGGGTTTGTTGGCGCCGCGGCCGTCGAAAAATCTGATCGACGGCATGGCCGTAAAGGCAAGATCGGTTTGGGCGGTCTCGTGCTTTTTTTCCAGAACATCAGCCAGTTTCTGCGGTTTAAGCTTCTTGCTCGATTTGGCTTTTTTGATGACGACCTGGAATTGTCCGCCTTGTTGAAGGGTCTGTAACCAGTGGGCTTCATCGGTGATGCCGCGATCTTCAGCCAGTCGGGTAATCAGCCAATCCTTATAGTTTTTGGCCGGGGGATCATTTTCAAAGCCCGCATGCAGGAGGACATCCCCTAAATGGGATGCATTGGTTAGTTTGCCCATGGCCGGTTGCAGGGACGATACGATGGGCGGCTTGCCGCTGTATTCATCCCAGGATTCAAGGGGCATGCGCACCGGCAGGATAAGATCGGCCGTATCGGCGGTTTCATCCAAAAAGTTACTGAAACTGACGACAAAAACCTTGCTTTGGGACAGGGCTTCTTTGACGCCGCCGTCCGGCGGCAGGGCAAATACCGGATTGACATTGTTGAGCAGCAGCAAGTTGACGTCGTTTTTGCCGAGATTCTGGAAAAAATCCAGGATTTCGGAGCGCTTGGCTGCCAATTCCACCCGATGGCGGTTGTTAAAATCGAGCAGCTCCAGCTGGGGATCGAGCAGAAGATTTAATAAATTTACCGCCAGATTGGTCTGCAGACCGTTGAGATCCGATGCGCCGGTGCCGGTGCCCAGAACCAGCGGGCGGCGCGCTTCCACCAACTGGATAATCAGCTTTTCATAGAGTTCCAGGGAAATGCCGGAACGCTGCAAGACTTCGTTCTGGGTGTAGGGGGCCGTGACCCGGTTCATGAATTCGTGATAGGACCTGGGAAGCTCGCGGCCCTTGCCGATGTCCAGAGCCTGCCGCACCAGACCGAGGGCAATGACCGATTCGCTGCCCGGCCTGCAGGCCAGCCAGTGATCCGCATTGGCACCCGTCAATGATTCAACGGGGCTTACGTGGAAAAAGAGGTTTTTGCGGCCGTTGTGATGGGCATGCATCGCTTTGAATTTACGGGCATATTCAACCGGCGACAACCAGGTTTCCAGAAAATCCGCGCCGAAGGACAGCAGGACGTCCGCTCTTTCCATATGGTATGATACCAGCCCGTCCACACCGAAGATTTTTTCATTGGCCGTTTTCAGCGCTTCATAGGCAAACGGCTCGAACACCAGCGGCGGCAGGGACTGCAGGTTTTGCAGGACGGCCGCAAACAGGCCCATCATGCTGTCGCCGACCGTCTCGGTGAGCATATGCACCCGACCCGGCCCTTTGCCGGCGGCCTCCTGAGCCTTGGTTTTTACGATCGTCTCGGCTTGTGAAAAAGACAGTGGCCGCCAACGACCGTTTTCTTTCAACAGCGGGGTTTGGAGCCGGTCGGGGTTATAAATGCCCTGCAGCGCAGCCTGACCCCGCATGCAGAGTCGGCCCCGGTTGATGGGATGAAAAGGATTCCCCTCTATTTTGACAACCCGCCCCTCCCGGTTTTTGGCCAGGATGCCGCAGCCTGCCGGGCACTCGCGGCAGGTAGATGCATACCAGGTAGCGTCGCCGACCACCAGGTCATCGGGCGCTTTTACCAAAGAAAATAGATTTTTAGGGGGAGGGTTGCAGCCAAATGCAAACGAAACGCTGCCGATGCCGGCAATTTTGAGAAATGTTCGCCGATTCATTTCAAAAATGATCTCCTGAATTCAGATCAGAAAAGATGATTAGTCCCGCGGCCCGAGTCCCAATAGTCATATATGTCAGTAATTTTGAAAGCTTAGAAAGCTGAACGGCATTTTGTGATTAGACAGGAATCATTCTCAGCACGAGTTTATAAAAAAATATCCGATGCTTGTCAAGGTGGCAAGATGGTGGACCAGCGCCGATAATCAGGGCCGCCGCCCTGCCGGGCTGCCGGTAAACAATGGATTTTTAGTACAAAACCGATTGGGTGTTAATAGGGTAAATACTTTATTTTACAAATATAAACACCCTATTCAAGCTGATACGGTCGGAGAAATTCAAGTGACTGAAATTACATATAATCCCCAGAGACTGGTTGACAGGCTCCCTTGAATGTTTAGTGCTAGAGGACAGGTGATGTCAACATAATTTTCGAAGCTGATCCAGAGACAGATGACGGAGGACAGATGACGGAGGACAGAGGACGGAGGACAGAGGACAGGGGGTTGATAAGGATATTGAAATGCTGAGACTTCCCACTGTCATTCCCGCGCAGGCGGAAATCCAGAAAAACTTACGATCGGAAGGGGTTATGATGGGTGATCGCGAAGCTGTATTGGACGTGTCGATGCAAGTTATTGGTGAGGAAGGCTGTGGCGTGGCTTGCGAGGAAGCCACGGTCTTCAAAGATGAAGGCGGCTGGTATTTCATGCGCGAGGGCTTTATGGAACCCTGGCGATTGGGTCATAGGCTGGCCGAAGCCAAGGCCAGCATCCGGGAGTATGCCAGGATGGGGTTTGGACTGAGCCAGCGGACCGCATGGCTATCGCAATGCTCAAGGAACGTCCCTATCGGGACTTAAGGTTTGAGGTTAGAGGCAAATAAGGAATTGGTCATTTTTATTCTGTGGATCAGCCTCGAACCTCCAGCCTCAGGCCTCCAACCTTAGGCTTTGTTCCGCATCCTGAGATTAATTTCCAGCCTTTCCAGGGACAACCGGATCACATCGCGGGCCTTTTCTTTTTGCTTCATGTAGTCGTCGAAAAAATCTTTGACTTCGTCGGCTTTTTCGATGCCGGCCGCCGGAATGATGGCGCCCAGGACCCGCTCGTAGAGCATCGGGTGAAATTGTTCGATTTGCGCCAGATGGGAGACATACCAGTCCCACATCAGCGGAATGGCATGCGGGTTGGCGCACATCGCCACCACCGGGATAAACTGGTTGCGGGCCGGCACGGCGTCCAGGACGCACTGCTGGGCCTTTTGAGTCAGGCCGGCGTCCTTAAAGCATCCCAGCGCCATTAGAATATTCATGCGCTCATGCTCGATCTGGGACTGGTCCATGCGTTCAACCAGCCAGGCGTACGCCTGGCGGTCGCCGGTGTAGGCGCCGGCCTGCAGCACGCTTTTCATGATGTCCGGGTGGACATCATCTCCTGCCATCAGGGCCTTGAACCGCGCGCCGGCGAAATCAGCAGCTGCATCCGAGCCAAAAAGTACCGCCGCCCAGATGAATTTGTCCCGCAGCAGCGACGTCGTGTGCTTCTCCTCTGTGGCCGGCTCGTATCCGATTTCATCCAGGACGGCTTCAAACCAGGGGACGGCAGCGGCGGATATGGTTGACCGCATGTCAGCGTCTGTCACCAGGTAAGCCCCTTGAAGGTTGTCGGCAATGCTGACCAGCGGCAGATAGGCGTCTTCCCGGCGGTAAAAGGCAAGAAATTTCAGGTAGTCGGCCAGCGGGGCATCGCCGCTTCTTACCAGGGCGTAGAAGTCATTTTGAAGCCCCCAGCGATCTTCGGGCGGCATGGCTTGCGCTGCGACCTTCCGGCCCAATTCCGCCAAATTGCCGGCGTCTTCGTACTGGATCCGGTAAAACCCGGTTTGCCGGTCATTTAGTTTGTAGGCCGCCACATCATCCCCAAATTCGATGACCGTCCGGGATGCATCCATCAGCACCGACACCTGGCGGGTTTCACCCGTTTTAAGATACAGATTAACGCTAAGCGGTATCAGCCATGATTGGGTGGATTCGTTCGGCAGATAGGTAAAGCGCTGCTGGTTGAGGATCAGGCGATTATTTTGCCGCCTGACGGTAATTTTGGGGTAACCCGGCTGTTCGATCCAGCTTTGCATCAGTTCGCTGACCGGCTGCCGGGTTACGGTTTCAAATGATTGCCAGAGATCCCGGCTGGCGGCACACTCATATTCATAGGTTTTCAGGTAATGCTGCAAGCCTTTTTGAAAATTGGCTTCTCCGATATAGCCCCGGATCTGGCGCAGGATGCTGCCCCCCTTGTTATAAATAATCGGTGCGGTACTGGAATTGATGACAACGTGCTCCCCACCCGGGATTTCGATGGCGAATGTTTCGTGCAGTGCGTCGCGGGTCAGGGCCGGATCGGTCATGCTGTAAAGAAACCGCTGCCAGGTATCCCATTGGGGACAGTAGTGGTCCACCACCCCGAAGCCAAAAAAAGTGGCAAAGCTTTCGTTGAGCCACAGGTATTTCCAATCCGACGGGGTCACCAGGTTGCCGAACCACTGGTGGGCGATTTCATGGGCGATGACCTCAAAAATTCTTTCCTCGCCGGATTTGGATGTGACATCCGGATAATGCAGCAGCAGATTTTCGCGGAAGGTAACCGCCCCCCAGTTTTCCATGGCCCCGAAGGCGAAGTCTGGAATCGCAATCAGGTCCATTTTGGGCAGCGGATAGGCGATGCCGTAGTATGACTCGCTGAATTCCAGGGACTTGCGCCCGAGATCGGCGCCGAAACGGGCAAATTGCTGCATACCGGGCAAGGTGGCCACCCGGACGCGCGCATCCTTCTCATCCGCGGTAAACTCAAACTCGCCGACGCCGAAGAAAACGAGATAGGTCGACATTTTGGGGGTTCGATCAAAAGCCACCCGCACCTTGCCGTTGTCGAGCCTCGTTTTTTCTTTGACGGCACCGTTGGAGATGGCCACCAGATGCGGGTCTATATCCATGGAAATATCAAAGGTGGCCTTGCAGGCCGGATGATCCATGCAGGGAAACGCACGGCGGGCATCGCTTTCTTCAAACTGGGTGACGGCCATGTATCCGGTCCGATCCTGGTACGAGTACTTGCTGCGGTAAAATCCCGCCATTTTATCATTGATCATGCCCTGGTAATCGATTTTAAGTCCGATCCTGCCGGACACGGGCTCGGGCAGCGTGATACGGAGTTCTTCTTTGTCGGAATCAACCCGAATAGCGCATTCAGCCGCATCCGTGTTGTGCAGCACCCGGCAGTCTTTGATATCGATTTCGAGCACATTCAAAACAATTTCTTCAACGGGTTTGGTGGCCTCCAACCGTATTTCGGCAGTTCCGGCGAAGGTAAATTGGGTCAGATCGGGTACCAGATGGATCTTGTAGTTGACGGGCTGGTATGATGTCATCATCTGCTCCTAATTCAGTTGCTGGCTGACAACTCATGGCTCATGGCTGATAGCTGGCAGTAAAAAGAGATAGGCTAAATAGTCGATTGGTTGAATCGGTAATTCGTCAAGTCGGATTTCAATCTGTCTGACGATCTGATTTGCCGATTATCTGTATCGTGAACTATTTTTACGATTCGACTATTTTCTATCTAACTGTTTTTTCTATGGGCTTATTGTATTGATAATAATAGAGAAAGCCGCTGTGTGTCAATCGCTTGATGACGGCATATGGTTTTTAATTCAGGGTTGAATATGATATATTCTTGAGGTTAAGCTCAAGCAGAATACCATTTATTTCGAATGGTTAGGCACTCCAGCCAAACGGAGAGAGATTTGCTGTGAAAAATGTCCTAATCGTAGACGATGAAGAGACGTTGATTCTGATCATCGAGTCCAGGTTCGAGGACTATAAAGATCAGTTCAAGGTGCTTACGGCCTCCAACGGTAAAGAGGCGCCAAGGATTCTTGAGTCCAATGTGATCGACTTTGTGGTAACCGACCGGAACATGCCCATTTTAGACGGCATTGAACTGCTGGCTTACATGAGTGCCAACTTCCCCACCATCCCGGCCATTGCCGTGACGGCCTTCAGTACACCCGATGTCGAAGAGAAGCTGAAAAAAATGGGCACGTTGCGGATACTCGATAAGCCCGTCAACCTGGATATGCTGGCACATACGGTATTGAAAGGGCTGGCGCGGTCGCACCAGGGCGGGAACCTGACCAGTATATCGGTGAGCAATTTTATCCAGCTAATCCACCGGTTGGTGATGACAATGAAAGAGCGTGAAGGCTGGATCAGGTTGCGAACTTGTATTCCTGGGGGCAATGATTATTTTCTGAGCATTCAATTTTTTTAAAATTCTGGTACGAGGCCTCCGTTATCGACGAAATTTCAAACCTGGGAGTCGAAAATGACCGTAAAGGCTAACTATGATGTTATTATCCTGGGCACCGGCCCGGCCGGTCTGCAGGCGGCCATTCATGCGGCCCGCAAGAAGGTTTCCGTCCTGGTCCTGGGCAAAGAGACCAAAAGCAGCCTTTTTCACGCCCACGTGGAGAACTTTTGCTGCCTGTTCAATGTGTCCGGCGAAGATATGCTGGCTGTCGGGCGGCAGCAGGCCGCCAATTTCGGGGCCGATATGCTTGAAGAGGATGTGCTCGGTGTTGCTTCCGCGGATTCTCTTTTTAGGGTGACCACCGAAAGCGGGCGGGCGCTTGACTGCAAATCACTGATCGTGGCCACCGGGACCGCCCGCAATAAACTGGGCGTTGCCGGTGAGAAAGACCTTCTGGGCAAAGGCGTCAGCTATTGTGTCGAGTGTGACGCGAACTTTTACAAGGGGGAGGATGTTGCCGTGATCGGCGGTGCCAGTGCGGCCGTATCCGGTGCGCTGACCCTGCTGGACTATGCCGCCACGGTTCATCTGGTTTGCGGTGAGCTGGAAGTTGCCGACACCCTCAAAGCCCAGCTGGCGCAAAGCGCCGTCATCGTCCATGAGAAAGCGAAAGTCAAAGAAATCGTCGGACAGACCGGCGTGGAAGGCGTGGTCCTGGAAGACGGCTCTAAACTGGCGGTCAGCGGCGTGTTTATCGAGCTGGGGGCCAAAGGCGTGATGGAGCTTGCCACCCATCTTGGCGTTCGGCTCGATGATGAAATGAAGTATGTCGACACCAACAAAAAGATGGAAACCAATATCCCCGGCGTATATGCGGCCGGCGACATCTGCGGTCCCCCCTGGCAGATGGCCAAAGCCGTGGGCGAAGGCTGCGTGGCAGGCCTGAATGCCGCCATTTATGCCAAGAAAGTTCGCAAATCCTAACAACCTATATCGCTTGGATGAATTCAGCAGTTAACGCTTAAATCCCAAATTTCAAGCACCAAATCCCAAATAAATCTCAAATTCAAATATTCAATGACCGAAACGCGTTTGGAATTTCGGATTTTGGTCATTGGAATTTGTTTGAGTTTTGAGATTTTTTATTTGGAATTTGAAATGAGCCGCTCAAGCTGGAGCCGGTGTTTCAGCATCAGAAGGTGCCTCCGACAGTTGCTCCACGTTACGCAGGCGGATATGGTTGGCGGCTTTTTGGGCGGATTCGGCCTGGCTGGATTTGCTCCGCGCCAGTTTTTCTAAAAATGCTTCCGATTTGGGGCCGCCGATATTACCAAGGGTGGAGATGGCGGCTGACAAAACCGAAGACAGATCCGGCTCGCTGGCTTTCTTGATGCGCTTTAAAAAGCCTTTTTTTTGATCCGTTGATTGGCGGGCCAGGTCGAGAATGGTGTCCTCGGCTACCTCTCGATTCGGCATATCGGTTATTCCGCCGAGGGACCTGATCAACTGAGCGGTTTTGCGGTAATGGGTGACGGCTTCCTGCGGGTCTTCAGGTGCTTCGGCGGAAATCAGGCCCAGCAACTTGTGGATGGATCCCTCCGAAACCGGTGATAAATCCGCCAGGCCGTTTGAGGCGCGCCAGCGAACCTTGTCGTCATCATCGCCAAGCGCGGTGATGACCAGGTCTTCAACATCTGCGGCTTTTAGCTTGATGACCACATTCAGTGCCTCGTCGCGCACCCTGGGGTGCGCATGGTGCAAGAGTTTGCGGGCCCGTTCGATATCTTTTTCGTTTTTGCCGACGTATCCGAGCAGCATCAAGGCGTTTCTTTTCAAAAACCATTTTTGCTCGGGATCATCCAGAACTTTAAATATCCAGTCCCGGACCAGGTCCCCTTTTTGGGTCAGGGCGTCCATGGCGTTTTTGCGTGCGCCACGATCCTCGCTGTCGGAAAGAATTTTACTCAAAATCTGAATGCCCTGGGGTCCCAGAAAATCGGTGATCTGGTCAACAAGGATCCGCTGGGATTCATCCGCCGCCTCATATCCGGCGACCATCTCTTCGTTGAGATCCTTAAAAACCACCTGGAGCGGATTGGCGGGCAACCCGGGGGTGTCTTTGAACAGATTGCCGGTCTTGCTCGCTTTAGCCGTGGCTTTGGCGAGATATAAAATAACCTGCCAATCGGCCTTGGCGATCAAAGCCGGCAGGACCCGGCGCATCAGCTTCACCAGCACGGCGGCGTCATCGGGGTTATCGAGATTCAGGATCCGGTTAACATAGCTGCGGATATGGTGCTGCACATCGATAGCCATCTTGTCGGTATTGACCAGGTATTGAACATCGGACGGCAGTTCCTCAAAAGATAGCACCTTGTTCACATAAAGCTGTTCCAGAAAGCTCTGGGCACCGTGAACGTCTTCCAGCACCAGGCGCCTGGAAACCCACTTTAAAATTCTTCTGACACCTTCGAAACGGTTTTTGAGGGTGGGATTGTCGGGGCTGTCGACTTTCATTTCCCGCAGGCGATCGAGCTCTTCGAAAATATAGCGCGAAGTCGGCAGCAGTGAATCCAGCGGGAACCCGTCGATGATGACTTTTTCGATA
This sequence comes from Deltaproteobacteria bacterium, assembly GCA_019312835.1. Classification (GTDB taxonomy): domain Bacteria; phylum Desulfobacterota; class Desulfobacteria; order Desulfobacterales; family JAFDCJ01; genus JAFDCJ01. The sequence continues at coordinate 10,230 of JAFDCJ010000333.1, forward strand.
TCTTCGGTCTCGAGGTCCTCGACGTGCTGGGCAATGATGTAGCAATTGATAATGAGATCTTTCAAAAATTCGGGGTGCTTCAACGGGCGCAGGATGTCCTGGATGATCTGCAGCTTCATCGTCCGGATACCCTCTTGATCTTTGTTTTTAAACAGGGGCATCACCGACAGATCCTTGGCCAGGCGCTGAATGGCCATTTCCACCCGGAAGGGGAGGTTTAACTCCAGCATAATCAGATCATCAACAAAAACGGCGGAAATTTCGGTGATATCGTTCTCAATCAGCTGGTTGGACAGAAGTTCGCCGATTTTATCTCTTTCGCCCGTATCCGCCTTGGGGTCGCTCATGATATCCACAAAGCGTTCGAAATGTTCCGGGGTGATATTTTTTTTGACGGAAAAGCTGACCAGGGCCTTGCGCTTAAAATATTCCCGCAGCTTGGGCACGAAAAGCTCCGCCATGCCCGTTCCGACCAGGGTTTTCACGTTTACGGGCTCATCCAGGATGCCGGTTATCAGGATATCGCTGTATTCACGGGTCTCCTGATGGGTGATCGTTAATTCATTGGATGCTTCCAGGCATTTTTGGAAGGCTTCGTAGAGACCCTGCTTGGCACCCGCTGCGCCGGGATGGTCCGGTGAATAATAGCCGCTTCGCAGCATGGCCTTGGTCAGGTCCATGAGAAACTCACCGGACGGCTTGGCCTTCTCACGATCTTCCAGGCTGAGTTGCTTTTTTTCAGTAACCGGCGCTGCGGCCATCTGGGCAGCCGCTTCTTTATCTCTGGCCGCCTCTTCCTGGGCAATCGCTTCACGGATCCAATCCATGGTCAAGGCGCTACCATCGGCGACGGCCTCGGAGGGTGCCGGGGCCTCGGGCGCGGCCGCAGGCTGATCGTCTGAGTCCGGCGCCACCGGGGCGGCGGTCTGCCCGCCGGGGGTATCCGATAAATTCAGCAGCATGCGGTAATAGGTGTTGGCGCTCAAAGCCTGGTTAAACTCTTTGAGAGCGGCTGCCGGACCGCCGGTGAGGCCGATGAGCATACCGGTTGGTTTCTGGAGCCTGGCAGCGGTTGGCTCATCGATGACTTTAATGACACCGCCTTCAACGCTGTGCACATCTTCAATATCCGGCACCGAAATATTTAAAGATATCCTGGTTTTCAGGGGCAGGGGGGTTTTGGTGGGGAGAAAGATCTTGCCCGTGCACAACCGCTCATAGTCTCGGAGGAATCGCTCGGCCGAAAGATAGTTGAGTTTAATGGCTTTTGTCGCCAAGATGACCTCTCTAATCTTGATTATATATAAACGGTGCCTGAATTCAGAAAAAGTGGGTTGCACCCTTGCCGAATTTAGCTTAACGTTTTAGCTAGCGATTGTGCGATCCCTGTCGGGGAAATGGTTTTTGATTTTGAAACAATCAAAAAATCTTATATTATCTGGTAATTATAGCCGACAGTCTCTAAAATGTCAATTAATTGAAGGGATACGATATGACTGCAACAATGATAGCTGCCAGAAAGGAAATACCCGATGAGCATAAATGGGACCTGGCACCGTTGTTTGAAACCGGAGAGGCCTGGGAACAGTTATTTATTCAGGTTGAAAAGGATTTAACGCATTACGAGACTTATCGGGGTCGTCTCAAAGATGGCGTTCGTCTTTTCAAAGCCGCGGTTGAATTTCATCTGGACCTGACCCGCAGAATTGAACGATTGTATACCTATGCCCATCTAAAAAGTGACGAGGATAAGTCCAACCAATTTTTCCTGGGGCTGCACGAAAAGGCCCTGAATGTCTTCACGCGTGCTTCGGAAATGGCCAGCTTCATGACGCCTGAAATCCAATCCCTGCCGGATGCGGTGGTCAACCGGTACCTGGGGGACGAATCCCTCGGCGAATACAAATTTTATCTGGAAAAAATTTTGCGTCACAAACCCCACACCCGCAACGCATCAGAAGAACAGATTCTGGCCATGAGCCGCGAGGTTGCCGCTGCCCCCTCGCAGGTTTTCGGTCAGCTGGACAATGTGGATCTAAAATTTGGTACCGTTGCCGATGAGAACGGTCATCAAATTGAATTAAGCCATGGAAACTTTATGACGTTTCTCATTAACCCCCATCGCGATGTTCGCAAAAAGGTGTTCTTCCAGTACTATCAGGCCTACCAGGATCATCAGTATACCCTGGCGGCAACGTTGGCCCACTCGGTAAAAAAAGACCTCTTTTACAGCCGGGCCAGAAATTTTGAGAATTGCCGGATTGCAGCCCTTTTCGGCGACAACGTTCCGGAGGCTGTGTATGACAACCTGATCGCAACCGTTAAAGCCAACCTTCAGCCGCTTTTCAAATATCTTGGCTTCCGCAGGTCGGTTCTGGGGATTGAAGCGCTTCATTTTTATGACACCTATGTCCCGATCATTTCAGATGTTCAGTTCCACATGCCTTACGAGGAGGCGGTGGCGGTCTGTGCCAGCGCCGTGCAGCCCCTGGGAGATGACTATGCCCGGATTCTCAGAGACGGTCTTTTGTCAGGGTGGGTCGACCGCTACGAAAACCGGGGCAAGCGAAGCGGCGCCTATTCTTCGGGCTGTTATGATTCGCCGCCGTATATTTTGCTGAACTACGAGGAGAATAACATCAACAGTCTTTACACCCTGATCCACGAGGCCGGGCACTCCATGCATTCCTATTTTTCCAGAAAGCACCAGCCCTATGTCGACCATGAATATACCATATTCGTGGCGGAAGTGGCCTCCACTTTCAATGAAGACCTTCTCAGCCGATATTTGCTGAACCTTTACAAAGAAGATCCGAAGATGAAGGCCTACATCCTCAACCGTGAAATCGACAACATCCGGGCCACCCTGTTCAGGCAGACCATGTTTGCCGAATTTGAAAAGGCCAGCCATGCGGTGGTCGAAGCCAATGAGCCCCTGACCCTGGAGGTCATGACCGCCATCTACCGCCAGTTGCTCGAGACCTATTTCGGCGACACCCTGGTGCTGGATCCCGAGCTGTCCCTGGAGTATCTGCGGATTCCGCACTTCTACTCAGCTTTTTATGTTTACAAATATGCCACCGGGTTATCGGCGGCCCTGGCGCTGGCGGATAAGGTTGTCAGCGCGGGAGAACCGGCGCGGCGGGCCTATCTGGATTTTTTAAAATTGGGCGGCAGCAAATTCCCGCTGGATGAATTGCGGCAGGCCGGCGTCGACATGAACTCGGCAGCACCGATCGAAAAGGCAATCGCCCATTTTGATCATTTGGTCGATGCCCTGGTTGAAATCATGGACGGCCACAGCTTATTTTCCGGGTGAAGCGAGTCGGCCGTGCGGTTTATTGCCCCTGGCCGGCGCGCATTTTTTTGAAATCCTCCTTGTGCAGGCCAAGGTGCTTCATTTTGTTGTATAATCCTCTGGGATGAATGCCGGCAATCCGTGCCGCCCGGTCAACCCGTCCCCCGGTTCTGGTTAGAACGCGCTGCAGGTAAATTCGTTCAATTCGGTCCATGATGTCCTTTTGCAGCTGCGGCAATGGCCGATCAAGCCAATTACCACCACTCAAATTGCCGTTAGGCAAAAATGTCTCCAGGGCTTGCGCCCCGGCCTGAAAGACGGTGGGCAACTGGTCCATACCGATTTCCTTGGTTTTGCAGAGCAGCATGGCGCGCTCGATCACATTCATCAACTCACGCACGTTTCCCGGCCAGTCGTAATTACAGAGAGCCTTCATGGCGTCATTCGAGAAGCTGCCGATCTCGCGGCCGATTTTATACCGGAAATACGTCGTAAATCGCCGGGTCAGCGCCGGGATATCCTCTTTGCGCTCCCGCAAAGAGGGAATGGTCAGCATCAGGACCCCCAGACGGTAATAAAGGTCCTGGCGAAACCTGCCACTGGCAACCGCCTCTTCCAGGTTCTGGTTCGTGGCTGCGATGACCCGCAAATCCAGATCAAGGGTTTTTTCCCCGCCGATGGGCTTTACTTCATAATTTTGAAGAACCTGCAGCAGCTTTGTTTGCAAATGCAGTGGCATCTCGCCGATTTCATCCAGAAATATGGTGCCACCATGAGCCAGCTCAAAGGCGCCGCGGCGGTAGCGGATTGCACCGGTAAAAGCCCCCTGCTCATGGCCGAACAGCTCGCTTTCAAGCAGCTGCTCGGGCATCGCCGCTGTGTTGACCGAGATAAAAGGGCCCATATGGCGTGGGCTGTCGGCATGAATGGCTTTGGCCAGATGTTCCTTGCCGACACCGGTTTCGCCGATCAGCAGAATGGGGGAGTCACTGGGAATGATCTGATGAACTTCCTCCATGAAGATACGCATCGCGGGGCTTTCGGTGACGAAATCGGATATCCTCGGTTCAAAAAGGCCCCGGCGATCAAAACGCTTGCGCTGGATGAACTGGCGGCGTGATTCCAGTGCGGACTCAATGGCTTCATATATCCTTTTCTTTGAAATGTCAGCGTACAGAACGACATCGGCCCCGGCAGCTGCCAGGCGGGCATGTTCTTCCGGGGAATCGTCGGAGTGAATAATAACCGTCGTCGGGTTCTCGGGCAATTGATTGAGCATGGCAATACCGCTGTCAATCGGCTTGGGGATAAATTCGGCACTGATGATGATCATGTCGCAGCCGCTGTGCAGCACCTTGCGCCAGATAGTTCGCGGGTGGTTGAATGTCTCTACCCCGACATCGGTTTCTGGCAGATGACGCTGCAAATGACGCTGCAAACCGTCTTCCTTAACGGCCAAGGCAACACGGAGAATCATTCGGCTCCTCCTTTAACAGGTGAAGCCCGATTCCAGGACGGCCGGTATTTCAGTATTTTCATACCGAAATCTTCACCGACCGGCCTTTGTCGGAACGCTTCTGCTGAAAATTTTAACTGTTTGTAATTAAATATTAAAATGGAAACATTTTTGGGCTGCCAGCGGATCATACACATCGCGCCCACTTCCAGTTAACTTTACGGTAAATATTTTCTGTTTGCAACATAAATCGGTATATTCTTTCTTTTTTTCCGCTTGAAATTCGCATCCAGTAAATGGCATTTAATAGTAATTCTGATTATATCAGTATGTTACAAAATAACTATAAAATTGGCACGGAAAATGTATGGCAGGTCGATTAGGACGTTTTGAACACAGAACCAATGGTTGAAAGGGAGGCTTCATGCTTATATCACAAACGGTTGAGAACAACCCGTGGAAAAAGAATTGGGAAAATGACCGGCCGGCTGTCACCGCCATGGTGTGGGGCATTGCTGCGTCTGTCGACATATATGATTGCACACCCTGGATAATTCGCAGCGAGACGGCAATCCGCCGGTTTGTCATCGAGCTCTGCGAGTTGATCCAGATGAAACGCTTCGGCGATACCCAGATCGTGCACTTTGGCGAAGAAGAGCGCGTCGCCGGGTATTCAATGGTGCAGCTGATCGAAACTTCTCTGATTTCGGCCCATTTTGCCAACCTGACCCATACGGCCTACCTGGACGTGTTCAGCTGCAAAGCTTATGATCCCGAAGTAGTGCAAGCCTTTTCACAAAAATATTTTGGCGGAAGCCACAGCATTCTAAACGTTACCATGAGACGCTAGGAGGGCGGCGATGTTCAAAATAAGTGCCATACAGGATCTTCAACTGGCCGAAACATTATGGCAACGCTACTGGCCAAGGCAATGCCTGTTTGACTTATGGCCGGTCAGAGCGTGTTTTCAGGCGCATTTCAACCACAATCCGTATTTCCTGGTTGCCAGCGATAACGATTCGTTCCAGGGAATGCTGGCATTGAGCTGGATCGATGAAGAGCAGTGTTTCGGGCATTTTCCGGGTGAGCTGTGGCATGGCAAGACATGGCTGGAGCAAAACAGGGTGATTGCTGACAACTCATGGGTGACCAGGGCACTGATCGACCACATTCCATCGGCCTTTAAGATCAGATACCTGAGCCCTGACACTCTGCCGCCCACTGGAACCAGCCTGACCGTTGATGAAATTGGGTACCTGTTTTATCCACCGCAATACGGCTATTCCTATCAGGAATATCTGCAGGGCTTTTCGGGGAAATCGCGCAAAAACATTCGCCGTGAACTGGAGCGTCTGCATGAACGTGGCGTGACCTATCGCTACGACCAGCTGGCGGACATTGACATAATGCTCCGTCTAAATCTGGAGAGCTTCAAGGATCAATCCTATTTCGCGGATCCCCGATTTTTAAACGCGTTTGAGCAGCTTTTCAACTGGCTGCATGCCCATCATATGCTGCGCGTGACAACCGTTGTCATCGGGGGCACGGTTGCCGCGGTGGACGTGGGTGCCGTCTGGAATTCGCGCTATGTCGTCCTGGCCGGCGGCACGCACCGTGATTTTCCAGGTGTTGCCAAACTAATCAATTTTCACCATTTTGAACGCTCCTGCCGCGAGCGATTGGCGGTGGTCGACTTTCTGTGCGGTGATTTCAACTGGAAAGCCAGATTTCACCTGAGTCCCCGTCCGCTTTACCAGATAACGGGCCAGCCGGCCATGGCATTCCAGCCGGACGAAATTTTCGAGCAAAGAGCGATCCGTGCCTGGTAAAACGCATGTCCTGGTAGTCGGAACGACCGCCGACTACATCGACTGGATTCGCAACAGCTATCCGGAGCAGGCGCTGTTTCTCACCGAGCCCCATGTGCGCCGCCAGGCCAAGGAACCCTGCCCATCGCCTACCGAAGAGATATTATGCTCGCTGGATGACGACAGCCATTGCCGGCAGTTGCTGGATCAGCACCTCAAGCGCTATGGGTTCAGCCTGGACGGTGTGGCCTGTTTCGACTGCGAATCAATGGAACTGGCCGCCAGGCTGGCCCGGCATTATCAGCTGCCATACCCGTCGGTGGCGGCAGTCAATAACTGTCACAACAAGGATGTCGCCAAGCGCCTCTGGCGGTCGCATCATCTTCAAACGCCCAAAGCCCGAGCAGTCGGCACACGAGAGGAGGCGGTTGCTTTTTTCGAAGAGCTCGGCTCCGCTTGCGTTCTCAAACCGATTTGCGGCAGCGGCAGCGAGTTTGTCTATTACTGCGATAGCCCCCGGTCCTGTGGACAAAATTTCGAGCTAATCCGGCAGGGACTCGCGCGCCGCCGCAACGACCCCCTGTACAAGCACCTGCCTGTCGATGGGCCCCAAATCCTGGTGGAAGAATACATTGCGGGAGACGAATACAGCTGTGATTTCCTGTTGGAGAATCAAAGCGCCCAGATTATCCGGCTTACCCGTAAGATTGTCTCTTCGGATTCGGCTTTTGGAACGGCACGCGGCTATCTGCTGACATCGGCGGTGCCCGCCCCAATCGGCAGCATCGACCGGCTGCACGACGTCCTATACCGCAGTGCCACCGCCCTGGGCCTTGCGAGGGCCATCTGTATGCTGGATTTTATGATTTTTGAGGGGCGCGTCGTTCTGCTGGAGCTGGCCCCCCGCCCGGGGGGAGATTGTCTGCCCTTTTTGTTGCGACGGGGCTGCGATCTGGATATCCTGAAGCTGTTTCTGGATTTCTGCCGGCAGAGGCCGCTGCAATGGAAGCCATTTTCAGATTCCCGTGCATTTCTGGCGATGCGTCTGCATGCGGACAGGAGCGGAATTCTGAGAAAAATCGATCGACAGCGCCTGGAGCAGGATGCGCGGGTAAGAGAGATCCATTTGACCCGCCAACCGGGACATCGGATCAAGATGCCGCCGCAGGACTATGACTCCTGGCTTTTGGGGCACATTATCTTTGAGCCGGATGTCGCCGACACAGTGGAAGCGCAGTGCCTGGCGCTGTTAGACAAGTTAATCGTGGAGGTTGAATAAGTTGTGAGGAAAGCCCAGCCCCCGGATTTAAGCCAACGACTCAGCGAAGTTCTGGCCCGGACCACCCCGCTGTTGCCGCCGGATGAGTTGCGTGCCTACGTGCAATACCATTTTGACCGGCGGGATCTTTACCTGGAAGTCCTTGAAAGGCACCCGCTTCCCCTGTACCTGCAGGAGTCATCCATTCTGAGGGATCGCGCCGGGCGGCTGAAGCGGGCCTTCCAAAAGGTTTTGCCCGCGGTTGGATTTTACTATGCTGTCAAGAGCAATAACCACCCTGATATTGCCCGGGTTCTGTTCGAGGCCGAATTTGGTCTGGATGTTTCCAGTGGGCTTGAACTGGAAATGGCTTTGAATCTTGGCGCAGCCGACATTATCTTTAGCGGTCCCGGGAAAACGGACCAAGAGCTGCATCTGGCCGTTGCGCACGCTGATCAGGTCGTGATTCTGATCGACAGTTTCGGTGAGCTGCGGCGGCTGGAAAGCATTGCGGCCGGGTTGAACCGGAATGTTCGCTGCGGGGTGCGTCTGACCGTCAATCCGGATGGCCTGTGGCGTAAATTCGGTATTGTTGCCCAGGAGTTGCCGGCCTTCTATGATGCGGCCTGCCGCTGTGATCACATTCAACTGCTCGGGTTGCAATTTCATTCCAGTTGGAATCTTTCACCCGACCCCCAGGTTGCCTTTATCCAGCTGCTTGGCAAGGTGCTGGCGGATATGCCCGTTGAGTTTATTACCCGAATCGAGTTTATCGATATCGGAGGAGGCTACTGGCCGGCTCAGGGCGAATGGCTGCAGGCCGCAGGGACGCCCGAAGGCAAACTGCAAGAGGCCCTCGGCAAGCGGGCCGGAGCGGTTGAAACCCACCACCGGTTCCCGGCCGCTACCATCGAAGCGTTCGCCGACAGAATCAGTGCCGCAATTCACGAGCATCTTTTTCCGATCGTGGCATGCCGAATCTGTCTGGAGCCCGGACGCTGGATATGCAACGATGCCGTCCAGTTGCTGATTTCAGTTGTCGATAAAAAGGCACCGGATCTGGTTATCACCGATGCCGGCACCAACACTGTCGGCTGGGAACGCTTCGAGACCGATTACTGTCCCATCCTGAATCTAACGCGTCCATCGTTGCATGAAAAACCCTGCCACATCCTCGGCTCATTATGCACCCCTCATGACATCTGGGGGTACATGTACTTTGGCGATGATATCCAACCCGGCGACATTTTGCTGATTCCCGCCCAGGGCGCCTATACTTACAGTCTCAGGCAGCATTTTATCAAACCGCTGCCCTCTGTGGTTACGATCTAATCCGCCAGCAGAAAAAATTAATTGAAAAAGTTCGGGGAAGAGAATATAACTTCCAAAAACCCGCTGAACATTTAATCCCGAGCCCCTTTTTACCTGAACCTTGAACCCCTGCGGAAAGGAGTTTGCCAATGCCTTCATTTCCACGCCCCAGCCCCGATTTCAACTATGACCTGGCCCAGGAAAAAGCCTCCCTCGATTCATTGTTTGCCGAGCGGAATGTCCCCAGATCCAGCAGTGGACGCCTGCTGCTGGCCAGCTGGAACATCGCCAATCTCGGCGAGCAGAAAAGAGATCCCAAGGACCTGGAACTCATCGCCCACCTGATGTCGCGGTTTGATCTAATCGCGGTACAGGAGGTGAAAAGCAATCTGGTTCACCTCATGCAGATCGTCGATTACATGGGCGCCGGCTATGACTGGATCATCAATGATGTGGCCGGCAACAATGAGCGTCTGGCGTTTGTCTTCAAGAAGAGAAAGGTAAAGCCCGGCAGACTGTTTGCCGAGATCGCTATTCCGGAAAAAGACTTTCCCCGCCACACGGTGGTGGTTCCTTACCTGGTCGCAAAACAACAGCGCGTTGACGTGTTTTACAATCTGCGATTCACGCCTTTTGACCGCAATCCCTTCATCGGATCCTTTGAAAGCGGGGCCTTAAACTTCACCCTGGTGAACGTGCATCTTTATTTTGGCAGCTTCAAAGATTCCAAAAAGGTCGCCGAACGCGCCAAATATGCCCGCCGCGTTCTGGAAATCTATACACTGGGCAAATGGGCCGGGTCGCGGGCCAGGGGCAGCACCACCTATGACCGTGACATCATTTTGCTGGGGGATATGAATGTACCCGCAATGAACAATGATGACGCCGCGTACCAGGCGCTGCTCAAATCGGGACTCATACCCCTCGATGCGCACTCCAAGGCCGGCGGCTCAAATCTAGACGGCAGCAAAACCTATGATCAGATGGCCATTACGCCGGGAGCGGTTCAAACTCGCACCCGAGGCTATGATGTCTTTGATTTCGACAATGCCGTTTTCAAAGACAAGTGGGATGAGCTCGAACAACAACACGGCCTTAAGGGTGCCAACCCCAAATTCAATAAGTATGTCAAATTTCATATTTCCGATCACAGGCCGTTGTGGATGGAATTAAATACCGAGTAACGATTAAAAGCCGGATAAGCAAAAAAACCACCTCGTGCCGTTCTATGGAGAATTGATGGATATCGAACCACTCGCCGGCCGCGAGTACTTTCCTGCCATATCAAAATTTACCTATCTCAATGCGGCCTCGATTGCGCTGATGTTTAAAGGTGCCTGCGAGGCCGCCGTTGCCTGGCAAAGAGATCTGGCAGAAAACGGCACCCTTGGTTTCGACGAGGCCGCCGAGCAAAGTGTTTTTTCAGGCGTGCACGAGGCCTTCGCCAGGCTGATAGGGGCCACGGCCCGGGATATTGCCGTCGGGTCCAGCTTTACCGAGCTGGTGGCTTCACTGGCCTGGGCCATGATGCCCGCCAGGCCAGAAAATATCGTGGGCGTCGATGTGGTGTTTCCGAGTACGATTTATCCCTGGCTGAGGGTGGCCAACACCACCGGGTGTGAGATCCGTTTGCTGCGGACCAACGACTACTATGCCGACGAAAACGAATTGGCAGGGCTTATCGATGACAATACCGCGGTTGTCGCCATCTCCCACGTTGAGTTTGGCAGCGGGCAACGCTATGATCTGCAACGCCTGGCAGAAGTGGCCCACTCGCACGGCGCGCTGCTGGCGGTGGATGCCACCCAATCCGCCGGAGCGATCCCCATCGATGTATCCCGCGACGGGGTCGACATTCTGGTGGCCGCCGGCTACAAATGGCTTTGCGGCCCTTTTGGCGCGGCTGTCATGTATGTCGCGCCGCACCTGCAAACCCGATTTGAGCCCGGCCTGGCGGGTTTTCGAAGCCACACCGATATGTGGGATCTGCGGGCGGATCGTATCCAATATCGCGATGATGCCGGACGGTTCGAATTCGGCACCATGGCTTACGGCTGCGCCCTGGGGTTGGCTGAAGCGATAAAATTCATCCTCAGCCTCGGGGTCGACGCCGTTTGCGCGCACGATTTCAAACTCAGGACACGATTGGCAGAAGGCTTGAAGCAGCGAGGCGCCCAGCTGTTAAGCCCTGTTGAGGACACTGAGTGCAGCCCTATTGTCAGCGCGCGTTTTGCAGGCTTTTCATCGCGCCGTCTCGTTGATTCGTTGCGGCAACAGGATGTCATCGTTTCTCCGCGGGCAGACTTTGTGCGGTTTTCCCCGCACCTTTACAACAGCTCGGATGACATCGATCATGCCCTGGAAGTATTGGACCGGGCCCTTGCCCCTTGATGGTCTGACGGGTCAGAGCCGGGGATGAATGTTTCAGCCGCGAAAAGGCTGACATGGGCCGGCCAGCGCAGATACCCCGATCTTTAAGTTGCCGCAAAAGACATAGCCGCTGTCAATTTTAAAAAAAGCAACCCCGTCCTCCTTTCAAGATGAATATATACGATAAGCAGATCTATCATTTCCTGGCGTTGGCTCTTCTTTTGCCGGGCGTATGCGCGTTCCAGGATGAGGGGGCTCGATCCGGCCGGATGCTTGGCCTACCGACCCATATCTGGTTTTGGCTTTCCGTGGCACTACCGATTGTGCACCAGATTTACGTCTGGTTTTGCTGGCGGATTCAGCCTTATGTATATCTGGGTACATTACTACACAACTGAATTGCCAGATATTCGGGTTATATATGATCGCCCCGACAAGCGGAACCTATCCTGATATGGATGATATTCGTCAATTCAAAGAATGGCAGCGTTTTTTTCAAGGCGCCGATGTCGTTGACGTTAAGACAATTGAAAGCCGGAATGATCTGCGAACCTTTGTCGCAGCATCATTTTCCTATCATCCGTGGTGGGTGGTGATGCTATACCGCATCAGGACCCTGATCGTGTGCGTTCTGGGTCTGGTAAAACATGAGGCGCCCGAACAACTTCCCGATCTAAAACCCGCGCAGATCCCCTTTGCCCCCGGGGAGAAAGCCATTTTTTTTACGGTTCGATTGGCCAAAGAAGGCCATTACTGGATTGCCGAAACACCCCCGGACAAGCACTTAAAAGCCTATGTCGGCATCCTGGCCGAACCGTTGACCAGCGGTCTGAAGCGGTATTATCTTGTTACCATTGTGCACTACCTGCACTGGACCGGGCCGGTCTATTTCAATTTGATCAGGCCGTTTCACCACCTGGTGGTGGGCTGCATGGCGCGCGCCGGGGCCCGGGATTACTAAATACTGGAGTGTTGGAGTACCGGAGTATTGGAGTAATGCTGTCCGGCTGAGTATCTTTCTACAATACGCCAATACGCCACCACTCCAATACTCCCTGATCGATAAACTTTAGACTATACTTATTGGCTTTTAACCAAATTTAGGGTGACGATTTGGAGGCTGCATACCATGCCATTTGTGAACATTAAAATAACCAAAGAGGAAACCACCACCGCGCAGAAGCAAGATCTGATCCAGGGCGTAACCAAACTGCTGGCGGATATTCTGGGGAAAAACCCCCAAACCACCGTGGTGGTGATTGAAGAAGTCGACACGGATAACTGGGGAATTGAGGGTCAATCCGTTACGCTCAGAAGAAAACAGGGGCGATGACGCGATTGTCACGCCTGCCACCGACAGGAATCCCAAGGCACCTGCTTATTGAACCCGGGATCCCTGATGAGCCCCAAACGCACCATCAGCTGTCTTCCGGTCTGTGATTGAAAATGAAAATCGTCCTTGCGACCTGCGGAACGCGGGGAGACATTCAGCCGCTGATGGCCCTGGCGCGAGCCCTGACTCGGCGGAGCCATACGGCTGTCATTGCGGCACCCCCGGGGAGAACGGGACCTGGGTTGAGACCTGCGGTTGCGCTTTTGAGGCGCTGGGCAGCGACTTTACCGCCATGCTCAGGGGCCATGCCCACGTGATCGTGGCCCTGATTCTGACCAGCCTGAGGCAGACAGGACAGCGGGGTATCGTGACCGAGCCTCCCAGATCGCATCAGAAATCAGGCAACGGGACAGTCAAAGGCTTGCAGTTGATTATATCGAAAAAACCTATCTCAGCGGGACTCAATCGGATGGATTCGATCCATCCGGCACGACCTGAACTTTAAGCGGTCTGTCGGCATCCAGATGGACATCCCGCTGCGGAAACGCAATGACAATGCCTGCTTTGCGGAACTCGCGGTCGATGGCCTTGTGAATTTCATGCTGGACGGGCAGGCGATGGTCGATATTGTTGATAAACAGGCGCAGCTCGAAATTGAGGCTGTTGTCCCCGAAGCCGAGAAAATAGGCGGTCGGTCTGGGCTCTTTGAGCACCATGGGATTTTCATCGAGTACCTTCAACAATAGTTTTTCGGTCAGCTCGGTGTCGGAGCCATAGGCAATACCGACCCTGATGATAAAGCGCGAGATCGGGTCCGACAGGGACCAGTTGATCAGCCGGCCGGTGATAAATTCCTTGTTGGGAACGATCAGCTCCTTGCGGTCCCAGTCCAAAACGGTGGTGGCCCGGATCCGAATCCGCGAAACCGTACCGCTGACTTCGCCGATGGTAACCGTATCTCCTACCCTGAAGGGCCTTTCAAACAAAACAATCAGGCCGCAGATGAAATTGGCCACGATTTCCTGCAAGCCGAACCCGAGCCCGACCCCCAGGGCGGCAATCAACCACTGGACGCTCGACCATTTAAAGCCGATGGTGTTGAAAGCCAGAATGATTCCGATGACCGTGATGGCATAGCGGCATACACTGGTAAAGGCATAGCGTGCCCCGGCGTCCATGGGCAGGCGGTTCAGAACCGTGATTTCGAGCAATCCCGGCAGATTGCGCGAGGCGATGACCATGATGACAATTACCACGATGGCCATGATGAGATTGGCGAGGCTGATGGGTATCGCTGTGGCCACCCCGTCGACGGTGCCGCTGTAGCTCCAGAGGTGGATGTCATTCAAGATGCCAAAAGCCGGGAAAACGGGTTCCCAGATGGCCCATAATCCCAGGGCAACGAGGACAAACATGACGGTTCGCAGCAATGATTGGGTCTGCTCGCTGATTTCGGCCAGACCGATTTCGTGATCGGCGGGAGGCGGCGGTTTGTCTTCATCGGTCACGGCCGCAGGCTGACCGGTGGTGATCTTTCGATCTGCGGCCTGCTGTGCTTCCCTCTTGCGCTGGGCTTCGCGCCGTGCGAACCTCCGACGCGCGATGGTCAGCCAGCGCAGCGCCAGGCTGTTGAACACGATCAGGCTCATCAGCAACGCTACGGTCATCCCAATGTACTCCCGCAGCTGCAAGGCTGACAGAAAATAACCGCCGGCCACCAGGGCGGCCAGGACCAGCGGCAATCCCACGGCCACCGGCCACCAGATATACCGCAGCCGCGCCAACCAGCCGGTAGGGTAATTTTTTAACAGGGCCGTTACGACGCCCCCTGAGAATCTCAGAATGCGCCCGAAAAAAGCTGAGAGGGCGAGCACCTGAACGATCAATGCGAGTTTGGCCATTGAATCCCCGAATTCAATTTCCTGGACGGCCGCCATGGCATAGACCAGAAAGGCGGTTAGGATCTCGACCGGCGTAAACCACCACAGGTTCAGGCGCAAGCTATGCCGAATCTGATCATTCCATCGAAAATGAGTGTGGGCCAGGCCGTTGCGCCGGACAAGGTGGTAGAAAAATCTGAGCCCCACCAAATATCCGGCGGCAGGTACCAATCCGTTCGCAATGGCACGGGTAAAGTCATGCGCCCCCGGTAAATGCAGCAGTTGCCAGCCCAGAAAAAACATCAAAACCGCAAAGCCCACCGCCAAATAGGCGGTTAGTGCCAGTACCCAGACGGTCAGCAGAATACGGTCCTCTTGCGGTATTTTGACCTTTGCGGCTATCTGGGAAATCTTGCGGCGCGCCCGTCTGCGTCCGAACAAAAACACGGCGATCACAATCAAACCCAATGTCCACTCGCCTGTCTGAGCCCTGGAAGAATCGTATAGGTTGCCTGCAAACAACTTCCAGTTGGCGGGGTTCAGCAATTCCTGCGAAACCGCAAGACTATTTTTCAGGTCGGTCAGGTTGATAATACTGGAACTCCGAATCCAAACCAGATGGGCGTCCAGAAAATCGGCATACGCTTTGGCCCTCGCAACCAGCTGCTGATCGGCAAACTCCAGGTTTTGCAGGGCTTTGAAGTACTGATTGTACCCGGCCTGCAGTTTAGCCAGCAGCATTCGCCGGTCGTTTAGCATATCGCGGACTTCGGGTCTAAGCTTTTCGGCTGTATCCGGTTTCAGGTAAACCAGTGAATCGATGATTTCGTCGATCCTTGATTCCACGTCGGTCAGCTCCCGGCGCTCGCGCTCCAGCCTGTACTGGATTTCTCGAATTTCACTCATCTTCCGTTTTCGTTCGTACGATCCCCGTTGATACTTATCCACGCTGGGAAGCAGCTGGCGTTGTCGGCGCAGGGCCATACCGATGGTCTCGGTTAACACCAGGCTTTCGACCCTTTCGGTTGCCAGAGCAAAATCCTCCTCGATTTCCTTCAATTGAGTGTTAACCTTATCGAGTTCGCTGGTGGTGGCTGTCGCCTGCTCGGCCAGTTTTTCGAGTTCCGCACTGAGGGCAATGTTGATGTCGTATTGATCCTTGAGCGCTGTTGCCAACTCGGGCGCTTTGTCCCTGGCCTCTTCGGCATCCTGCCGCACCTTGGCGGCCTCTTCCTGTACTTGCTCGGTGACCTCTGCCTGCCAGGCTTTGACCAGGGCTTCACGCCTGGTTACTTCCCTGGTTGCCAGCTCATGCTCAGCCATTGCCAGGGACAATAGTATTTCCTGGCTGTTCAGTTGCTGTTCGTTTAATTTGATTTCGGCTTTCAGCTTGAGTTGCTCTGCGAGCAGCATCAGGCGGCGGGATTCGGCTACCACAGCGGGGGTAGGGCCATCGGTTTGGGACTGCAATTCTTGGTCGACTGTTTTGAGGCGCCCTTTGGCAGTGGCAATATTTTGGGGAAGGTGCCCGAGGAGCTCCTTTAGCTTGCTGATTTGATCATACCAGGCGGTCTTGGCGTCTTTGGCGACAGCGAGTTGTGCAATTTCTTCCTGCAGCACTTGTGCAAGCTCGAGGGTGCTTTTTCCGGCCGTTTTGGCGGTGCCTGTTTCTGGCGGCCGAATGGGTCGGATTAATTCGGATTTGATTGTTGCGATTCTCTGCGGAGCCGTATTTATCTGCTCCAAGAGGTTTTTGGATTGTTGCTCATATTCATCAAACGATTTGCGAAAGCTGATGGCGCGGTCGAGTATTTTGATGGCATTTTCTTTCTCGGCACCGCCCAAGTTCTCAGATCCTTCCACCTCGCTGCGTTTCAACTGGAGTTTATCCATGGACAGGTCCGCGGCAGATTGCGCGGTTGCCGCGGGCGGTGTGGCGGAAGTTCCGGCAGGCGCATCCTGGCCGTTGACGGTGGAAGGATCCAGGCCAGTCATCAGTAAAACCAGGGCCGCCATTATGCCCAGAGATCGACGCATCGAATGTTTAAACATCATATTTCTCCCTGTAAATCTTACCCTTGGAAATTTTAGCAACGCTTCGGGTTCGTCTGGATAGCGTCTAGCAATATTATCAACACCGTTCGATGAAAATTAATCCAGATTATATCGCCTGATTTCAAAAAGAAAAGGATTAAATATAAGCCTGGGTAAACAGCCAAGCGAATTGGTTGCAGCGGGCTTGACCGGCTCGGCCACGACTGGTAGATTAATCCGGACCAGTCAGAATTTACTCAATACCCAAAACGGAGGGCACCATGAAGACAGGCCTTGTTCTGGTTGATATACAGAACGATTACTTTCCGGGGGGACGGATGGAGCTGGTGGGAATTTCAGCGGCGGGTCGAAAGGCCCGTGAGCTGTTGGCCGTTTTTAGGGATAACGGCTGGCCGACCTTTCACATTCAGCATATATCCGTCCGTGAAGGCGCCACCTTTTTTTTGCCGGACACCCCCGGCGTTGCGATTCACGACTGTATTAAGCCCCACCCGGATGAGACGGTGGTTCAAAAGCATTATCCCAACAGTTTTCGTGATACCGTTCTTCTGGAAGAACTAAAAAAAATCCAGGTCGAGCAATTGGCGATCTGCGGCGCCATGAGCCACATGTGTATTGACGCCACCGTCCGGGCGGGTTTTGACCTCGGGTTCAAATGCCAGGTGATTGAGGATGCCTGCGCCACGCGCGCTCTGGAATTCGGGGGCCGGACCATTGCCGCCCGGCAGGTCCATGGTGCCTTCATGGCGGCGCTGGGATCGGCTTATGCCAACGTCTTATCGCTGGCAGCATTTAAGTCCAGTCTGTGAAGGCCTCCGAAAAAACCGATCCAAATAATTCCTTGACATTTTTGCCGAATCCGATATTACCGATTTCAGTACGGCTGATTTTCGCTGTCTCAGACCTGTATCCCAATCTCTTGAATCGGCCTTTCACGCATCTTATCGCATCCTAGTCATCCGAAATGATTCAAGCGTGTGTCATCGTTTCAGGCGTCAGATGATTAACCCGGTTAATCCAAAGGAAAGGAGCAACCCATGCAACTGGATATGCATTTTTACGGTATCTATGCCCTGGCCCACAAAACACAGCCGTACGGACCCCATCTGGCCGGCATCACCGCGCATGTGTACGCCGATACCTTTGCGCATTTTGGTTTCGTCGGGCTGAGTTGCGACTGGAACAAAGTGAAGGTTGAATCCGTCACCCCGCGCAGATCCCACACGCAACGAATATTGAAATACATCAGTGACAAATTTGAAAACTTCAAGGTAAGAATCGCCGGAACCTTCGCTGAGACAGTACCCGTCGGCCACGGTGCGGTGGCCACTTATCCGGATCGACCGTATTTAAAATGGCAATACCTCCCCGAGGACGGCCGGGAGTTGGTGAGAAGAGAAAATCCCAAGGATTTTGTCAAGGCCAGTGAGTTGCTTTACGGTTTTTTTGTCGATTTTCTCGTCGACAATCCGGAACACGGTCGACCGGATGAGCGCGGCTGGAACAGTATCAAATCTGCCATTGAGGATATTATCCGCAAGGAAGGCAAAAAACAGGAGCGTATTGATCAGTGGATGCGCGCCATATCGCGCAATGCGCTTTTTCAGGCCACCCAGAAAGACAAAAAGGGTGAAGTACGACGAGGAATCGTGGCAGTACCACCGGATCAGCAGCCATATAGCCGCCCACAAAACCCTGGCCAATTGTGATGCCAGCCATTTTATCCATGCGGCCTGGCTGCACCGGAACTATGTCCTCCACCAACTTTTACCTGAAATGGATTTGGTCGCCAGTTAAAGGCAACCCCCGGGGGGAATTGCATCATGGCTGAATATATTGTTAAGCCGGGTGATACGCTTTCGAAAATCGCGACCAGCAAATTGGGCTCGGCCGGCCAATGGCGTGTTATTGCCGAGTTGAACGGCATCGTTAACCCCGGCCGCATTCGGGTCGGGCAACGGCTGCAACTGCCGGGGACCGCAGCCGAAGTTCCCAGTGTTGTAAATACCGCCGAAGGTGTCCAAGCCGTCAGCAAGGAGCGGGTTCGGATCAGTACCGAAGGCAACGCGGTATATGCAACCATGATGGCCAGACCCGAAAAGATTTTTGTGGGCCGCTTGCACCGCAAGGGGCTGTATCGGGTCGGTTTACACGAGCCCGAAAATTATATTGTCAATCATCGTGTCAAACTGCAGGAAGTAAATTTGACCGATTCCGAAATGAATGTCATTTTTGCAACTTCCGAGAATGAAGGCAACCTGGACGCCGTGAATACCTGGGACAATCAATTCATAAGTTTCGGGATGTTCCAATGGACGGCGGGTGGCGCCGGCAAACCCGGCGAACTGCCGGTACTGCTGAAAATCATAAAGGACAGCTATCCGGATAATTTTCAGCATTACTGGGGACAGTTCGGGCTGGATGTGGTCGATGTGGGTAATAAAACCGGCTGGTTCAGTTACCGTGGCAATAAGCTCGTATCATCAGCAGACAAATCCATCCTGCGCGAGCATATCTGGGCCTACCGCTTCGCCAGGGCGGGTGCCGATATCGAAGTTCAGGCCGCCCAGATAAGGCATGCCGTCAATCGGATCAGGCAATTTTATTTTGCCAGCTCTTCCAAGCTCAGGGGTTATTCGTTGGCGGATCTGATCACCTCGGAATACGGGGTCGCCTTGCTGCTGGACAACCATGTCAACCGGCCCGGCTATGTGCACAGCTGTGTGGCGGAGGCCCTGGAGCGCAGCAACCTGTCCGCCGGGGAACTGGCCCGGGGTGGTGATGAAGATGAGCAGCTGGTTATCAAGAACTACCTGGATGTGCGCGAGACGTACGGCAAGTATCCCATGACGGATGCGAGACAGCGGGCGGCGGTAACCCGCGGCTACGTGGTCGACGGGATCATCTCCACCAGCAGGGGGTCCCTGCTAACCGAGACCGTGGCCTAACAATTCGATTTTTTTATTCAGATCCGGCTACCCAAGGTCTAGTAGCTGTCTGGCATTAAATCATTGGCAGGCGAGGAAAGGAGTGAATATGAGCGATCAAGTTGTCTATACGTCTGAATCGAGGATTGAACGGATTAAAGGACCCCTGCGGCGCGCCTATTTGCCACAGGTTAAGGAGCCGGTATTGTTCGGTGTGCATTCTGAGATCGCTGCCCATTACGGGGTCGATCCCAACGTCCATGCGCCCCAGGCAACAACGCTGGACTACGTGGTGGCTGCGGCGGCCGGCTGACTGACCGGAACATTCGGCGGCGCGCTGGAAGCGCGCAAAATTCCGGCCGGCGAAGGTTTTTTATCCTCAAGCGTTAAGGGTGAAATTGAACTGGAGGGCAAGGTCATGGTGATCAAACGCATCCATGTCACCTATCAGTTAAAATTACAGCCGGAGCAACGTGAAACCGCCCTAAAGGTCCACGGATTTCACATCGATTATTGCCCGGTGGCACGCACCATCAAGGGGTGCGTGGAAATTACAACCGAGCTCAAGATGGAAGACGTATAGGCTGGTTCCTTGTCACTGGCGGCTGGTCCCTGGAAAAAAGGTATAAGGTCTAAGGTTATAGCTGGAAGGCATGGGCGCACGGCCCAGGGCGCAAGGCCAAAGGATTTTATCCTTTTTAAACCTTGAGTCGGAGCCCTGCGCCGTGTGCCTCCTTATAAACCAGGCACAAGCAACCAGGAGCCAACGACCAAGCTTCAACAACCAGCATGGGTGCCTTGAGCATATTCGCTCAGGGCGAAAGGGGGGTAAAATGGCTGCCAAGAAAATTTTAATGATCGTTGGCGATTTTGTGGAAGATTATGAGACCATGGTGCCTTTTCAGGCCTTGCAGATGATCGGTCACTCGGTCGATGCCGCATGCCCGGGCAAAAAGGCCGGAGAAGCCGTCCGCACAGCGGTTCATGATTTCGAGGGCGATCAGACCTACACTGAAAAACCGGGTCACAATTTTGCTTTAAATGCATCCTTTGATGAAATTCGTGCTGAGAATTATGATGCCCTGATTATTCCCGGCGGACGGGCACCGGAATACATCCGTCTGGATGACAAGGTCTTGAATATCGTACGCCATTTTGCTGATGCCGGCAAACCCATGGCAGCGATTTGCCACGGTGCACAAGTGCTGGCCGCCGCAGGGGTGCTCAAGGGAAAGAGCTGCTCTGCTTATCCGGCAGTTGGACCGGACGTCAGTACGGCCGGTGGAGAGTTCGTTGACATCCCCGTGGACCAGGCCCACGTGGACGGCAATTTGGTGACGGCACCGGCCTGGCCGGCCCATCCAGCCTGGCTGGCCCAATTCCTGAAGGTGCTGGGAACCAAAATTGAGCTTTAGCGCTACGGAGCCTACCCTGGTTGCTGGGAATTATTGGTATACGGTCTAAGGTTGGAGGTGGAAGTTTAGGGCGAACGGCTCACGGCGCAGGGCACAAGGCAGAGGACCTTGTCCTTTTTGACCTTGAGCCGTGAGCCTCGCGCCGCTTCATTGACCGGCGAGCATCGAGTATACAGTAGGGTCGGCCACCGTGCCGGCCTCAGATGGCAGCCACTGTGGGCTGCCCTACTGCTGTTCCGAAGTTCGCAGCAGCCAGCAGCCGGAAACCAGCCGCCAGTGAACAGCTGCAAGCTGCCAGAAAGAGGTGGATTACATGAGCGAACCCGTCGAGCTGACACAGCATGATGCCATTGCCGAAGTTGCCCTGAACCGGCCGGAAGCCTTCAATGCCTTCAACTATGATATGGTTTCTCAACTGGCCAATCGACTGACGACGCTGGCCCGTGATGACAGGGTGCGGGCGGTGATCATAACCGGCAGGGGCAAGGCCTTTTGCGCCGGAGGGGATCTGAAGTGGGCCCTCACCCATTCCAATGGGCCCGCGGCGGCCTTTCACACCCTGGCGGCCCAGTTTCACCTGGCCATTGTCGAAATTCGCAGAATGAAAAAGCCGGTGGTGGCGGCCATCAACGGCGTGGCCGCCGGTGGTGGATTCTCTCTGGCGCTGGCCTGCGACTTCCGGGTCATGGATGCGTCTGCGGTATTAAACCAGGCCTACACATCCGCCGGATTATGTATCGACGGCGGCGGCACCTTCACCCTACCCCGATTGGTGGGTTATGCCCGGGCCCTTGAAATTGCGGCCTTTGACAAACCGATTTCCGCTCCCCGGGCCTTGGAGTGGGGATTGGTCACCACAGTGGTTGCGGATGGTCAGGCCCTTGCCGAGGCCGTGGTTCTTGCCCAGGATCTGGCCGGCCGATCTTTAAACTCCTTTGCCTGGACCAAAAGGCTCATCACGGATTCTTTTCATACCCCGTTTGAAACCCAAATCGAAATGGAAAGGGCGGCACTGGAGGCGTGTGCCGATCATCCCGACGGCCGGGAAGGATTAAGGGCTTTTTCCGAAAAACGCAAACCCCGGTTCGGGAGCGAATGAAACCAGCGAGCGGCTATGGAAATTAGCTCGGATTATGTCGGCACCATTTTAAAGCCATATCGCGGCACCCTTCAATGGCGTGACACCATGAACTATGCCGCGGCCATTCATGACGACAACCCTCATTATTTCGATGATGAGCGCCGGGAGGGAATCATTGCGCCGCCCATGTTTGCCGTAGCGGCTACCTGGCCGATTATCGAAAACCTGCCGGAATTTATCGAAACCGATGCTTTTCCCCAGGAAGTCCTGTTAACCCTGGTGCATTACACCGAACACATCCGTTTTCACCGACCGCTGGTTCCGGGCCAGTCCCTTTCCATACGGGGCCGGGTTGCGGCCATCATGCCGCATCGCGCCGGCACCCAGATCGTAATCTGCTTCGAGGCGCTGGACCAACATAATCAGCCGGTGTTCACCGAATATAACGGCGGCATGCTGCGCGGGGTTCAATCCATTGATGGCGCCAAGGGTACCCGTGCACTTCCAGCAGTACCCGACCGGGAGCCCGGGGCCGGGCTGAGATGGGAGCAGCGCATTTGGATAGACCCCTTGCTGCCGTTTGTCTACGACGGATGTGCCAACATTGTCTTTCCGATACACACCTCCAGAAAATTTGCTCACCGGGTCGGTTTGCCCGGAATCATTTTGCAGGGCACCGCCACCCTGGCGCTGGCAGTCCGCGAATTGATCAACCGGGAGGGGGGCGGCAACCCCTTGAAGCTAAAAGAGCTCTACTGCCGCTTTACCGGCATGGTGTTGCCCGGCTCAGAAATTAAGATAAGGGCCTATTTCAGCAAAGACCCTGATCCAGCCGGCAATTTTTATTTTGATGTCATCAATCAGGAAGGCAAAAAGGCCATCAGTCACGGGTATGCGCTGATCCAACCACCGGACACCCGATAAATCGGTTCTTGTGGGAGGGGGTATGTGGGAAAAATATGATCCCATGGTATATGCGCCCGCCGAGGTGTTCAGACAGGATCCATCGAAATCAATCCTGAAATGGCCTTTGCCGAAGCGGATATGCATGTCCCGAAAAAGGCCGGCTCTGCACTGCCCCCAATTCTTGCCGTGCTGAAAAATAGATAGCGCAGGCCCTTGGAGCCAGTCTCCCTCCCGGCCGCGACATCGATCCATTTTTTGCCGGGCGCCCTTTGACAAACCGGGTGCCGGCCGTCCATATCGGCGGCAAGGCAGCTGGGGGCTGGACGGTTCCCGGCTTTTTAAATGTGGTTACCGAGGACTGCGGCCGTTGAGACTTCGTGGACGTTTATTTAATTGGATCTTTCCGATATTTTTGTTTATAATCCCTCTGTAAAAACTTTTTTGTTGAAATATCAGGGTATCCAAGTTAGGGATCGTAGAGTAATTCCATACCGGCACTGTCTTTATCCGGCAGGCGTCAACGACCACCCGCAGGGCGGGTGGCGTGGACTTGCACGCCCCGGGCGTGCTTCCCCGCCCTTAGGGGCGGGGGAAGCCAAAAGCACGTCAGAGCGTTTGACTCCGCGGTTGTGACCGGGTGCTGGTCCCGCCATGGCGGGATTTGAAAACAACCAAACAAAAATTTATCTTTTCTCGTAATTGGCCATGGTAGATTTCGATCGGAATAAAATTTCCTTTATTTTCCTGGGCATCCTGGTGCTGGTGGCTGTCGGTGTCGTGCTCAAGTATGCCGGGGCCGCCATCCTTCCACTGATCATTGCCTGGCTGGTTTCCTTCCTGATCGGCCCGGTGGTCAACTTCATGACCGACCGCAAAGTTCCCGCTACCCTGGCGGTGTTCATCGTCCTGATCTTCCTGGTGGGCGTTATCTACTTGTCGGGCACCTTTCTGTATTCGCGCATATCGGCTTTTTACGAGGCTTACCCCAGATATCATGCGCGCATGACCGAGTTGGTCGCCACCCTGGCCAGCCAGCTCAATCTCGGTTCCGATCCTCTTGCCGACTTCAACTGGGGGCAGAATGTCTATCGCTTTTTGGGGACGCTGTTCGGGTCCATCTTCGCCTTTGCCTCCAAGCTGGTGCTTGTGGTCATTTTCTTGTTTTTTATCCTGCTGGGTAAACCGTTTTTTAAGTACAAGATCCTGAAATCCTTTTCCCATGACCGCGCCAACCAGTTAAGCCAGATTACCTATTCAATCACCACCCAGATCCGGCGTTATCTGTCCTGGCAATTTGTCATCAGTTTTGGTACCGGATTTCTGGTGTGGCTGGCCCTTTCATTAATCGGCGTGGATTTTGCGGTTACCTGGGGCGCCTTGGCATTTTTCCTCAATTTTATTCCGACCGTCGGCTCCATTGCGGCCTCCATCCCGCCGATCCTGCTGGCCCTGGTCCAGTTTTATCCCAGCTTCTGGCCCGGCGTGATCACGTTTTTTGCCCTGTTGACCATCCAGCTAAGCATCGGCAACGGCATTGCGCCGAAAGTTCTGGGGGATCAACTGAATCTCAGTCCGGTGGTTATATTGCTATCGTTGTTGTTCTGGGGCTGGCTGTGGGGTATTATCGGCGCGCTGCTGTCAATCCCGATTACGGCCGCCATCAAAATTGTCTGTGAGAATATCGAGCAGCTGCAGCCCGTCAGCGTCATGATGGGATCGGGCAAAAGCTACCAGCGGGAATTTAAGAAGTTAGAAAAAACCTTTCCGGAAGTCAGTGACCTGATTAATCCCCCCAAAGACAACTAGGTGCAAATTAACCAAATCCAATCATTCCCAGCCGGCCTGCTTCCGCAGCGACCTCAATGTTTGCACCAGGCAGGCTTTTAAGGTGTCATTGATGCCCTGGCCGGTCATGGCGCTGGCTTGAAAGGAGGGCGCCTTGAGCTGGCGGTTATAAGCATGCTCCATTTCTTCAATTGTCATCAAGGGCAAGCCTTCGGCGGCCAGGTCCCTTTTATTCCACTGCATGACCAGGGGTAGTGTCATTATATTCAAGCCATACCCTTTCAGGTTTTCAGCAAGGTTTTTCAGGGAGAGAATGTTTTTTTCATGGCGGATTTTCAGGGAATCGGCGACAAAAACAACGCCGTCGACCCCTTTTAACACTAGTTTGCGGGTGGAATTGTATTTCACCTGGCCCGGGACGGTGTAGAGCTGAAACCTGACATCGCACCCCTTAATTTTTCCGGCATCCATAGGGACAAAATCAAAAAAAATGGTCAGATCACCTTTGGTTTTGATCGAGACCATTTCATCGGTCATCAACCGGCGGCTGTTTCTGAAGACATACTCCAGGTTGGTCGTCTTGCCGCAGCGGCCCGGGCCGTAGTAGACGATCTTGCACTCAACTTCTCTTTTTTTCAAGTTAATGATCGCCATAAGCGTCAAATGCCCGGATAACTGTTTTATTTACAGCGCAATTCCTTCGCAACCGTCCAATTTCTAAAAAGCCCATCGTAAATAATTATAGAAAGCCCCCCAAGCTGTGTCAAGCAACAACTCGTAAGTTGTTGTTATTAAAATGAAATGAAATTTGGTAAGTTTACACGACATCCAGTGAGTTTGAGTTGCCCTTTTACAAAAAGGGGGCAGGGGAATTACACTCTCACAGACTCCCGGCATATTCGCAGCTGCGGCAAGCCGCCACATCGGTTTCAACCGCCTCCTTATCGGCAATTTTCAGTGATTTGTCGAGAATGGCGATGGCCTCGTCGATTTGTTCCAAGGTAATGATCAGGGGCGGGGAGATAATCAGGGTGTCATACCAGGGTGAGACATAGAGACCGTTTTGCATGGCGTCGCCGCTGATCCGGGATGTCATCAGGGTCTTGCCGCTGAATTTATGCGCTTTGGTATCGAAGGGTTCCCTGGTTGTGCGGTTTTTTACAATTTCAAGGGCCCAGAAGTGACCGATGCCCCGGACGTCTCCAATGCAAATATGCCTGTCGGCCAATGCATACAGTCCGGTGCGCAAATGTTCGCTGGCCTTTTGCGGCAGGCCCGTTGCCATTAATTTAACATGCTCGGAAACCGCCGCCGGAATGCCGGCCGCCGTCAACGCATGGTAGGAGAAGGTGTGGCCGTGGCTGAAGACTTCCTCTTCGAAAAAGTCCGCAATTTTCTCCGTCGTGGCGGTGATCGCCACCGGCGTGTAGGCGGCACTGGCCCCTTTGGCCGTGGTGATGATATCGGGCAGGACATTCCAGTGCTCAATGGCAAAGGCCTTGCCGGTACGGAAAAAGCCGGACATGACCTCGTCGCTTATCAGCAGCACGTTATGTTGATCACAAATTTGGCGCAGAATCGGATAATATTCCGGGGGCGGTACCATCCTGCCGTTGGTGCCCACAACCGGCTCCACTATGACCGCTGCCACATTGCCTTCTTCGCGGATGACGTAGTCCAGGTAGCGGGCGCATTGCACGTTGCATTCCGGATAGGCGCTGCCGAAAGGGCAACGGTAACAGTAGCAGTCCGGCGCAAAGACAACGCCGTCCACCACGGTGCGGGCCAGTTCAGAGTACCAGCGGCGCGGGTCTCCGGTGAAGGCCTGGCAGCCGGCAGTCGCCCCGTGATAAGAATGGTAGCGGGAAATCACCTTGTAGGACGGAAACTGGAACTGCCGCACCATTTTCAAGGCGGCTTCATTGGCTGCTGCGCCGCTGTTGGTAAGCAGGAATTTGCTCAGCTCTGGCGGGAATACCGACCGCAGGGCATCGACGGCCTCCAAGAGAATTTCGGTGACAAACACCGGAACAACGTAAGGCAGCTTTTCAGCCTGCCTGATGATGGCTTCAATCACAACCTTGTTCTTGTGGCCGAGATTTGAACACATCAACTGGGATGAGAAGTCAAGATAGCGCTTGCCCGTATGGTCGATAAAATAAACCCCCTCGGCATCGGTAATCAGCAACGGGGTTTTCCAGGCGTTCTGCCGGCCCCACAGACCGTAAGTATGCCCAGCCAGTTCCTTGATCCTTTCGGTTATGTCGGTCACTTCGAAGTCTCCCCTATGCGTAACTATTCAGCCCATGCCCGCTGGGTCATTGTTTTGATACCAGGATCTCACGGTGTTTCTTGTGTTTTTTTGCGAGATTTTTTAAAGCGCGGGCAACCTCGGGCAGGGCCTTTATTTTCACCGCGGCCTCGCTGTAATAGCGTTCGGCCCTGTCAACCCGCCGGTTGGCCGTGGCCAGGGCCTCAGCAAGCGTCATCCTGTCGACGGCGACACATTCCTCACAATACGGCGCCCGGGTAAAATCCCGGATGGGCTCAAGAATCATTTCGGTCACATTCTCCCGGCGGGTTCGGAGAACGGTTTTGATATGTTTAGCGGCATCCGCGGCAAATTGTTCAAACACCTCCCTGTACGGTGCACAGGCCGGATTGCCGGCCGCCGCCGCAAAAAAGTCCCGGTCCTGTTTTTCCAATTCCGCCGCAAAGTTGAGAATACTGCCGAAATTTTCAAGCGGCATTCCGATCCCCTCCTTGCAAGGCAGTGACCTGAATTGAATCATCACTGCTGAATTAATTTCTTATTCAGTTATTCTCATGGAGTACTGGAGTAATGGAGTATTGGAATGAAAATCAGGCAAATGCGCCCAGATATAATTTAAAACTCACAGGACTCCACTAACTGATTTAAACTGGTTTTAAAATGTTTGGCTTCAGAATCGCTTTTAAAAGCTCAGATCATGCCCGCGGACAAGGCGCGGATCGTTTCAAAAGCGGAGCGTACACTTCAGTACGTGAGCATTTTGAAACGAACCGCAACGCCGTCCCCGGGTATTGGATGAGTGTTTAAAAGCGATTCTTAGAGCCAGCGCTGGATCACTACCTTTGTATCAGTAAAGAATTTGAAAATCTCCTGACCATGGGCCTTGATATCACCGAACATGGAATTGCCGGCCCCGCCGAACGGGAAGAAGCTCATGGGGGCGGCTATGCCGATATTGATGCCGACCATGCTCGGCAGCACGCGATATTTAAACTCACGCGCAGTTGCACCGTTATTGGTGTAAATACAGGCGGCATTGCCGAAGCCGCGGGTGTTGATCAAATCAACGACCTCATCCAGGTCCCTGGCCCTTACAACGCTTACCACCGGGCCGAAAATTTCCTCCCGGCAGATCGTCATGTCCGGCTTGACGTTGTCAAAAAGGGTGGGGCCGACGAAAAAACCGTTGGGATATTCAGCGACCGCGAAGTTGCGTCCGTCCATCACCAGATCGGCACCTTCTTCAAGGCCTTTTTCAATGTATCCCAGCACCCTTTCCCTATGCGCGGCGCTCACCACAGGGCCCATTCCCGTTGACTCGTCCAGCCCGCTGCCGATTTTCATGATTTTAGCGGCGGCTGTAAATTTTTCTATCAGCTCATCGGCCACATCGCCCACCGGTACGAGCACCGCACCGGAGAGGCAGCGCTGACCGCTGCAGCCGAAAAAGGAGGTGATCAAAGAGGGCATCGCGGCATCGATATTGGCATCCGGCATGACCGCAACGATATTTTTGGCACCGCCCAGGGCCTGAACCCGCTTGCCGGTTTCACCGCAGCGCCGGTAGATATATTTAGCCGTGGGTGTCGAACCCACGAAAGAAACCCCCGCGATATCCGGGTTGTCCAGCAAGCCGTTGACCACGTCACGGGAACCGTGAACCATGTTGACGACCCCCTCCGGGAACCCGATCTCATCGATGATTTCAAAGACCCTGGTTTGGGTCATGGGCACCTGTTCCGAGGGTTTGAGGATATAGGTGTTACCGGTGACAAGGGCGTAGGGCAGAAACCACCAGGGCACCATGGCGGGAAAGTTATAGGGCGCGATGCCGGCAAAAACCCCCAGGGGCTGCGGATGCCCGTAGCAGTCGATATCGGTGGCGATATCTTCCAGGGTGTAGCCGCACATCAGGGTGGTTACGCCGGTGGCGTGCTCCACGTTTTCGATCATGCGCCGGACCTCGCCCCGGGCCTCGTCGATGCATTTGCCTTGCTCGGTGGTCAGCACGGCGGCGATGTCTTCGAAGTTTTCCTCAAAGGCTTCCTTAAGTCGGAACAGGTAGCGGGCGCGGCTCAACGGCGGGGTGGTGCGCCAATCCCAATAAGCGTCTTGGGCTGCCTTTACCGCCCGCTCCACATCTTCTGTGGTACCGTAGGCAACCCGGGCGATTTTCTCGGCCGTTGCCGGATTCCAAACATCGCCGAAGGTCGTTGAGGTGGACTCGACCCACTCTCCGTCGATGTAGTTTTGTATCAATGGCAGGGACATACCTCTCCTCCTTATCGTTATTTCTGAACAAGTGGCGTAATCTCTTGTCCGAGGTTACGAACAGGCAGACCGATCCTTGGCAGATCAACCCACCTGCCTTAACAATGCTGGGACACTTTAGGCAAATCAAATTTTCCTGTCAATAATTCATCTTTCCTTTTTTTACGCGCCGGTGGTGAAGGATTAGAGATTCTCGAATGGGCGGAAGGGGGAAAATGGGGCAACGTCTTGCAGGTAGCCCCGGGGTTGTGGCACCCATAAAGCCCGCTTCTGACGGGTCGTATCTCATTTTCCTGCCTGGCTGCCCGGATTTCCGCACCGGCTTGCCAAATTTTAGGGCATTCGATATCAGTCAAATCTCATTCGCTGAGCGGACGATGGCATGCAGCAGCACGTTGGCGCCGGCGGCGCAATCTTCCATCCTGGTATTTTCAACCTCGACATGGCTGCGGCCGCCGATGCTGGGAACAAATATCATGGCCGTCGGACAAACCCGGCTCATATAGCTGGCGTCGTGCCCGGCTCCGCTGACCATGGGCAGATAGGAATAGCCCAGGCTTGCGACACAATCCGTAATCAGCTGCACGCGCTTTTCGTCAAACGGCGCGTGCGCCACACGCCAGGTTTCCTCGATGTTGATCGGGCATCCCCGGCTGGCGGCGATGTCTTCAAAATCGTTGCGGAGCAGATCCCAGGCTTTAATCGCATGCTGGTCATCCCAGGAGCGGATGTCGACGGTGAAGTGAACCTTCGCCGGGATGATGTTGCGGGAATTGGGGTAATTCTGGATTTCACCGACGGTGGCAACCAGCTTGCCGCCCATGCGTTGCGGGAGCTCATTGACCTTCAGTATCATTTCGGCTGCAGTCACCAGGGCGTCGCGGCGTCCTGCCATGGGGGTGGGACCCGCCTGATTGGCCTCACCCTCCAGATATATATCATACCAGTGCAGGCCAGTAATGCCGCGGGGGACACCGATGGTTTTGGCTTCCCGTTCCAGAACCGGGCCCTGTTCGATGTGATACTCATAATAGCAGTGGACCGGCTTTTTTTTGCATGGCGCCGTGCCCTTGTAGCCGATGCGAATCAATTCATCCTCAAAGCGCCGGCCGCTTAAATCGGTGCGGTTGTACACCCAGTCTCTATCAAGTGCCCCTGTCCAAACGCCGGAACCCAGCATGGCGGGCGTAAAACGGCAGCCCTCTTCACTCGTCCAGGCCACGATGGCGATCGGTCTTGCGGTGGAGATGTTGTTTTCTTCCAGGGTGCGCAGGACTTCAAGCGTACCCATGACACCCAAGATTCCGTCAAATCGTCCCCCCCTGGGCTGGGAGTCGATATGGGATCCGCTCATCACCGGCGGCAGAGCCTTCTGCGCGCCGGGCCTTGTTCCGAAGATATTGCCCATTTCGTCAACGGCAATTTCAAGCTTTAATGCTTGCAGCCAGTCGACGAAGAGATCTCGGGCCTTCTTATCCTCATCGGCAAGCGCCAGGCGCTGGACACCACCACCCGCAGTTGCACCGATTCGGGCCATTTCTTCCAGCGCGCTTTGCAGCCGCCGGCCGCTTACCCTCAAACCTTTCAAATTCATCAGATCATTTAAGTGGCATCGACATGTAACGGCATTTCAACAGCTTGCCGCCGCCCGCAAATCGGGCAGCGGCAAGTATGACGGTGGCCAAGATATCCGGGCCGTATCAGCCGATCCGGGGTGGGCCTGTAAATCAGCCCGCTAGGAATTTTTTAAATTTGGCCAGCCCCTCTTTGATTTCAGGAATATCGATACCGGAGTAGGCCATGCGGATATAATAGTTTTGTTCGCCTTCCAAGGGGCGTCCAAAGTGCAGACGGGTACAGAACGACACACCGGTTTCTTTCAGCACGGTTTGACGGAAATCATTATAATCGGTCAGTCCTGTTTTCTGCATCGCCCCGGTGACGTTGGGCCACAGATAAAAAGTGGCATTGGGGCGAATGCAGCCAATGCCCTCGATGCTGTTGAGCAAATCCACGGTCGTATCGCGCCGTTCTTTCAATGTATCCAGCAGCTGCAGGGTTTCGGTCTGATCACCGGTCAACCCCTCGATGGCGGCATACTGGACAAAATGATTGGAACAGGACTCTTCATTGACATTGAGCTTGATGATGACATCGATGATTTCTTTGGGGCCGATGGTGGCTCCCAGACGCCAGCCGGTCATGGCAAACTTTTTGGAAAAGGTGTGCAAAATAACACAGCGCTCGCGCATGCCGGGCAGCGCCACCAGGGATTTGCTTTTTCCGGCGTAGCGGATGTCGAAATACGCTTCGTCGCACAGAACATACAGATCGTGTTTGAGCACCAGTTCGGCAATCCTTGCCAGTTCCTGATCCGAGCATTCCGCACCGGTGGGATTTTGCAGGTCGTTGAGCACCAGCAGTTTGGTCCGCGGGGTGATCTGGGCTGCCAGCATATCCGTGTCGATTTCGAAGTTGTCCTCACTCTCGATGTAGCCGTAGGGCACGGCTTTGCCGCCATGAAATTCGATCTGGGACTCATAGATGGGATAGCCCGGGTTGGGATAGAGCACCTCGTCTCCCGGGTTCATCATGGTCAGAAAAAATTTGCTGATGGTGGGTTTGCCGCCGGGCTGGATGGCCACATTTTCCATGGAATACGCAACCTTGCGGCTGGCGCTGATGTCATCGGCCAGAACTTCCCGCAGCCGGGCCACCCCGGCGTTGGGGCAATAATTGGTATGGCCGTCCCGCATGGCTTTGATACCGGCCTCGAGCACGTTGGATGGGGTTGGAAGATTCATATCCCCCAGGTGAAATGGATAAACCTTATTTCCCTGGGCGGCAAAGGCCGCAGCCTCGGCTGAGACGAGAAAAGCCGTCTCGGTGCCCAAACGCGAAACACGTTCTGCTATCATCTTTTTTTCCTTTCTTAGATAAATGGCTTGTGGCTGAATGGTTCATCCGGGCAGTCGGATTTCACCTGATTTGATATTTTAACGACTCCCAAAAATCGGCAACTTTAGGTCATCAGCATTGACGACACTGGGTGCGGCCCGGGGGGCATCGGCTTCCAAAAACGGCAAAATATCCGGCTGATTCCAGACCGGATAGCCCCTCAGCAGGGCGGCCACATTGCTGGCGGCCAGGGTGGCCATGCCCTCCCTGGTCCAGCGGGTAGCCGAGGCGATGTGAGGGACAATGACGACGTTGTCCAGGTCAACCAGCCCGGGCTTCATCGCCGGTTCATCTTCGAACACGTCCAGAGCGGCCCTGAAGTCCGGGTGCCGTCGGCAATGCCCGACCAGAGCGGCTTCATCCACCACCGGGCCGCGGCTGGTGTTGACCAGGATGGCATTTTCCTTCATCAGCGCCAGGCGCTCGGCATTGATCAAATGGTGGGTGGAATCGTCTAGCACCGTATGCAGGCTGACGCAATCGGCTTCACGCAACAGGTCTTCGAGGGTGTCAGCGCGTTTGCAGGCAACCGGCGCTTCCCCGCGGGATTTGAGAAAATCACCGTAAGCTGCGATATAGTCTTCCAGCTCCTGGTTGGGGTAGACGTCATAGTAGACGAGATTCATTTTGTGGCCTTCGACCATCATGCGGGCATAGTTGGCGCCGATGCGGCCGGCGCCGATAACCCCCACGGTTTTGCGCCACAGAAGCTCGCCCAGAAAGAGCGTCATCAACCAACCCTTGTATTTGCCGGCCCGCATAAACCGCTCGGCCTCACCGGTGCGGCGGGCGGCCGCAAAGGTCAGGGCCACGGCCATCTGGGCCGTGGTTTCCGTCAATACCCCCGGTGTGTTGCCCACCGGGATTCCGTGCTTGGTGGCGGCATCGACATCCACATTGTTGAAACCCACGGCCACATTGCTGTAGGCGGTTCCGCCGGCTGCTTCAAGGGTTCCAAACAGCTCGTCGCCCCAGTCCTCGGTCAGCTGCCCCAGGACGGCATTGCACTGCTGACCGATAGCGCTCTTGATGTCGTCAACGCTGAGGACATCGGTGGAAGTGCAGACTTCCACCTTGCAATCAGCCTTGATCAGGCGCTCCAGCCACAGTGAACCCGGCAGGATTTTGGTGACAATGACGCGCCTGCTTCCGGTCGGATTGTGGGTCTCCCATTTCTTTTGTTCCATTCCGAATACCTCCAGTCGTGCACCTGCAATCATTCAGGTAGATTCCAAGTGTTAAGGTTCATATCCAACAGCGGTGTCGCCGCCGCTTTGATTCCAGGCCGGCGGCCGGTCACGTCCCCGACCAAAGCGGTCAACCGGTGGCGGCCTTTTGAAAACCCGAAGGCCTGCGGCCGCGGCCATTAAGGCAGCAGCAGCCGTTGGATTTCCTGCAAATAGGTCTCTATTTGGTCGTGGTCGAAACAATAGCGCAGCGTGCCGAAACGCTTCCTGAATTTGGCCACATCCTGTTGAAGGGACTTGTGGCGGATGATCACATCCGCCATTAGCTGGGCCAGTTGCTGAAAATCGCCGGCTTCCATCCCGAAGCGGGTCATCTCGGATACGCCCATACGCAGTGCGCCGGAGGCGGTGAAGCCCTCTTCGTCCGGAGCCGCCTGATAGTTCAGGATAATATTGTTATCTTCCAGGCGCCGGGCAATTTCCGCTCCTCTGGCATAACCAACCCTGACCACCACCTGATGGGTCTCGGTATAGTCGATGCCGGGATCGCCGGCAACGTCAAGGCCACAGTCTTTCAGGGCCAGGGCGAAAGCCCTGGCGTTGGCGATGACTTTCTGCTGATAGTCGTCCTTAAAAGCGTTCATTTCATATGCGGCCATCAGCAGGCCCAGCTGGGTGCCCAAATGGTGGTTGCTGGTGCTGCCGGGAAAGGCCCGCCGTTCAATCGCCTCCCACAATTCATAATCCGGATCGGATTTTTGATAATTGCCGCCGACGATACCGCGCTGGGGGCCGAAATAGGTCTTGTGGGTGGAGCCGGTAACAAGGTGGGCGCCTTCCTTAAACGGTTCCTGGAAATGGGGGCCGATGAGCCCAAGGACATGGGCCATGTCATATAACACGACGCTGTCCAACCCCAGCTGATCTACGGTGGCGCGAATTTCCTGCACCGGTTCTTTGTGCAGGACCATGCTTTTACCGAAAATGATCAGTTCGGGCCGATGTTGCTCGAGCAATTCACCGCAGGCAGCGACATCGATTTTGTAGGGGTTCTCCTCATGGACGGGGAAATTAACCACGGCGGGTTTTTCAGTTTTGGGATCGCGGGCCACAAAGTCCCGCAGGGCGCCCATGGGTTGGGCGGACAGATGGCCGCCGCGGATAATATGGTTGTTAAAAACCTTCTGGATGCGGCGCTGTTCGCTTTTGCGATCAGCCCGGTTTATATAATCGACCATGGCGCTGAAAACGGCCGTGTTGGCCATCTGCCCCGATATGGGCCGGGTCTCGACGACGCTGCAGTCCATGAACTGGCGCAGCTCAGCCACCAGCAATTCTTCGACTTCCGCGATAAAATCGGTGCCCTGGTAGTAAAACACCTCGGCCTCTTCAAAGGCTTTGACCCCCTTGTGCTCGCCGTAGCGGCACACCGGATCCATGATGGTCAGCATGCGGGTTATGGCGGACGGCGACTGCTCCGAAGGAATCAGATTGATACACTCCTGCTGTCGCCAGCGGGTGTTGGTGATGGCCTTGGCAATCAGCGTGTTGACCTTGTCGACGAAGGATTCGCCGGTAGGGGCCCCGTCGGCTGCCGGCGTCTCGGCCGCCAGGTCGATTGCGCGCGCAAAGGGCGGCGCCTCGCTTCTTAAAAAATAAGGCACGATCATACCGCCAGCCCGTTTCCCCCTGATTTCGACCTCGACCCGGTCGCCTTCGACAAGGCGGCTGTCGAGCAGTGCCAGGGTGATAGCGCGCCGCGCGGTTTGGCTCGTTATCCGGGAATCGATTCCCTCGCCGCCAAATTCCCAGTACGGCACCACGGTTCCGCTGGTGACAAATCCCGCACACCGGCCGTTTGCAAAAACCTTGTTGCCGGCCCGTGCCACGCCTTTGCCCGTTAGAACCACCGGCATGATGATGCGCGGCAAATCCTCTATGCGGCTGTAATCCCTTTTAACGATTTTCTGAAAAGCTTCAAATTGACGGTTCAGGGCGGCTTTGCCTATAAATTCAGCCTTCAGGGGTGACAGGCTGACGGCAAAGCGGGCCAAAGGACAGGCAAAGATCGGTATTTCGTTGCCTTCGGGATCCAGCCCCAGTTCATGACCGTAAAGGGGCAGACCGGCTTCCAGGCGCAGGGTGTCCCTGGCCCCGAGACCGATCGGCACCGCGCCCCGTTCACACAGCAGATCCCATAGCACGACCGCATCCGCGCGCGTGACAAAGAGCTCGAAACACAAGGGCTCGCCGGTATAGCCGGTTCTGGCGATAAGCACCTGCGTGCCCTTGATCGTGGCCGTGGACAGCTGGTTGCGCATGGGCTCGGGCAGACGGCCCGTCTCGATGACACCCTCCATAATGGCTTTGGCCTGCGGACCCTGCAGGCTGATCATCGCCAGCTCAGCGGTCTTATCGGTCAGTTGTACCCCGTCAAAAGCCTCCAGGACCTGCTGGAAGTGCTGCCAGTCTTTATCACGGTTGGAAGCGTTGACCACCAGCAGATATTCATCCTCGAAAAACCGGTAAAGATAGGCATCATCCACTGCGCCGCCGCTTTTATTGGGAATCATGGTATACTGGCTTTCGTTGACGTCCAGGCCGGCGGCATTGTTGGAAAGCACGTGCTGTAAAAAATCAAGGGCCCCGGGGCCGGAAATGATAAAGCGCCCCATATGGGAAACGTCGAAAAGGCCCGCCTGGTTGCGGGTTGCCAGGTGTTCCTGTAAAATTCCACTCTGGTATTGAACCGGCATATGCCAGCCGCCGAAATCAACCATCGTCGCATTCAGCGCCAGATGGCGATCGTGAAAAACAGTTTGCTTCAATTCGTCGCTCATATATTAATCCTCCACACCGTGTGTAAACCGTCGCAGGCCGGTCCGTCGACGATTGCATCCGGGTGCCGGCCGTGTTTTTTTATCCTAATCCGTCAGGCAGGGCGTGCGCGCGGCCAGGGTTTCATCCAGTCTTTGCACCTTCGGGTTCTGGGGTGCCTGGTGCAGCAGCTCAGGTTGCTCCTGGGCCTCTCTGGCAATGCTTTTCATTGCCGCGATAAACTCATCTATGGTTTCTCTGGATTCGGACTCCGTCGGCTCGATCATGATCGCACCGCTTACCACCAATGGGAAATAAACGGTGGGGGGATGAAATCCATAATCCATGAGCCGCTTGGCGATGTCCAGCGTGGTGACCTTAAACCTGTTCTGGTTTTCGTCCGTAAACACGCATTCGTGCATGCAGGGCCGGTCGTAGGGCAGGTGATACACCCCTTTGAGACTTTCCCTGATATAATTGGCATTCAGGACCGCGTACTGACTGGCTTTTTTCAGGTCGGGACCCATGCTGCGGGTGTAGCAGTAGGCCTTGATAAGGACGCTGAAATTGCCGTAAAAGGCGTGAACTTTGCCAACCGATTCCGGATAGTCTTCACAAAGCTCATATCCTCCTTCGGTTTTGACCACCCGGGGAACGGGGAGGAATTTCTCCAATTCCCGGGTCACACAAATCGGTCCGCTTCCCGGGCCGCCGCCGCCATGGGGGGTTGAAAATGTCTTGTGAAGGTTCAAATGGAGCACATCGACGCCGGTTTGCGCCATATTGACGATACCCATGGCGGCGTTCATGTTGGCACCGTCGCCGTAAACCAGGCCACCTCTGTCGTGGACGATTCGGGCAACTTCTTTGATGTTATCTTCAAATAATCCCAGGGTGTTGGGATTGGTGATCATGATGCCGGTGGTGTCTTCATCCATGAGCTCGGCCACCGCTTCGGGCGACAGAACGCCCTGCTCGTTGGATTTTAAGGGTATGGCTTTAAACCCGCACAGGGCGCCGCTGGCGGGGTTGGTCCCATGTGCCGTATCAGGGATCAATACTTTCGATCGGGGTCGGCCCCGGCTCTGGTGGTAGGCATGAAAGATCAGCATGCCCGCCAGTTCACCCTGGGACCCGGCGGCCGGCTGCAGGCTGACCGCCGGCAGACCGGTGACTTCACCCAGATACCGTTCAAGGTCAAACAGCAGTTTTAGGGCACCCTGGGATAGCGGTGCCGGCAGCAGGGGGTGGGCGCCGGCAAAACCGGGAAGGGAAGCCTGCCGTTCATTGGTTTTAGGATTATACTTCATGGTGCAGGATCCCAACGGGTACATGCCGCTGTCGACGCCAAAGTTCCACTGCGACAAGCGTGTAAAATGGCGCACCACATCCAGCTCGCTTAGATCCGGAAAGTCCGGGCCATTTCCGGCAAGCGCTTTGGCCACCGGGACGGTATCCACATCCCGCCGTGGAAGCGAATAGCCCATCCTGCCGGTTGAGCCTTTTTCCCACAGCAGCGGCTCGTTAAAGATATGACCGGTTGTGCCTGTCAATTCTTTCATCTTATGACCTCCTTAATCAGCGCATCCATGTCTTCGCGGGTGGCAGTTTCAGTGGCGCAAAAAAGATAGTGATCTTCAAGCTCCGGGTAGTACGGGGCCAGGGGCAATCCGGCCACGATCTTTTTTTCGAGAAGCTGTGCATGGGTATCTTTGAATCCCGGCGGGAATTTCACGACAAACTCGTTAAACACGGGGGCTTGAAAAGGAGCCGCCAGGCCTGCCGCCTGCAAAGCCGACTTCAAATAGGCGGCTTTGTCATGGTTCAACTGGGCCAGCTCACGAATTCCGGTGCCGCCCAGGGCAGCCATGTACATTACCGCGGCGGTCGCGCATAAACCCTGGTTCGAGCAGATATTTGACGTTGCCCGCTCGCGGCGGATATGCTGCTCGCGGGTGGCCAGGGTGAGCACGAAACCCGTACGGCCCTCCCGGTCTACGGTTTTGCCGATCAGGCGGCCGGGCATGTTGCGCACATATTTTTTCAGAGAGGTGAACATGCCGAGGCCGGGTCCGCCAAAGGACTGGGGAATCCCGAAGCTTTGCCCTTCACCGCACGCAATATCAGCACCGCAATCGCCCGGCCTTTTTAAAATGCCGTAGGCGATCGGCTCACTGAAGGCGGTGACGAAGAGGGTTTTATCGTCGGAGTGAACTCTGGCGCCCACCGCCTCCAGGTCCTCGATGCAGCCGAAAAAGTTGGGGGACTGCACGGCCACCGCGGCCAGCTCATCCAGGTTGTCCAGCCGGGCAAGATCGGTCCGGCCGTCGGGCTGGAAGGGAATTTCGGTGACTTCGTAGCCGGTGGGGGCAAAATAGGTCTGGACCACCCGGCGGTACAGGGGATGGACGGCCCGGGATACCGCGACCTTTCTGCGACGGGATACCCGGACGGCCATCAGCAGCGCTTCAGCCAGTGCCGAGGCACCGTCGTACATGGATGCGTTGGTGACTTCCATGCCCAGGAGGCGGCTTACCAGTGTCTGATACTCATAGATCGCCTGGAGGGTACCCTGGCTGATTTCAGGCTGATAGGGTGTGTAGGCCGTATAAACCTCGGAGCGGTTCAAAAGCTGCCGCACGATTTCAGGGATGTGGTGGTTATAGGACCCCGCCCCCAGAAAAACCTTGTAGCCCGGCGCGGACCCCATGGTGCCGGCGGCGTCCTCCATGTGGCGGTTTAATTCCCATTCGGTCAGCGCTTCCGGCAGGTTCAACGCCTCCTTGCGCCGGCAATCTGCGGGGATACTTGAAAAGAGGTCTTCAAGGCTGTCAACACCCACAACTTGAAGCATTTTTTCAATATCTTCATGGGTCTGGGGTAAATATCGCATCGTCTTATCCTTTCAACATTTCAAGGTAGGCCTGGCGGTCTTTGAGCGCATCGTACTCGGCGGGGTCTTGCAT
Source organism: Deltaproteobacteria bacterium (assembly GCA_019312835.1). Lineage (GTDB taxonomy): Bacteria > Desulfobacterota > Desulfobacteria > Desulfobacterales > JAFDCJ01 > JAFDCJ01. The sequence continues at coordinate 49,584 of JAFDCJ010000333.1, forward strand.
CCGTACCTCCACCATCCAGCCGCCGGAGTAGGGCGCATTGTTTACCAGCTCAGGGCCATCCTCGAGGGCTGCGTTGATTGCCGTGATTTCGCCGCCCACAGGCATGTATAACTCGGAGACCGCCTTGACGGATTCAACCGTTCCGAACTCCTGTCCTTTTTCGAAAGTCTCACCCACATCGGGCAGCTCGACAAAAACAATGTCTCCGAGCTGGTCTTGGGCGTAGTCGGAGATGCCGACCCGGACCACTTCGTCGGCTTTGCTGACCCACTCGTGATCATCGCTGTATCTCAAATCGTCCGGAAAAATTAATTCGCTGATTTCTTTCATGTAGTATCTCCTCTCGGGTAAGGTTCGGCAACCGGGCCTAGATGACTGAAAAATGGCCGAAGGCCTGCGGCTGGGGACGGATAGGTGCAAACCCTCTCTACTGAGAAGGTAACGTCAGCGCATCCGTGAAAACCAGAAGAAAACCGGTCGAAAACATAATCGCCCCGGTGAGCGGCAGCATCAGTTGCCGGTGACCAGGCCCCCCCGGATTTGTTCGAGGCGGCACATCCTGTCGGCCGTTATTCCTGATCTTCGGCGAGGCCGGCACGGGTCAGGAGCCATTCGGCGCTGTCGTTCCACACATCGATCTTTTCAATGCGCCCGTTGCGGATCTCAAAGCGGTCGATGAAGCGGTTGCCCTCGAAGGGGGTGCCGTCCGGCCAGGCGCCGTAAAGAGTGCCCAGGCAGTAGACAACCAGGCGGCCCTCTTCTTCCGTGCAGACGTCGTATCCGGTGATGTCTTTTTTGACGCTGGCATAGCGCTTGGCGTTGAATTCGCCGGTTTGTTCTGCCCGTTCGAAACGACGCTTGCCGGTAAAGGTGAATACCAGGTCAGGGGACACCAGCGCCCTGGAGCCTTCTTTGTCACCGCTCATGCTGGCGGCCAGAAATTTTTCAATCAATTCTATCGCTTCTTTACGATCCATCTTGCATCTCCTTTTCAACTGGTCATTTACAATTTATCGGTTTTTTGAAGCGCCGTTATAACATGTTGAAGGCCCATGTCTTCGAGGGTGCTTTGAAGGGGACTGCCGGTTTGCACATCCCAGCCTTCCAGCTCATAGAAAATGGATTTCCATTCCTCAACCTTATCGCGGTCCAGCTTGCGGGGGACGACATTTTTGTAGGCCCACTGACCGTTTTCGTGAACCGGCATAAAGTAGCTGGGTGACCGGCCCGCCACCATCACGATTCCCTCGGATGGAATCGTGTACATATACTCGGCAAGGGTTTCCATATCTCTGTGCCGCCCCTGAAGGGTCCAGATGGCGCGGTTCAGCGTGAAAATTTTACGGCCGATTTCCATCGAATCTTCAAACCTCATTTTTTTACCGGTGACCGCTTTGAAAAAGGCGATTTCCCCCTCGGGGGTAAGACCCTTATTGTCGGGTGCGTAGGGGTTGATGAAATCGGCGAAGGCATTGTCGCAAAGGCCGCAGGACTGCTTCCAGAACAATGAGTAATGCAGCAGCCAGGCGGTGGTACGGGCCATGTGGATGGAATACATATTGGCATCGCTGAAATCGATCATGAGGGGGTCGTTGTAGGGACTGCATTTTTCAGCAATTATTTCAGCGGCCCGCCCGGCGGACACCACCGGCGGTCTACCGGCGGCAACATCCAGATTGGGTATCCAGTATGAAATGGCGTTGAAGTCGTGACAATTGATATCCCGGGATGAAACCAGCGAAGCATATCCCCAGTAGACTTCGGTGCGGGGATCATAGTGGATGGGATAGCCCCAGGGCAAAACGGGCAGCGTCCCGCTGGCCAGGTCTTCTTCGAGCCGGCCCCATTTGGCGGCCGCCCTGACGATTCCTTCCGCCAGAAAGTCCCCAATGCCTTTGCGGTGAGCAATTTTATGCAGAAAATCCTCGATGAATTCCGCTTCCCCCAGCATGTCGAAGTCAAGGTCCGTATCGATTTCTTTACCGGGCCCCAGGATCCCCTTTTCCCTGAGGGCGTTTAAGTAGTTGATATCCACATCGATGACATAGGCATTAATGCCCAGGCGATCGCATAGTTTCGTGGCTTTGCCCGAGATCGCGGTCACGCGTCCGCGCTTGGCCAGTTCAAATTTTTGATAGAACCGGCCTTTTTTGCAGATGGCCCCGGTGCCGATACCGATTGATGTTTTGGGCCTGCAATTCATATGGCAACCGTAACACCCATGGGCCCGGCGCTGATCATCGAAAATGGCGCCGCCTCTGCCCGGATGGCCGCCAAAATGGGAGGTGATATACTCCTGCCAGTCGCTAATGGCGGGGTTGTCGAAGTCCGCGCCATATTTTTTGCGAAACCGCATGCTTTCTTGCAGCAACCTCTGCGGGTCGGCAACCGCCACACTCCCGGTGCCGAACACGCTGATGGCTTTGAGTTTCTTGGCGCCCCATATCCCGCCAAACCCCCCCTGGCCAAAGGAGGGACCGGCACTGTGCTGGACCGAGGCGATGCGGCTCAGATTTTCTCCCGCCGGTCCAATCGTCAGCACACACGGCCATTGGGTCATATTGCCGGTCCTGACGTGGGGAGCTTTGCGCTTGCTGATTTGATTGGATACCTGGCTGAAAATCATGCGCTGGGTTTCTTCGGTGTCCAGCCCCCACATGCCGGCGGCATCCCTGAATTCTACCTCGCCGTCGACGATGTTGATCCAGGTTGGATTTTCAGCCGCCCCCTCAAGGACAATGCCGTCAAATCCGGCGAATTTAAGCATGGCCGGAAAGTGGCCGCCGATGCTGCTGCGGCCGAACCATTCATAGGGATAGCTCTGGGATTGAATGCCGACCATCTCGACGCGGGAGGCGCCGGGGACCAGCGTGCCCGCAAACAACCCGGCCATCAGCACCAATTTGTTTTCCGGGTCAAAGGCGCTGACCATTTTGTCTCGCATCAGGTCAAAAAAAACAGCAGTGGCGATACCATGCCCGCCGATCCACTGTTCATAATCCGCCGTATTTAATGTGGAAATGCTCTGAGTGGTCAAATCGACACGCAGTATTTTTCCGGTGAAACCATACATGATTCTTGCCCCTAATCCGTCGGCAACCCGAGTTGTTCCCAGCCGTCGCCCCTCAAATTTTTGGTATAGCCGTTCTCTCCAAGCGGAGAAGGCGTTTTGGCACTAAACTTGATTGCATTGACCGGGCAAATTTCCACGCAGGCCTGGCCGCTCTTTTTTTTCCGGTACGGCGGCGCCTTACACAGATCACATTTAAAAGCCTTTTTCTGCTGGACATCCAAAAATATTCTGGAGGGAACAAAGGGGCAGGCATGCATGCACTTCTGGCAGCCGATGCACGTTTCCCGGTCTATTCTTCTGACATTCATGTGTTCGGCGTCGATATGAAGGGCATCGGTGGGGCATACGATCAGACATTGGGGATACAGACACTGTTTGCAGACCGCCATCTGGATGTCCGCCGGAAAGTACCCCAAAGGGTCGCTGATGATCTGTATCCGGGAAAAGGCAGGATTGACATTGCCCTCGTGAGCCAGCGAGCAGGCCAGCATGCAGCTGCCGCAGCCCGTGCATTTTTTGGGATCGACGATGAGGTAGCCTTCAGCCTCCGGTACAATCTGCTCAATTGAGAACGCCTGGTTCCTTTTCCCTTTTCGCGGCTTGGTCATATTGTTTTCCTTAAATGATACCCTGTCAATCGCATTATAAATTCCCGCCCAGCGGCGCGGACCAAGGCCGGTCCGATGCACCCGGCTATTTAATCCAACGTGCCCAGGTAGGCCTTTTCTATTTCGGGGTCATTTTGCATGCTATCCGCAGGGCCTTCATGCACAACGGTGCCGGACTGGAGAACGTAGCCGCGGTCGGCCACCGACAGCGCCAGCCCCGCCATTTGATCAACCAGCAAAATCGTGATCCCCTCGTCGCGCAGATCCGCCAGTACGGAAAAAAGGGTGTTGACGATCACCGGCGCAAGTCCGAGGGAGGGTTCGTCCAGCAGCAGAATCCGGGGTTTGGCAATCAACCCGCGGGCGACCGCCAGCATTTGTTGCTCACCGCCGGAAAGCAGGCCCGCCCGGATGTTTCGCCGCGCCCGCAGGGCTGGAAACCGGTCCAACATTTCCCCGACCTCTTTGTCGGCATCGAAATCCTTGCGGCAGTAGGCGCCCAGCCGGATATTTTCCACCACCGTCAGCTCGGGAAATACCTGACGGCCTTCGGGCACCAGAAAAAGCTTTTCCGCGGCAATGCGATGGGCCCCGAAGGCGGTAATGTCCCTGCCAAGCAGCAAGACGGCGCCTTTGACAGGCCGGTGCAGTCCGCTGATGGCACGCATCAGGGTGGTCTTGCCGGCCCCATTGGCGCCCAAAACCGCCACGAACTCACCCTTTTTGACATTGAGGTCGACATCCTTTAAAACCGGCACCACGCCATAGGCCGCACCGAGTTTGGTAACGGAAAGCACCTCTTCTTCCTGGCCGGTCAGAGCGACGGTGCGCGGACGGCCTTGAACGCCGCTTTCGCCCAGGTAAGCCCGCAAGACGGCCGGGTCCTTTCTGACAACGGCCGGTTCCCCGGTCGAAATACATGTGCCGGCATCCAGCACCATGATGTTGTCTGAAATATTCATGACCAGATTCATGTGGTGTTCCACCAGCACCACCGTAACCCCGGTCTCTGCAATCTTCTTGATGAGGGCACTTACCCGGGTGGTCTCTTGGTGCCCCAGCCCGGCGGCCGGTTCATCGAGCAACAGCACCTGCGGCTGCATGGCCAGGGCACGGGCAATTTCAACCAGCCGTTTGTCAACATGGGGCAGATCGCCCGCCGCGCTGTAAATCGGACCGCTGTAGCCCACGAAGGCCAGCAGACTTTCAGCCGTACGCCTCAGGTGGTCGTCTTTTTCCGCTTTGAAGAGGCAGCTCAATACAGAACCCAGCCGGCCGCGGCGCAGGGCGATGAGCAGGTTGTCCATGACCGCCATGCTGTCGAACAGCTGGGTTGTCTGATAGGTCCTGGCAATGCCGGCCCGCGCGATGGCATAGGGGGGCAATTGCGCACAATTTTTTTCGCCCAGATTGACCAACCCGTCATCCGGTTTGTAAAAGCCGCACATAAGATTAAGAACGGTGGTTTTGCCGGCGCCGTTGGGACCGATGATACTGGTCACTTTACCCGGCAGGGCCCTCAGACCGACGCTTTCCAGGGCACACACCCCTCCAAAGGAGATACAAAGGTCCTCGATGGTGATGTCCTGGGGTTTGGCGCCCTGGGAAATATAGCCCAGAATATCGCTTTTTTCAGGTTGAGCGGTTCTCAAATCCGGACGGCGAAACCGATTCAGGATGGCACCGGCGATACCCGACGGGGTCAGCCACATCACAACCAGCAGGAGGCTGCCGAAAAACAGCAGCCGGTATTCCGCCAGGAAGGCTAAAAATTCGGGCATCAGGACCACCACCATCGCTCCCAGCAGGGGCCCTAAAACGAGGCCCGCGCCGCCGACAATGACAACCAGCAAAAATTCGATCGATAGAAAAAACGGAAAGGAGCCCGGGCTGACAAAACTGGTCAGGGGGGCGAAGAGCGCACCCGCCAGGCCCGTGAAAACCGCGGACAGCGCAAATGCCATGGTGTGAATGGCCACCACGCTCAGCCCCAGCGACTCGGAGGCCACTTCCGAGTCCTTCACCGCCCGCAGGGCAAGCCCCCACCGGCTTTTGGCCAGGCGCGCGAATAACAAAACCGTTATGGCGGTAACCGCTATGATCAAAAGCGCCACGCCCCGCTCATCAAAGGTATATCCGAAGGCAGCTGGCTTCGGGATACCCATCAGGCCGTTGGCGCCGCCGGTGAGTGCGCGCCATTCGATGGCGCCGTGCTCGACAATAAAGCCGAAGGCGATGGTGATCATGGCCAGGTAGGGGCCTCTCACGCGCAAGGCCGGCAGGGCCAGCACCGTGCCGACCAGTCCGGCCAGGATACCGGCCGCCGGAAAAGCCAGCCAGAAGCTGATGCCGTGGGTGGTCGTGAGGATAGCGCTGGTATAGGCGCCGATGGCATAGAACCCGGCATGGCCGAGGGAAACCTGGCCCACCATCCCCATCAGGATGTTGAGACCGGTGCCGACCATGGTGATCAGCCCGACGGTGGACAGGATGTGAATTTCATAGCCGTTGCCGATAAAGCAGTAAGCTGCCGGCAGCAGAATGAGCGCGGCGTAGCCGATAAATTTGAGGGATTTCATACTTTTTTCACCTCTGCGCGGCCAAAAAGCCCATTGGGCATAATGGCCAGTACGACAATGACCATCGTAAACGTGAGAATGTGGGTGTAGGGTGAGCCAAACAGGGCCGTGATGAGCGCTTCGATGATGCCGTACAGAATGCCGGCCACCATAACCCCCCAGGCGCTGGTGATGCCGCCCAGGATGGCGACGGCAAAAGCCTTGATTCCGAAAAGGGTACCCATGTCGGAAGACACGTTGAACAGGGGGGCGATCAAAATACCGGCAATGCCGGCAAAGACAGTGGATATCACGAAGGATATGACGATGATCGTGCTGACGTTGATGCCGACCAGCCGTGAGGAATCCGGGTTCTGGACGACGGCCCGCATGGCTCTGCCCTGCTTGGTATAGCGTGAATAAAGGTGCAGGCTGGCGCCCGCCAGAAGACCCACCACCGGTATGGCGATCTGCAGGGGCATGATGATCAGATCACCGACGATATACGATACATCCGGCATCATCGAGGGCAGCATGCGCGGCTCTTTGCCGTAAGTAAACAAGACCACGTTGTCCAGAACGATGCCGGCGGCCACCGTCGACATCAGCCAGGCAAGAGAGCCTTTTTTTGCAAAGGGGCGCACGGCAAATCGCTCCACAACCGCCCCCCACACGCCGCAGGTAACCAGCGCCATGACAACGCTGGCCGGAATGCTCCAGCCCCAGGTTACAGAGAAGGAATAGCACATCACGGCGCCGAGCATCATAGAGCTGCCCTGGGCGAAGTTTACCGTATTGGAAACGGAGTAAGTGACATAGAAGCCAAGTGCCAGAAGCCCGTACATGCTGCCAAGCCCAAGGCCCGTAATGATGGCCGATAGTATTAGCATACCTGCAATCCTTTTTTAGCGATGCTATTTAAAGCTGCAGCGCTTAACACGCCCGAGGTCCGGCCTGGAAAGCCAGGATTGAACCGTATCGCCCGGTCTCGAAAAAGAGCCGGGAAATCCGTCCGTACTTCAAAACGCAATAGGCGGATTTCCCAGCTGTATTCGATCCGTCTATAACCCGGAACTTAGCGGTTTACTTCCCAACAGGCTTGATTTCATTGCCCACATAATGCACCATCACGTAGTCCTGGTAGCCCAGGGCATCATGATTTTCAGCCGTGAAAGCCGGGTCGTATTTTTTAATCAGGCCCTGATGCGGCTTGAGGTTTTCCAGGGCGAGCCTGATTTTATCGCTGTCGGTGCTGCCGGCCTGTTCGATGGCACGCGCCAGCAGGTGCATGGCATCATACGCATTGGCATAACCCACGGGCGGGAAGATATCTTCCGGACCGTTGATATCCTCATATTTTTTCTTGGCGGCGGCAATGAATCTCTGGCCGACCTCATTCTGGTCTCCGAAAAAGCTGTAAGTCTGAACAAAATGGACCTTTTGGGATCCGGGACCGGCCAATTCCGGGAAACGACCGCCGGATATTCCCCAGTGGGAGACGACCGGCACGTCCCATTTCATGCGTGCGAGAGATTTTATGACGGTCGCACTGGGACGGACGTTGGCGACCAGGATAACCGTGTCGGCACCGCCTTGTTTCAGGCGCATCAGCTGCGGAACAACGTCGACGTCCCGGGACTCAAGTTTTTCAATTCCCGCCAGTTCGATCTTGGCGTCCGTAATGGCCGCGCGCAGGCCTTTTTCATTGGATTCCCCCCAGGGGTTGTTGATCAGCATCAGCCCGGGCTTCTTGGTCCCATAGGTCTTCATGGCATACTGAATGAGGGCCTGGTCCACGATGGCATCCATCGCCGAAACCCTGAAAACATAGTTCGGGTCAGCCCCGTTGCGTGTGATCGGCGTTGCCGCGGCCCAAACACCCATGAAGATGACTTTTTCCTTGTTCGCCACCGGCACGATGGCCAGGGAAACCGGGGAATCAAGGCCGCCAAAAAATGCGGTAACCTTTTCCTTAAAAATCAGCTCACGGGCGGCCATCTGGCCCTTTGGAGGGTTGGACTCATCGTCACGGCTGATCAAGGTAAACTTGCGACCGCCCAGAACGCCGCCGTTGGCATTAATCTCTTCAATTGCGAGGGTCAGACCACGCATAATGGCCTCTCCCGATTTAGCCGACTGGCCGGATAGCGCCGAAACCTGACCGATCTTAATGGGATCGGCAGCTGTCGCCGGCAGGCTGCCAACCATGACCACGGCAGCAATTAAAAGGCCAAGACCCAATACTCTTCCCATTCGACGGTTAAACATCATGTACCTCCTTTTAAATATTTAAGGTTAATTTAGCACATTTCCCCGGTAAGCATTCACCCCGGGTGACTGGTTTAAGTACCAGCCCCAATCACTAGTCAATAGAAAGCGAAGCCCTGATACCTGAGGGCTGGCCGAGCTTTCGGGAACAACCATTACCTAGAACACCTCAAATCTTTTGCGTTTCAGAAATTGGCCATGACCGGCTTCGGCCTCAAGCTGGCAATCCCGCACCAGAACGGTCCCCCGGCTAATGGTGGTGACGGGATAGCCCTTCACCTGCCAGCCTTCGTAAGGCGTAAAATCCGTGTTGCTGTGCAGGCCTTCCTGGGTGATGGTCACCTCCTTTTCAGGATCTAAAATCATGATATCCGCATCACTGCCGATCGCCAGCGTTCCCTTTTGCGGATACAGTCCCACAAGTTTGGCCGGGTTCGTGGCCGACACCTCGACAAATTTGGTAACCGATATGCGGCCCCTGTTGACCCCTTCCGAGAACAGCAGCGGAATTCTGGTCTCGATGCCTGGCGCGCCGTGGGGGATCATATCGATTCTTTTGCCGCGGGTCTCGAACAGCCGGATCTTGTCTTTATACGGAAAGGCACAATGGTCGCAGCCGATCGTCGACAGTGCCCCCGACCGCAGCCCGGCCCACAGGGCTTTCTGGTTTTCCCTGGGCCGCAGCGGGGGGGTGCAAACCCCTTTCATGCCTTCATAGCCGGGGCGGTCATAAACGCTGTCATCCAGGCACAGATAATGGGGCATGGCCTCGCCGTAGACATTGACACCGCGGGCCCGGGCTCTGGCGATCAAGTCTACCACCGGGCCTGCCGAAATATGGACAATCAGCACCGACGCGTTTAGCTCTTCAGCCACGTGGATAACCCTGGAAGAGGCCTCTATTTCGGTGCTCAGGGGCCGGGTGGGTGCATGCCATTGCGGGCCGGTGTGGCCGGCCGCCATGGCCTTGTCGGCCAGATAATCGATGGTGCCCGCGTTTTCGCAATGAACACTGACGATACCGCCATGGCTCGTGATCGTGTCCATCAAGCGCGCCAGTTCGTAGTCGGGGACCGTCCAGTCATAGTACATGAACAGCTTGAAGGAGGGGATCCCGTTATCGATCAATACCGGGATTTCCTGGTAGATATCTTCGGTGAACCTGTTGATGATGGGCGTGAAGGCAAAATCGGCGATGCTCTTGCCTGTCGCCCGTCCCGTAAATTCATCGACGATTCCCTGCAGGGATTGGTCTTTGGCCGGCATGGGGAAATCGACAATGGTGGCCGTGCCGCCAAAAGCCGCTCCTACGCTGGAGACGTACCAATCATCGACGGTGCGCATGCCGTGCAGAATGCCGTCCAAATGGGTGTGAATTTCAACCCCCGCCGGGAAAACATATTTGCCCGCGGCATCGATGGTCTCGGCGCCACCATCAATGCGGGCGGCAATGGCAGCGATCTTGCCGTCTTTTACGCCGATGTCTGCCGCCATGATTTCACTGGCGGTTACTACCGTACCGTTTTTAATGGTTAAATCCATTTGTCAATCGATGCCCCCTTTTTTGCCTGTCAAACAGGTTGAAGCGTTGCTTTCGGCCTGCCGGGTTACATCTGTCTTGATGCCGCGGATTCTGTCATCGTCCCCCTTGCGCTGGGTCTAGGGGTTATTGCATGATCAGCGCCATGATGGCCTTCTGGCCGTGCAGCCGGTTTTCGGCTTCGGTCCAGAGCGCGCGGCTTCCCCACTTGCCGTCCAGGACGGCGCTGGAAACTTCCTGCTCCCGTTCACACGGCAGGCAGTGCATGTAAACGGCTGTGTCTTTGGCCAGTTTCATCCGTTTTTCGTCGGCGATCCAGTTTCTGTATTTCCCGAACAGCTTGGCCATTTCCTCATTTTGCGGTGTTTGCTGGACAGGCGGCAGAAGGTCGAGGCAGACGTGATTCTTGGCATAAACCACATCGGCGTTCTCACAGGCATCTTCAAAGCTGTCCGTTACGCTGTAGCTGCCCCCGTTTATTTCGGCCTGGGCCTTGATGGCCGCTTCGATCTCGGGGTCGATGCGCATCTCCGGCGGCCGTGCGTAAACGATGTCCGCGCCCACGAGGCTCGAGACATACATCATGTCGTGGTGCGGTGCAATCGGCTTTTTGGTGCTGTCCGAGTAGGTCCAGGCCACGGCGACTTTGCGTCCGCGCATATCCGGGCCGTAGATTTCGCGCATGGCCATGAGATCGGCTATTCCCTGGCAGGGATGATAGATATTATCCTCCATGTTGATGACCGGTATATGGGCCCACTTGGCAAACTCCTGGATCACCCGCAGGCCTTTGTCGTATTCCCAGCCGACCACATCGCCCAGGATCCGAACCGCGATACAATCACCCATCCCCTGGATGGACCGCACCATGTCGGAAATCCGCTCCGTTTTGTAGGCCACGTCTTCGCCTTCCAGGGAAGGAATACGGGTGGCGCTGGGCTGCAAAAAGTGCCCGTGCCCGCCCAGCTGAAAAATGCCGGCTTCAAAACTATTGCGGGTGCGGGTGGATGGGTTGAAAAACATCATAAACAGGGTCTTGCCGTCCAGGAGCTTGTGGGGCCGACCCAGGGTGTAATCCTGTTTCAAGGCCAATCCGGTCTCGATGATCGTCTCGATTTCATGCTTGGTAAAATCCCTGAGTGTAATAAAATCTCTGCCGCGTAGTGCTTTGGTCAACATGGATGATTCCTCCTCATTTTTAGTCTTAATCTTTAATACCTTTTTTCAAACGAAGGCAAGTTTTATTTGCTCTTGACGATCCGCGTGCCGGTCGTTCCCGCCAGTGCCGCCAGGGTCATCTCCGGCAGGGTAATGATCACATCTTTGCCGGTGGCGGCGGTGAAATCGATGGAGGCCTGGATTTTGGGTCCCATGCTGCCGGCCGGAAAGTGGCCTTCGGCCAAAAATTGTTCGGCTTCGGCAACGGTCATGCGATCCAGGTTTTTTTGATCCGGTGTGTTGAAATTGATCGCCACTTTTTCTATTCCGGTGGTGATGATCATCAAATCGGCATCGATATTCCTGGCCAGCAGGCTGGTGGCATGATCCTTGTCGATAACACCCTCCAGGCCTTCCAGCCGCCCGTTGGCGTCGACCACGGGGATGCCGCCGCCGCCGCAGCAGATCACCAAATCCCCAAACTCGATGGCCTGCTTGATGACGCCTTCTTCGACAATGGCCCTGGGCATCGGTGAGGGCACCACCCGGCGCCAACCGCGGCCGGCGTCTTCGATGGCCTTCCAGCCGCTTTTTATCATCGGCGCCATCTGGTCCCGGCTGAAAAAAGGTCCCACCGGTTTGGTGGGCTTTTTAAAAGCCGGGTCTTCGGCATCCACCAGGCACTGGGTGATAATTGTATAGCCGATTTTGTCCATCCCCCTGCTCTTGAAGACATTGTTGATTTCGCGCTGCAAAAGATAACCGATGCCCCCCTGGCTGTGAGCGCCGCAGATATCCAGGGAAAGCGGATACACCTGGGTGCGGGCGGCTTCCACCCGGCGCAGGATGTTGCCTACCTGTGGCCCGTTGCCATGGGTGACCACCACCTTGTGTCCGGCGGCAACAAGGTCGACGAGGTGCTCGGCAGTGCGATGGCAGTTTTTGATCTGATCCGGGATATCACCGGTTTCTTCCTGCCGTGAAATGGCGTTCCCCCCCAGGGCAACGACTATTTTTAAATTTTGTTTCATTTAATGTTATTCCAGCATGTTAGACACCTGTTTGCGTGGACCGGCCAACGGTGCAAGTGCCTGTTGTGCTTGAATTATCAGGCAGAGTTTATATTTTATAAAATATATTTTGTCAACACAAAAAGTCGGCCCAAACCGGGGTCGAAACTGGTTGTAACCCCGGAATACCTATCGGATTCCTTGCTCCCGTGAAGTTCACGCCGATCCGGTATTTCTGCAACTCATTCTTGACAATGTTTTTTTTATAAGATATTTTTTGCAAAATGTTAAATGATTGCAGACGGTTTCACGAGTGCTTCAAGCCCGTGCGGATTTCCACCGCATTGGCCAGGACTTGTACTTTGGACACTCTTGAAGTTTTCAACCCCCAAACCAAAGGGAAAACAAATCGTGAACATTCCTAAAAAGCGTCGTCCCAACCTCAGTGAAATCGCTTACGATGAAATCAAGGAGATGATCTTATCCGGAGAAGTTGCCCAGGGCGAGCGGATCCTGCTGGATGAAATTTCCGAGAGATTGAACCTGAGCATAACGCCGATCCGGGAGGCCCTGAACAAACTGGCCCAGGAGGATCTGATCCAGATCACGCCCCGCACCAGCCATGCGGTTATTTCCCTGGATGCCAAGGATGCTTCCGATATACTGGAGTTGCGGTTATTGCTGGAAACTTTTGCATTTCAAACGGCCGGCGAGAATCTGGCGGAGTTTCCGGTGCAGCGGTTTCGGGACGTGTTCCAGCGTCCCGAATTGGCGCAAAACTACAAAGAATTCGTTCAGTACGATGCCGAGTTTCACAGCACCATCGTCGCTGCCAGCAACAATAAAAAACTTGGCAAACTCTACGCCTATCTTCAGAATCTGGTTTTGGTCGAGTTAATTGCGGCGGCCCAGATCGGGGGACGCATCGAGGCCGCCCTCGAAGAGCATTTGAAAATTCTGGATGCCATTGAGGCCCGGGATGTGGATCTGGCCCTGGCGGCCTTGAGGGTGCACTTGAAAACGGTCGAAAAGATTCTGAGCACCATACAGGGGCGCAAAGCTGCCCGAAAAAATGGTTAGGACCGTGTGGCGGTGCCTGGCGCCGCAGAATAAAAGAAGCCATCTCAAATTTTGAGATGGCTTCTTTGCGTATCATCAACAACAATTATTTCTGTATCGTCCTCTCAACGCCCCAATCACATCGCGGGCAGGCCCGATCCGGGGCTCGGCAGCTCACCACCCCGAGCACCGCCGAAGTGGAATCCAGTGCTTTTTTAACTCATCACGCGGCGGGCGGCCGCATTTGCACCGGCAGGAAAATTAAACGCCGTATTATGGAAGGCTTTGGCCTTCGAAACGATCGAGGCTGAGGTGTTCGATCAGAAGCGTTTTTTCACCGGTGGCGATATACTTGGCCAGGTCGCGGCCGATGGTGGGCCCTTCGATGACACCGTTGCCTCCGCAGCCAATGGCCAGGAGGTATCCATCGACCGCCGAGTCGCCTAAAATCGGCATAAAGTCGGGCGGCTCCGCGCGATAGCCGAGCCAGGAAAACGATACGCCGCAGTCGATAAAACCGGGGATATGCTCCTCCATTTGCTCGAATAAAAATTCCAGGAAGTAGTCGTCCGTGCCGCCCTTTTCCGGCAGTTTATCCGGATCCCACCGGCCGGCATGCATCTCGTCACTCAAGTCCATGGTGAGATGCGCCTTGCAGATGAAGATGTTGTCACCTTCCGGACGCGCATAAAAACGGGGGTACTTTAAAACCGGAAAGCGGTAGTCAAGCTTCTTTTTCGGCGGTGCCAGGAAAAAGGCCTCCGCCTTGGTATGCCAGATCGGCAGGTCTAAACCGGCCAGCTTGCCGGTAAAACGGGTCCAGGGTCCCGAAGCGTCGACGACCACGTCCAAATCGAAGCTGCCCTTGGTGGTTTCAACCCCGGTTACCCGGCCGCCGCTGATATTGACCTTTTCGACTTTGGTGCCGGTCAGAACCGTGGCGCCGTTGGCCCGCATTTTCTTGACAAAGGTATTTGAGGCCATGGTGGCATCAAAGTAGCCGTCATCGGCTGTCCAGCCCGCGCCGAGAACACCCTCTAAACTCAGATCCGGTATTATTTTACGGATCTCGTCCGGATCCGTCAGGTAGTCGCCGCTGTAACCGGCCGAGACGGCCAGCGCGATACCGGTTTTAATGGTGTTTTCGACTTCCTCATCAGTGGCCACCACCAGGGTGCCGCAATTGTCGAAACCCGCCGATCCCTTTTCTTCCCTCTCCATATTCATGAAGGTTTCAAAACCGTACAGGCGCACATCCCAGTATTTATTGCTCAACGAGTCGTCAAACAAGCAGACCGTGCCCGCCGATTTGGCGGTGGTTCCCGATCCGATCTGGCTTTTCTCAAAGACGGTGACGTCGATGCTGTCGTAAAGGCTTAGATTATAGCCAAGTGCGGTTCCCACAATGCCACCGCCGATAATGCCTACTTTTTTCTTTGCCATGGTCTGTTCCTCCTAATTATTTGCTGCTGCAGTTGTTTTTAGGGGTATTATGGTTTTGCCGGGGAAAAGTGGGCCATCTGGATGCAAAATATCCCTATGACGAAACGACACTGATTTCAAGGAGAAATACATTTTTCCCCGCGACAAGTCCCCGGCTTGTTATTCCGATTGGTTGTTTTCAAATCCGCCTGAGGCGGATTACAACCGCAACGATTAAAGCACTGACGTGCTTTTGGATTTCCGACCTATGGCCGGAAATCCAAGCCACCCGCTTTGCGGGCGGTCGTTGACTCCTTGATTTGCCTGGTGATCTCCGGTACCACCTCAAAGAGATCGCCGACGATTCCATAATGGGC
>JAFDCJ010000334.1 GCA_019312835.1 Deltaproteobacteria bacterium
ACTTTTTGATACCGATAACGATAGCCTCGCTTACGCGTCTCTGGTATTGGGAATCGACCAGCCGTTTACACTCCCGGGGATTGCTGATGAAACCGGTTTCAACCAGTATGGCCGGCATCTGGGCACCGAGCAAAACATAGAACGGCGCCTGCTTGACCCCTTTATCCTTAATGCGACTCCAGCGTTTACTTTTCAGATGCGTTACCACCGATACCTGCACATTGCCGGCTAACCGGCTGGACTCATTGATTTTGGCATTTTGCATCAGATCAGACAGGATGGTCTGGAGGTCACTGATATTTTTGGTGGAGGTCGCATTCTCCATGGCAGCGACCCGGATGGCATCGTCGTCGGTGGCAAGGTTCAGGAAATAAGTTTCAATACCATAGGCCCGGCGGTCTCGGTGAGAGTTGGTGTGGATGGAAATGAACAGGTCAGCGTTCTTGGTGTTGGCGATGGCGGTGCGCTCTTCCAGGGTCAGGAAGCGGTCACCGTTGCGGGTCAGAAACACCTCGCACTCCAATTCCTCGCGAATCAGTTGGGCGAGCTTGCGAGCGATTTGAAGCGTGATGTGTTTTTCATGAACCCCTTTCAGATAACCCGGCGCACCGTAATCCCTGCCGCCATGACCCGGATCGATAACTATCCGGCTGACACCCAAAGCAAGCTGTTTGGCCAGCGCACTGGAGGGAAGCTTGCCGTTCTTTTTGACGGTCACGCGCGGTTGGCGGGGTGCAGGCTTTCCAGCCTCGGCAGTACCCCACACATCAATGACGATCCGGAAGGGATCCTTTAAGGAAAATATCTTGTAGGTCTTAAAGGATTTGATATCGACCACCACCCTGACCGAATCGCTGGTAAATTGTCCGGCGCGGGCATCACTGAGCAGATCGTCATTAATCGGGATGCTTTTTTTGATATTCCGGCCCAAACGGCTGTTTTTCAGATCAACGTATAGACGCTGGGGTTTGTTGATGGATGGGTCCTTCTTGAGCAGATGGTGGTAGTAGTCGGTTTCCCGGGTGGCATCGATAACGACCCGGGTGTAGTTGGGATTGGACCAAAACCGCAAATTATTCACCGTCGCCCGCCCGCTCGCGATCGAACTGGCGGCACCGGCAGTCTGATTGAGACCGCTTGCCGGCTCTTGACTGTCATTCTCGATGATTTCGGTCAGATCACTTGGTTTGCCGGACGAATCCTTTTTCACCCATTCGGGCATGGCATCAATGAGCAATCCGGCCTTCACGCCATAACGGCTGTCCGGAAAGCTCGCAACCACCTTTGCATACATGGTATGGGCGGCCCGCAGGTCGGATTTGCGTTTGGATTGCCCGTAAAGATCGGCATAGAGTTTACCGGTCATAAACAAACCGGCGGCAGCCTGATCCCCATCGGGATCCTGCCGGTAACCCGCATAAAATTTTTCAATACATTGCAGCCAGTTATGGCGATAGGCCATCTTGCGTGCGCTTTGCCTAAGGTTGCTGTAACAGGAGTCGGCCTCCAGATAGCGATCCGCGACCGTTTTGGAGGCTTCGGGGAGGGCTTTCGCAGGTGGCGTCTTTTTTTGAGCCAGGTTTGATTGGGACAGCGCCCGAATTTCGGCGGCGGCTTTTGTGCGATACTTGCTCTGGGGATAACGTTTTATGATTCTCTCAAAGATATCAAGTGCTTCCTGGTGATCGGATGCCTTCCACGACCGTTTGGCAAGTTCGGCGTACAGCTTGCCGGACATAAAAAGACCGGCCGGCGCCCAGGGACCGGTGGCATCCAGACGGTGAACGGTTTGAAATTTTTCGATACACTGCAACCAGTTGTCGCGGTATTTCATTTTAGCCGGCGCGTTGCGCAATTTTTTGTAACAGGCCTCGGCATTGAAATAAGCCTGTTTGGGCGTAATTGCCTCACCAATGCCAGTTCCAAAGATACCGCCAGCGATGCAGCTCAACAGGATAAAGGCAATGTAGATTCTTTTATTATGCATATACGATTAGTTGTCATCCAACCGGGCCGAATCAGTGCCCCTTCGCCCTTTTAATGGCGCGGGATATACAAGAGGATCTCTAAAATTTCGTGCGATCGGGTCAGGCTTTAAGCTTTTCCTTGAGTTCGTTTAAAAAATTCAACGCCTCCAGCGGCGTCATGGTCGAAATATCGGTCTTGGCAAGCTCTTCGAGAAGCTTATTTTCCGCCTTGCCAAATAAGTCCAGCTGTACGGGACCTTTCGCCCCCTGGACGTCTTCTTTGATCAAAACAGGTGTACCTTCTGAATTGTATTCTCCCTGTTCGATTTTGTAAAGAATCCTTTTGGCTCTTTGAATCACCTGTCCTGGAATCCCTGCCAGCCGGGCCACCTGAATGCCGTAGCTCCGGTTGGTTCCGCCTTCGACCAGTTTCCGCAGAAAGATGATTTCATCATTCCATTCCTTAACGGCGATGTTAAGGTTTTTTACCCTCGGTTTGGTCCGAGCAAGTTCGGTAAGCTCGTGGTAGTGGGTGGCAAAAAGGGTTTTCACTCCCCTGCTTTTTAGGTCATGCAGATATTCCGCCACGGCCCAGGCAATGCTGAGACCGTCGAAGGTGCTGGTTCCGCGGCCAATTTCATCCATGATCACCAGGCTTTTTTCAGTGGCATTATTGAGAATATTGGCCGTTTCCTGCATCTCGACCATGAAGGTGCTCTGGCCATGGGACAGGTTGTCAAGGGCGCCGACGCGCGTAAATATCCTGTCCGTGATGCTGATCTGGGAACGTGCGGCAGGTACAAACGATCCCATTTGCGCCATGATGACCACCAGGGCCACCTGCCGCAACACCGTCGATTTGCCGGCCATATTCGGGCCGGTAATGATCAGGATCTGATTGTCCTGGTCGTCCATCTTGACGGTATTGGGGACAAAACGTTCGGCCGTGATCATTTTTTCGACCACCGGATGACGGCCTTCCTCGATCCAGATGCGACCGTCCGTTGTCAAGACCGGCCGGCTGTAGTTGTTTTGGGCGGCAATTTCGGCCAGATTGGTCAAACAATCCAGGCGGGCCACAAAACGAGCGGCGCTTTGAATACTGGGATTGTTTTTGACGACTTGTGTCCGAACCTCTGCAAATAGCTCGTATTCAAGGGTGGCCCGTTGATCTTCGGCACCGAGGATTTTCATTTCAAAGGTTTTTAGCTCATCGGTAATAAATCGTTCGGCATTGACGAGGGTCTGTTTGCGAACGTAATGGGCCGGAACAGATTCCGAGCGCGTTTTGGGAATTTCAATGTAGTATCCAAAAACTTTATTATAACGGACTTTCAGGGCGTTTATGCCGGTGCGCTCTTTTTCCTTCACTTCCAGCTGGGCCAGCCAGCCTTTGGCGTCCCGACTCATATGCACCAGCTCATCCAGCTCGTGGTTATAGCCGGTCTTAATGATCCCCCCTTCATTCAGCGTTGGCGGGGCATCCTCCCGGATGGCCTTTTCGATGAGATCGGCCAGCTCCGGCAGATTGTCAAGGTTTCCAGGCGGCCGGAAAAGCTCGCTATTCAACTCGTCCAGCACGGACCACAGATCCGGCAGCATCTGCAGCGATCTCTTCAGGGCTACCAGGTCGCGGGCATTGGCATGCCCCATAACGATTTTGTTGCCGATTCTTTCGATATCGTGAACTGATTTTAAAATCTCACGCAGGCTGCGCCGCATTTCGGTGGCATCGGTTGCTTCACCGACGGCCTCGTGTCTTAACCCGATTTCGGTCGGATCGATCAGCGGATAGCGCAACCATTGCACCAGCAGGCGTGCCCCCATGGCGGTGCAGGTGCGATCGATCACACCAATCAGTGTCGCCCGCCGGGATCCGCTGCGAATGTTGCGCGATAACTCCAGGTTTTGCCAGCTCAGCTCGTCAACCATCAGGTAATTGTCCAGCCGGTGGGTCTCGATGCGGGTGAGATGTTCCAATTTTTGCTTTTGGGTTTCGCGAATGTAAAAAACCACTGCTCCGGCCGCGCAGATACCGGCCTTCCATGTCTCGCATCCAAAACCCTCCAGGGTGACGGTTTTAAATTGATCGGTAAGACGCTCATAACTGCTGGTATATTCAAAAGCCTGCTCGCTCAGGTAGGATGTCGCAATCTCGCCGAACTTGTCGGCCAGGGGCAATACCTCCGGCGCGCTTTTAGAAGATTCCGGCAAAAGGATCTCCCGGGGCGATATGCGTCGAATCTCTTCGATAACGGCCTCGGGGTCTTTTGATTCGGCGATCCGGAAACTCCCGGTAGATATGTCCAGGAAGGCCATGCCGATGGCCCCGTCTTTGCCTTTGACGGCCAGAACGTAATTGTTGGCGCGTTCATCCAGCAGCTCGTCTTCAACGATCATTCCAGGCGTGATAACTCGCACCACATCCCTTTTGACAAGACCCTTGGCCTGGGCCGGATCTTCGATCTGGTCGCAGACAGCAACCTTATATCCCTGGTTGATCAGACGCGCGATATAGCTGCGGGCGGCGCGATGGGGCACGCCGCACATGGGAACCGGGGAGGCGTCATTTTTGTTACGTGAGGTTAAGGTGATTTCCAGCGCCCGGGAAGCCAGCTGTGCATCTTCGAAAAACATTTCATAAAAGTCACCCATGCGGTAGAAAAGGATGGCATCGGGATATTGATCCTTGATGGACAGGTACTGCTTAATCATTGGCGTAGATTTGGGAGGGCTCATGGAATCATCAAGGGCTTGAATGTACGAACCGGGGATTTCGTCCCAACGGGCTTCCAATTCGCAGGGAGTACATGCCGAAGGGAAAGGTGAAATGACGGAATAATGGAATAATGGGTCGGGGATAATGGAAAAGCGGTTTGATCAAAAAATGCATCCTGCCACGAGGATCAACAAATCGATGGTATCCTTCAGCTAACCGGTATTTCAGTATTCCAATATTCCAGCATTCCATAACGGCTAAGGTTAAATATTACATTATCTCTGGTTACTAATTGAAATTACGATGTTTTATTTGTTCTCTTCGTTTTTGCCTTCCACATTTTCCAAGGGATTGCCTGCCTTGCTGTCAATGGAGAATGTGCCCGTGGCGTCCGCCTGATCTTCTCCGGGGCTATCGGCGGTAATCTTTTGGGTGGCATCCGTGTCGGTCAAAGTTTCGGATGCCGGCTGATCTTCAGGTGTTTCAATGCCTTTTAACTCATTGAGTTCCCGTCGCAATCCATCAACCTCGGTACCCTGAGAGGCTATGGTGGCATTGAGTTTTTTGATGGTGCGCCTGGCTTTAAAACGGGCTGATAGGTTGAACAGGTAAGCGATGAGGACACCTCCCAGGAAAAAGAACAAAACCAGGATCGCGATGGGCAATTGCGGCGTGTGGTACGCTTTTATCACACCGAGGTTAACCCGCAATGCTTGATTGCTCAAAAAGAAGGCCTGATTTTGAAAAATCAACAGCGCAATCACTCCAAAAATGATGACCCAGATGATCAGAGTGGCTTTTTTCATGCAATTTCTCCATTAGTTTATTAGGTTAGTTTTTAGGCCGGCCCAGATCCAGCTTGCTGAATTGCGGTTTTAAATTGTCATAAGTGGCTTTAAGGTGCTCCGGGATAACCCTGACATCAGCGAAGACCGTAAGGGCGTTTGTATCGCCGAACCACCGGGGGACGATATGAAAGTGCAGATGCTCCTCAACGCCGGCCCCGGCAACCTTTCCCAGATTCAGCCCCACATTGAATCCGTCGGGGCACATCACCCGTTTTAAAATCTCCACCGACCGGTCCACCGTCGCCAACAGCTCACCCATCTTGTGTTTGTCGAGCTGATCCAGGCCGGACAGATGCCTGACGGGCGCAACCAGAAGATGGCCGTTGATGTAAGGGAATTTGTTCATCATTACCAGGGTGTCCGGTCCCCTGAACAGGGTCAGTTCGGCGTCTGCGGAAAGCGCATCGCAGAAAATGCATCCGTCTTCCTTTTCGGCCAAAATATATTCCATCCGCCACGGGGCCCACATTGTCTTCACTGCAATCGCACCTCAAACTGAAATCGGTATCATTCAAGGATTCAGGTTTACCGTTCAGGATTATCAGTCTTGGCATTAAAACTCAACCCTTTTTTGGGTCTTGCAGCGGCCGGATCGTATCCTTTAAAGAAACAATTTCCAGGTCACCCCACATCCCGACTTTATCTTCTACTATTACCACTACGCCGGTCAATGCATTCATCTTCCGGCCGGCGCCGATGGCGTTTTCGATATCAGCCGGCGACCCCACCAGATTGCCGATTGAAGTGGCGGCGGCATCGGCGATGGAACAGGAATCGGCCACCACGCAGACGGCATCTGCAGTTCCAAGGCTGAGCGAATGACCGACGTTTCCCGAGGATGTGCACACCGCCAGAGGTTTGGCATTCCCTTTTAACCGGATGCCGATACGCAAACTCAGCGGGGAGTTTCCGGCAAAGATGCCGACCGTTGGAGCCGAATTCGTTTTGATAAATACGTCTCCTCCGTTCTCGACAATCACCTGATCGGTCAGCTTCAGAAGTCCCAGCCCCACCTGCTCGGCGATGGCTCCGGCAACGGCCGCCATGGGGCCAACCCCGGCATTGCGGCCGGCTTTCACCATGTCCACAATAATGGCCGGAGCCGGGCCGTCAAGCTGCCAGGGTACAAGCGTTCGGGCAAAAACGGGGTGCGATGTGATATAGGCCTCGAGGTACCCCCGCTGCTCCAGCAACAGTTCTTTGGTTTCATCGATGAGGTTGGTTTCAGTATAAACCATCAGATCGGTTTCCTTGACGACAACCCGATAAGGGACCAGTCCCTGTGTACTGATTAAATTTCTATAGGTGCGTTCTTGGAACATCATATTCGCTGGTAAAGTGAAATAAATAACAAATAACAAGCACCAAATCACAAATAAATCTCAAATTTCAATATTCAATGACCAAAACGAGGTTACTGAGTTGGTCTTCATTTCGAGCGATCACATACCAATTTCGAATTTGAGATTTCGGTAATTGGAATTTGTTTGATATTTGGTGCTTGTGATTTGTAATTTCAAAAAAAGCGAGTCTCCGTAGAAAACAGCAGTGCTGTTATTTATTGCTATCGATCTTCTATTTGTGGCCGCATCGACGGCGGACATTGATCCAGAAAATACTGATCGGTCATGCCGGAAATGAAATCCCTCACGATTTCAGCGGGTCGGTGGCTGTGGATATATTCATCGGTCATATCCTGCATGAATTGGCCAAAAATCACGGAGGATTTTCGATGCTTGCGAATGTCTGCGAGATAGGTTTCAAAAAGCATGATAAACAGCTCTTCGATTCGCCGGGTGTGCTTTTTTATCCGGGCGTTTAAATAGATATGCTCCATGTTAAAGCTTTTCAGCGTTTGCAAGGCCCCGGAGACTTCCGGGCTAAAGGCAATAAAAGGTTTTTGATAGCTATTGCGAATGATGTCGGTTACCAGACTAAAAACAATGGTTCCGTTGGTGTTTCCGAGCCTGGCGACGCTTTCATCCGGCAAATCTGTCCGTCGGATCAGATTCAGTCGGATGGCGTCTTCAATGTCACGGCCGATGTAACTGACCGTATCGGCCATCCGCACGAGGCAGCCTTCAAGGGTCATGGGTATCAGTGCTGCTTGGGGAGCGGATTTTTTGGCGGCAATCTCAGCATCCAGATTTTCGAAGGTTTTACCCGGCGCCGGCGCCAGGCGTTCAGTATGAATTTCGCCGTCATGGCACAAAATGCCGTCTAACGTTTGAAGGCAAAGATTCCATCCCCGGCCCTTCCGCTCGACGTTTTCCAGAAAATGGACGCTTTGCAAATTGTGATGGAAATACCCGATACCGTTTTCTTCACAAATTTTGGAGAGAAACCGTTCCCCATCGTGTCCGAAGGGCGTGTGGCCGATATCATGGCCCAGGGCAATGGCCTCAAGCAAGTCCTCGTTTAACCCCAAAAATCGCCCGATGGTGCGAGCGATTTTCGAAACAAGTTGGACGTGCAGGACCCGATGGGTAATGTGGTCATTTTTCACCAGATAGAAGACCTGGGTTTTATCGATATAGCGCGCATAGGCCAGGGAATGTAGAATACGGTCGGCATCCACCGAAAAGGCCTGGCGGTAGTCGGCTTCGAGCTTATCGTCGGGCGTGCGTCGGATGCCCGCGGCATTGCGAGTCGCCAACGGCGCCAGGGTTTCCGACTCGGACTTGCTGAGCAGCGCTTTGAGCTCAACTAAAGTTTGGTCGTTTTCAAATTTCTTCATTTGCGATCATTTCTTCCATCAGCTGCGTGTAATTTATCCCCGCCTGGCGAAAGCCCTCTTTGCCGTATTTCATGTTGGCCTCCAGCACATAGTAGTTACCGTTGTGCCGGCATATATCAATACCGACGTCGTCCCAGCGGCAGGTATGGCCGATATGCAGGGCCAGGTCCAGCGCCCCGCCGGGAACCGGTCCCAGACTGATTTGTCCGCCCACAGCCACGTTGGTGCGAAATTCATTGGCGGGTGCCAGGCGCCAATAAGAATGTACGATGCGCTGGCCGATAATGACAATCCTGATATCGCGGTCAACCGGCAGATACTCCTGGATATAGGCAATATCGACGCTTTGCAGGTATGCCTCCAGCTCGGCCGGATTCCGGATCAGGAACACCCCTCGTCCCATGGCAGAGCCCCGTGCCACCTTGCCGATGAACGGAAAGGCAAAATGATCGCCAATGGTCTTTTTCTGGCGTTTGCCATAAAATACCCTGGTGCGCGGGTGAGGAATATCCAAAAGCTGAAACAGGGCGGTTTGTTTGATTTTGTCCTGCACAAACTTATAACAATGATAGCTGGGAAACGTGGGTTTGCCCATGGTATCAAATAATTCGGCGTAAAAAGGCGATGGATAGTAGATTTTGTCCGCGTTGCGGATTAAAGCGACTTTCCCGGCATCGTAGTCCGAAAAATTTGGTCGTACGCCCAGGGTGATGACATTGCGGCAATCCCGTAACCGGCCTTCCAAAGCGATGACTTTAGTGGTTTTACCCATGGTTCTATTTTCAAATTTAATTGGTCATTTCTTCTCATTTAACATCAAATATCAGCTTAATCATGTCCATACTCCGTTCGGCATGGCTTCCCGACCAGTAGATACGTTTGCATTGATTGCAGCGGTTAAAGGCATCATGGGTTTCCCATATATAATCGGGCACCAGACCATAAACCTCATTTTTGTTGATCCTGTCAATGGCAAGGTTGCAGTGAATGCATCTTGAAAACGGCCGGATATCTTCCCGGGTTATGCCGATTTGAGCCACAACCTGCTGAAGCTGCTCCACAAGTGGATTGGACGAGATGAAAACGTGGTCGTGGGATCCCCACGCTTTTTGAATTTCTTTACTTCTGGTAATGAGAATACGCGGATCTTCGCTCCGATCATAAAATTCCCCGGCGGATACCTCCGGTTCGTAAATGGTGTCATAGCCCAGAATCCGGAGCCACTTGGCTAGAGTGCCCAGGGATCGGTCGACAATAAAGCAAAATCTCATGAAAGTATTTGAATGATAGGAATAGAATTAACGTCAGCGATGATTCGTACTTTGGATTTCATAATAAATTCCAAATCACAAGCATCAAATTACAAATAAATTACAAATTACAATATCAAATGACCAAAACTTGACAAGCACTGAGAGACTGATTGTTCATTTCGGTGAAATCCGGAATCCAGTTAATCCAGTAGATAACAGACTTCTCCTTTTGCCGGGGTAATGCTATGAGTTTATTATTTCGAATTTCGGACATTGGAATTTATTTGATATTTGGTGCTTGTGATTTGAAATTTTATCTTTTTTGGTTATCCGCACATGATTTGATGTTTAATTTTATTCGCCCATCTATTAATTTTTGAGTTCATCATACGCTTTCTGGATATCTTTGAAGCGCTTTTCCGCCAGTGCTTTAAACTCCTCACCCAGGTGCGTCACCTTGTCAGGATGGTATTTGCCGGCAAGTTGACGGTAGGCCTGCTTGATGTCGTCCGCAGAGGCATTGCGATCGATTCCCAGAATTTCATAGGGATCCCATGCCCCGGCGCTGTATCCGGCGTCGGAGCGGGAACCCTGCTCGCCATCGGTGTTGGCACGGCTTTTATCCCTGGCGTGGCCCTGGCTTTGATAATATTTTTGAGCGGCCTGGCGTTTTTTCTTTTGAGCGTGAAGGTAACGCCACAACAGCCCCAGTATGACGATATCATCGAGCCATCCCCAGCCAACGATCAAATCCGGTAAAATATCGAAGGGATTCAGGGCATACACCAAAGCGAGGATTATCAAAATAACGGTCCACATGGCTACTATAATAATACGAAAAACCCAGGAAACAATAAAAATCGGCCGGATGACGGACGCCGACAAATAAATCAGAAATTTAGCCGGTATCACGATAAAATTATTCAATTAAATAAAAGATTAACAACAGCCGCCGGGAATGCGGCGACTCGCCGCCTTAAATTAACTAAAGTTCCTGTTATTTATGCCGATTTACTATATCTAGCCGAAAGAAATTTTGGGCCAACGTTCGCATATCCCGATTGAGATACTTGACGACATGAAAAAGCTTTTCAAATTGTTTGTCCTGATGGCGCTGCTGACTGTCTGCGGTGCCGCCCTTTTTGTCCACTTTTCCGACAAGCAGGTTCTGGTCCTGGCGGACGGAACCCTCAAGACCGTGGATGAGGTCTGGGCGTCGGAATCGGGAAACTTGATCTCATATGAGGTCGAGGGCGAACGCGTCCTGCTGAAAAGAGAAGAAATTAAAAGTTACGGCAAGCGCAACCTGGGACATGTATATCAGGAGGCCAAAGAATATATTATAAATCATTTCGAAAGGGTGGAATCGTTCCTTAACCGGTTTTTTCAGAAAAACCATATCAACGTCGGACTCAGCTTAACTCAAAACATATTTTTGCTGGGGCTCCTGCTTTTTTTAGTAATCATTCTTTTCACCCGGTGTTCGGGAAAAAAGAAATCCAAATCCGTTGCGGAAGCGGCTCCTTTGGTAGAAGAAACCGTCTCGCCCCCGGAAGCTCCTCAAAACGACGGTGCTCCCACCCGTATTGATGTCGTCGGTTTCTTTCTGGAATTGTTCAAGAAACAAATTGGTGCCGATCCGGATGCACCCGTGGAATATGTGCCGTTAATGTCCAAGAATTCAGGGCCCAATCACATCTACGAATTGCGCGTCAGGCATATGGACGACTGGGCCAAACGCCGTATGACGATTGGTCCCCTGGGGGAAGAAAGCGGCAGTAAAAGCAAGTGTTACTACGTCATTTACGATATCCACATGGTCATCAAAATACCGGCCAAACCTGTCACGGATTTTGAACAATACATCGAAAGCATTAAAAAAGAAGTTCATATCGTCAATAAGCTTATTCCCAAGGAGTGTATCATTCCCAAAGTCTCGGTCGTACTGGATATGATTCACAGTTTTGAGGACGGCGATGACATTCCGCCCGAGAGGCTCGAAGAGAAATACATCAACTGGATGCGCCGGTCCCCGGAGCATCAAAAATACTTGAAGATCAACAACAGCTTTGTTTACATCATGGATTTGTCCAAATATTATTTCCTCAGCCATATCCTTGATGAACTCCATGATATAAAGCACTTGATCGCCAGGGAGATCACGGAAAACGCCGCGATCATATGGGAGCCGGCCAAATTCAAGGGCCGTTATGGAATTGAAAATGACGCCATTTTCGAGATCCGTGACGTGTTCAATCGAAGCGCGGTCATCGTGCGCCGTCTGGTGGACCGGGCCGGCATCACGACGACGGTTTCAGATTATCAGATTCAGTCCTGGTTTATCACCCACCTGGCCCATGACACCATATCCGCCAACGGCAGCGGATACCCCGCGAGTTTTATTTCCGATTTGAACATTATTTTAAAAAAAATGGTCAAAGACCATTCGGATGTGGTGGATGTCTACCGCAAAACCATCAAAAACTACATCTACATGTCGTTTTTTGAGCAAAACAAGGCTCAGATGGCGGCCCTTTCCGGCAATTTGCTGGATGTCCTGGCCTGGTTCCGCACAAAACGCGTGTCCATGCGGGATCTCAAGCCGGACAATTTGTTTGTGGCCGGCGACCCGGCTCGATACCCGCTGTTTTTACGATCAGCCCAGGATTTCTCTCTGGGAATCATTGATGTTGAAACCGCCGTTGATTTTGAAAAATCAAAATACAACTCCATCAAGCAACCCTTGCTGGGGGGAACGCCTTTTTACGCCACGCCGTCCCATTTTCTCAGAAATGATATCCTGGCCAAAAAGTTCGGCAATCTCGGCAAAATCCTCCATCTCCAGGACTGGCATGCCACCCTGGTCATGATCTACAAGGCCATTACCGGTGATCTTTTGTTTGACCAGACAGCCAAGTTGTTCGGCGACCTGCGCAACATGATGATCCAGGCCAACCATCCGGACAACCACCGAAGTGACATATTTGAAGAAGCCAGCCGGATGTTCTGGCACAGCGCCGTGGTCGAATTCCAGGAAAAAATGGAAGGATCGCAAAAACCGCTCAAATCCGTCCTGGTGGCCCTTCCGGAATCCGTCCAACACATGTTCGGCAAAGTCTTGATTAAAGAACTCAGATCGATTGCGCTGTCGATTAAACGCTGTGTCGACACCCAGAACATTTTTGAAAAGGAGCAGATTCGACAGGTTCTGCTGAAAGCATCGCATGCCAAAATCTGCCAGCTTAAAACCGACCTGGAAAGCAAATCCAAAAGCTCGGCCAACCCCACCAAATCCAGAACCGAAGCCATCGCGTTTTTACACAAACTGGCAGACCTTAAAGCCCAGTTTGTGCACCATGCCTATATGCAAAAACTGCTGTCGAAGCCCGATCCCCAACTGTCCGCCCATGACATTCTGACCTTTATGTTCAATGTGATGCTCAACAACATGTATCGCAGCGAATGGAAACCGCTTTGTGGCGAAGCCATTATCGAATGTGAAATGCCCGATGACGAAACCATCATTGAGGCGACAATATAGACGACTTATCCTTATCCGCTTTGTCCTGTCTTTACTCAATCCTAAGAAGTTCTTGTGTTTCAAAATAATTCAGGGTTTCAGGTGTCAGGTGTCAGGAATTGAATAATTTAGAAATCTAGAGATTCTGGAATTGAGGAATTGCTGTATCGGTGCATTAAATCGACAGTATTCAATTAATTTCTAGACTCCTCAATTTGCAATTCCCAGATTGTGGGTCGCTGACACCTGAAACCTGACACCTGAAACCTCTTTGTGCCAGTTTCATTATCCACCAATTTGTTTGACAGGGGGTGGCAGCCATTGTATTTATTAACAATATGAGCAATGATAAATAAGGATAAACATGCAAATTCTAAAATCCTCATTTATAGCGTTGCTGGCTGCCGGCCTGATCATCTCTGTTCACTGCAACCGGGCCCATGCAGATACCGTCCGCCAACCCGTCCGGGCCGGCAGTTTTTATCCCGCAGATCCTGCTGAACTCGCCCGCATGATTGACCGTCTGACGGAAAAGGCCCAAAAAACCAGCGTCCGCCTTCCCCGGAACAAGGCTTTAAGAGCCCTCATCATGCCCCACGCAGGCTACATCTATTCGGGTTGGACGGCAGCCCACGCCGCTATGGTTCTCAGGAAGAACCGCTTCTCCAAAGTCATCCTGATGGGACCGGACCATCACCTTGGTATTCGAAACGGCGCCATTTCCGATGTTGCGGCCTATCAAACCCCCCTGGGGAGAATTGACCTGCATCCGGACACCAGGCGGCTGCGCCGCCAAGCTGCCCTGTTTCGATCACTGCCGGTTTCAATGGACAGAGAACATTCGCTGGAAGTCATTTTGCCATTTTTGCAAACCTACCTGGGGGAATTTGAACTGGTGCCGATTGTCGTGGGCCATGCGAACGTCGGCCGCCTGACTGAAGCGATCCGTGACCTGTTCGATGATCAGACCCTGCTGGTGGTCAGCTCCGATCTTTCCCATTTCCTCGGTTATTCGGAAGCGCTTGCCATGGACCGCGATACCGTAACCGCGATCATGGAGTTGAATCCGTCCATGCTGGCCGGCAAGCCTAACCGGGCCTGCGGGTTGTGGCCGCTTCTGGTATTAATGGAACTTGCCAAACGCAACCAGTGGCAACCGGTTTTGCTGCATTATTCAAACAGTGGTGACACTGCCGGGGGCCGTTCCCGGGTGGTGGGATATGCCACTATTGCTTTTTTTGGAGACCAACCCATGGACAACACGCTCGATTCCCAGGCACGCTTTACGCCAGAACAAGGTCAGGCCCTGGTTCGTCTGGCCCGACACACGATCAGCGAAAAACTGGGTCGCAACCTGTCGGACGCGGACTTCGCTGCGCAGGACCCCGCCTTGCAGGACGAAGATTTTAAACGTCATTGCGGTACATTTGTGACCTTGAAAATCAAAGGGCAGCTGCGCGGCTGTATCGGCAACCTGACCTCGGCTGAAACCGTTTGGGAAGGTGTCAAACGCAACGCCATCAACGCCGCTTTCCACGATCCCCGATTCTCACCGCTGACCGCCAAAGAGTTTGATCAGGCAGAGCTTGAAGTCAGCATTTTAACCGAACCGCGTCCCCTTGAATACCATGACGCAGAGGATTTGATCCAAAAGCTTCGGGTGAAGGTGGACGGCGTCATTATCCGCAAGGGACATGCCAGCGCCACTTTTCTGCCCCAGGTGTGGGAGCAGTTGCCCCACCCCGATCAATTTCTGTCCCATTTATGTCTGAAAGCCGGCTTGCCATCCGATGCCTGGAAAGACCGCGAGCTGGAAGTGTTGACATACCAGGTTCAATATTTTGAAGAAAAATGACGATCGTGCCATAATCCGCGTGGTTATCGCCACCGGGACATCCTCTGTCGTCACTCAGCTGCTCACCATTCGTGAATTTTTAACCCAGTTTCAAGGCAATGAAATGGTCATTGCCCTGATTCTCTTCAACTGGCTGATCCTGGGCGGTTTGGGAACGCTGCTGGCAAGGTTTACAACCCGCCGGGTCGGCCGGGCTTCGGCCGGCTGCCTGGCATGGTTGTCCCTGGTCCTGTCCGGCCTTGCGATCCTGCAAATTCACGCCATTCGCCTGCTGCGCGACATCGTCTTTATCCACGGCAGTTCGGTGGGCTTTTACCCGACCTGGCTGTTTACCTTTGGTATCATAACGCCCTACTGCCTGCTGCTCGGGTTTGTCCTGCCTTACAGCCTGTTCGTCATCCGGGGCGAACAGGCCGGTTATCCCGCCGCCCGGATTTACATTGCCGATAACATCGGCGACCTGTCCGGCGGGGCCCTGTTTTCGTTTGCGCTGGTCTATCTGGTCAGCCCGCTGCAGGCTATCCTGCTGGCCCATTTACCGTTGCTGGCAGCCGTCTATCTTTTATTTCCGGCTTCAAACCGGCATCGCCCGTCGGCATATATCAGCCTCGGGCTGCTGGCCGGCGTCCTGCTGGCCGGCGCAACCCTGGAAAAAAGATCACTGGCACCCACCTCGGGTCAATTGGTTCATTACCGTGAAAGCCGCTACGGCCGCATCGAGGTTCACAGGGATCAGGAACAGTACACCCTGTTTGAAGACGGCGTTCCCATATTCAGCAGCCAGAATCAGAGCCTGGCGGAAGAAATCGTTCACTACCCACTGGCAGGCCTTGACCCGCTCAACCACGTGCTGCTGATTTCGGCCCAGGGCGGCGTCATGGGCGAATTAAAAAAATACCAGTTGAAAACCGTTGATTATGTCGAATTGGATCCGGCCGTCACCGACATTCAGTTTCGTTTTGACCTGCTTGAAAAGATCCCCGGGTTAACGGTGATTCATCAGGACGGCCGCGCCTACCTGGCAGGAACAAACAAGATGTACGACGCCATTATTGTCAATCTTCCCGAACCCGGCACCTTCCAAATCAACCGGTTTTACACCCGGCAGTTTTTCGGTTTGGCCCGCAAGCACCTGACAGACGGCGGTGTGCTGAGCTTTTCCATGCAGGGCTATGACAATTTTCTGGCCGAGCCCCAACGTCAAAAACTGTCTTCCCTTTACAATACCGCCCAGGCACATTTCAAACATATCATGCTGCTGCCCGGGCAAAAGGTATTTTTCCTGTGCCGCGACCGTCCGCTGTCGGTCGATATCCCGGCGGCGCTGGCGCAACGAAATATCGACACAGCCTACATCAGCGGCTTTTTCTACGGCAACCTGACAGCGGAAAGAATCCAATACCTGAATCAACGGCTGGATCCGTCCACACCGGTAAATACCGATACCGCTCCTTATTTGATGCGCCTGATGTTTTCCCAGTGGTTTGCCAAATTTAAAACATCACCCCTCGGTTTTTTTCTGGTCCTGGCCCTTCTGGCAGCCGTCTACCTGCTGCAAATTTCCCGGGAGGAATATGTTCTGTTTTCCACCGGGTGCCTGACCATGGGAGGTGAAATCCTGGTTATCTTTGCATTCCAGATATTTTTCGGCTATATTTATCTGCAAATCGGCATCATTGTCACCGTCTTTCTGGCCGGTCTAATGCCCGGCGCATGGTTGGGCAACAAACTGCAACAACCGGCCAAATGGATACTGGCGCTGACCGATGGACTCCTGATTGCAGTCCTGCTCGTCTTTATCCTGGCGGTTGTCGGTTGCGGCGATCGCCTCCCGGTTTGGTTCTACCTGATGTTCGGTTTTGCGGTATCGCTGGTGTGCGGATTTCAGTTCCCGGTGGCCCTTTTTCTCAAAGGCAGCGGCAACGCCGCCGCCAGCCGCACATTTTCAGCTGACCTGATGGGCGCGGCCTGCGGTACCCTGCTCACGAGCGTGGTGCTGATTCCCTATATCGGTATACTGCCGGCGGCCGGGGTGTTGATCGGCTTCAAACTGGTGAGTCTGGTTTTGATCGGGACAAGGGCCTTGAAATGAATAATGAATAATTAGGGCTGATTTATAATCAATTGACGTAAATTAACCCTTGCGCTGTGTTTTCATTGTGGGAGCGGCTTTCCAGCCGCGAGAATGAGCAGGCAGTCGCGGCTGGAAATCTGTACCCACGAAAGTTAACTGGCCTTCAATTGATTAAAAATACCTCTTGCCGAATTCAAATTTCCCCTCCCCTGGCGGGAGGGGATTAAGGGGAGGGGGAAAATGATGATTTTCCATTTTATTCACCCTCACCCTGACCCTCTCCCGTCGAGGGAGAGGGATATCCTGACCATCAGCTATTTTTTATTATTGTTTTTTTATCAGTAATATAAAATAATTATAATTTTTATCTAATCTGTAGTATTAACTTTAAAACACCTGGGATTCTACCATGAAAAAAATCTCCAGACGCCGATTCCTGGGCGGGGGTGCCGCCTGCATGATGAGTGCGGTTGCCGGGCAGGCATGGTGGCCGCTGGCCGATGACACCTGCGAAGCGGCTGTAACCGGCGACATCCGCGGCCGGGTGTTCAAAGGCGACGGGCCGGAAAAACTCTGGCAATGGTCCCGGGAAGGATTCGTATACACCAAACTCGAAGGTCGCAAGGTCATCTGCGAAGTGTGTCCCAATCTTTGCCTCCTGTCCCCCGGAGATCGCAGCGTGTGCCGCTCCAGGGTCAACATGGACGGCAAGCTCTACAGCCTGGCCTACGGCAATCCCTGCTCGATTAACACCGATCCCATCGAAAAAAAGCCGCTGTTTCATTTCAGGCCGCGGATCAAAGCGTTTTCTCTGGCCACAACCGGCTGTAATTTTCGCTGTTTAAACTGCCAGAACTGGGAAATTTCCCAGGCCAAACCCCACGAAGTCCCCTATACCTACACCCTGTTCCCCGAGGAAGTGATTGCAGCCGCCCGTAAATCGCAAGCCGAATCCATTGCGTACACCTACTCGGAGCCGGTCACTTTTTTCGAGTACATGATCGATACGGCCCGCTTGGCCCGACAGGCCGGCATCTACAACCTGTGGGTTTCCAACGGCTACATCAATGCAAAACCGCTGCTGGCACTGTGTGAGGTGCTTGACGGCGCCTCCATCAACCTCAAGGCCTTCAACGACGACATTTACCGCGGACTCAACGGCGGCCGCCTCCAGCCCGTCCTCGACACCTTCAAGACCCTGCACGCGCACCATATCCATTTTGAAATGATCAACCTGGTGGTGCCCGGCTATACCGATGACGACGAAATGGTCAAAAAGATGTGTGCCTGGATCCTGGACAACATCGGTCCCGATCATCCCCTGCACTTTTTACGCTTTTTCCCCCGCTATAAGCTAAACCGCCTGCCCCCTACCCCGGTTTCAACCCTGAGTCGCTACCGCCAGATGGCCATGCAAATGGGTGTTCGCTACGTTTACGTGGGCAACGTGGCCAGGCACGAGGGCAACCACACCTATTGTCATAATTGCAAGAAGTTGCTGATCGAACGGCAGGGATATGTCATTCCCACCTATAACCTGGCGGGCGGCAGGTGCAAGTTCTGCGATACGGTGATTCCGGGGGTTTGGGAGGGCGCCGGGGCGCCTTCGGCGCCGGGTCATAGCTCATAGCTCGTGGCGGAAAGTCGCAGAAAGGGAATATCAGAAGTAAAGCTCCCGGCTTGCTTTTCGGCATTTCATTCAATATAATGGATTAACTGCTGCAACTGGTTGATAGGCGCAAAATTAGAAGACTGGAAAACACCAAATGGTTGATCGATCAAAGGATTGGTTTGCTCAGGCCAAACGAGATTTGGAACATGCCGTGTCTTCCCAGAAGGAGGGTCGTCATGAGTGGGCCTGTTTTGCCGCTCAGCAGTCAGCGGAAAAAGCCGTCAAAGCGCTGCACCTGTCATTGAAGCAGGAAGCCTGGGGGCATGTCGTGGCCAGGCTTTTGAGCGAGCTGCCCCTGGATGTCCCCGAAGATCTGGTGGATAAAGCCAAAGTCCTCGATGGCTTTTATATCCCCACCCGTTATGCGAACGGTCACCCGGAGGGTGCCCCTTTTGAACACTACGGCAAAATACACAGCAAGGACGCCATTGACTATGCCGGTGAGATCCTTAAATTCGTCCGTTCTAAAATGGCCTGATCGGAGCACCGTGGATCAGGCCGTCAGATCCTGGTCGCAAAAACAGGTGCAGCAACAGCCGCAAGTTGAGCGACTCGGATATTTCGGCTCCTATGCCCGCGGAAACTGGGGGGTCGGCAGCGATCTCGATCTGATCGCAGTCGTGGATGACAGCCCTGAGCCTTTCGAGCGCCGGTCGCTGAATTGGGATTTGCACACTATGCCGGTTCCCGCCGAGATCCTGGTCTATACCGCGGGGGAATGGGAAGAAATGCAGAGAAGAGATGACAAATTCAGCCGGATGCTGGCCCGGGAGGTTGTCTGGGTGTATTTGCGGAAGTCCTGATTTGTTGTTTATCCATCCGCCCGGGCATCCGCAAGGATCGAATTCATTTTGAGTTCAGTGATGCGGGAGAAATGGCGCAGATTTCCGCTGACCAGCTCCAAATCATGATATATAGCCGTAGCGGCGATTTGGATATCCGCATCCGGCAGGATGGTGCCCGTTTCTTCCAATCGGGCACGAATTTTTCCAAATTGCTTGGCGGTGGCAACATCAAACGGCAACACTGTGACGGCTGGCAGGATGCGACGCTCGATATTGGCAAGATGAAGCTCCTGGCCTTGTGAGCGGTATGCTCCCTTGTAAAGCTCACCGACGACAACCGCACTGGTGAATTGCTCTTCTCGCGGTACAGTATCGATCCACTCTACATAGCTGGAAAGTGGACGCGGGCGCAGCAATTCGGAGATTGCATCGGTATCGAAAAGATACGCCATGGGTTAATCCGGCTGCTCCTCTTCTCTTGTTCCAAATCGTTTTGATTCTTCCAGAATTCGAACCAGTTCTTCCGAACCATCCCAGCCACCGGAAACACTGGCCAATCCACCCTCCGGGCCCACGCTTCGAAGTCTCACGATATGGTCCAGATCGCCTGGCTGAACCAGAGCGGCTACCGGTTTCCCATGCCGTTTGATGAGAATCATGTTGCCCCTTTCCACCTCGCGGACACATTCTGACAGCGTGGCCTTGGCTTCTGCCAGGGAAACTTCTTTGTTCATAAAACACCTCCTAAATTGGTCAGTTAGACTATATTGACCAATTTTTTAGGAGTCAAGCGAATTATTTCAGGCATTTCTGACGAATGATTTCTAAAACTGCATCGATATTTTCTAATACTTCGTTGTTCCAGAATCTTAATATGGTGTATCCAGTCTGCTTTAACTGCCCATCTCTCAGTAGATCTTGGCGCTTCTGAAAGGCGTGCTGCCCACCGTCGAGTTCAATGATGATTCGTTTCTCGAAGCTTACAAAATCGACGATATAATTTTCGATTGGCTGTTGTCGTCTGAATTTGACACCTTCGAGTTGTCTTGATCTTAGTTTATTTCAAAGCAGGGCTTCTGCTTTGGTGGATTTCTTTCTTAGTGTTTTGGCGTATTTCGTGAGCTTGGAGGACATAGTCTGGTATGATAAGGAATCGGGCGGTTTTATCCCCCTCCCTTAATCCCTCCCGCCAGGGGAGAGAAATCTGAGGTCGCTGACTGCAAAAAGAGGATGTCCATGATCTCAATGTACCTTCGTAGTTGTCGATTTGCTCACATTATACCCTGCGTGTTACCCATGTCATTGGTTTAATCTGTTACCTGTGTTGCCGGTTTCCACCCCCTATCTTCCCTCCCCTGGCGGGAGGGATCAGAGGGAGGGGGCTCCAGGCAATTTCAATAAAATGATTCTGAAAGAAATGCAACCATATGCCAATCCCCCCTTGAATTCAAATCGCATTATTTGCTATGGGTTTCTGATTTGAAAGCATTCTGACAATCCATCGAAAGGAAACACCCATGTCGGAAATTCGCCGGAAAGCCATTGCGGGATTTAGCGTCGGGGACAGTTTCACTATCCGGCGCACCTTCACC
>JAFDCJ010000335.1 GCA_019312835.1 Deltaproteobacteria bacterium
ATGCCATTATTGGCGCCCATGGCCATTTCTCTTCTGACGACCTCTTCAGAATCCTCGTCACCTATTGAAACCACCGTAACCGCACCACCGGCGTTGTCCACAATCTGAATGGCCTCTTCGACCGCATAATTGTCCCACTCATTTACCGAGTAAACCAGATCATCGCGCTCGATGTCGGAACCGTCTCTGTTGACCTCGATCTCGTTTTCAGCGGTGTCCGGTACCCTCTTCACGCATACGAGTATCTCCATTTTCCCTCCTGTTCATGATACTATTTAGGCATTTGAATCTAAACTTGATTATCAGTTAATTAAAAAATACGAAATTCGAATACCGAAATTCGAAACAATTTCGAAATCCAAATGTACAAATGATCAAAACGTCATTTGCTTTTTTGCATGGCCGGCCACCGTGCCGGCCTGCTGACGGCGGCCACAGTGGGCCGCCCTACGTCTGATCCCTGTCCTCTGACTTCTGACCTCTGTCCTCTGAGACGAGATGCCTGGAAATAAGTTCAGTAAGATCCAGCGCTTCCATCTGCCCCTCCATACCGCTGACCTTGATGGCATCTTCGAGGTTGACCAGGCAAAACGGGCAGGCCGTGACAATCACATCGGCGCCGGCTTTTTTGGCCATCTCCACGCGCAACACGCCCATACGCTGGTCTTCTTCCGGTTCATAAAAGAGCATCAGGCCGCCGCCGCCGCAGCAAAACGAGCGGTCCCGGCAGTCTTCCGTCATTTCAACCCGCTTGATTCCGGGAATCGAATCGATGGCCCGGCGGGGGTCGTCATAGAGATGGTTGTGGCGGCCCAGGTAGCAGGCGTCATGATAGACATAGGTTTTTGAATCATCTTCAACCGCATTGAGCTGAATTTTACCGGATTGAACGCCGCGTAAAATGGTCCGGCTGATATGCTCCACCGGCGGAAGATCTTTATAGTCCTTTTTCAACGCATTGAAGGCATGCGGGTCGGCGGTCACGATGCGCTTTGCTCCTGAATTCAGGATGCCATCCGTGTTTTGATCCCTTAAATCCATATACAGCATCTCCTCGCCGAAGCGCCGGGCTTCATGACCGGAGTCCTTTTCCGCTTTGCCCAGGATGCCGAAGTCAATTTCAGCCGCATTCAGAATCTGTGCGGTGCAGCGGGCAACTTCCTGCATGCGGTCATCAAACGACGAGATACTGTCCACAAAATACAGGGTTTCTGCAGTGGCGCCCTTTTCAAGCACCCTGACACCACAGCCTTCCGGGAGCTCCTTGGTCCAATCCGCGCGCTTTCTCTCCATCTTGCCCCAGGGATTGCCGCGTTTTTCAAGCGATCCCAGCGGCTTTTGCAGCGACTGGGGCACCAGCCCTTCTTCGACCATGTAACGCCTCAAATCGACCATCTTATCGATATATTCAATTCCCAGGGGGCACTCCTGTTCGCAGGCCCCGCAGGTGGTGCATGACCAGATTTCATCCTCTTCGTATATATCGCCGATCAACGGTTTGGCCTCGGTGCCGTTGCCGCCGATCAGGGGATAATGTTTAAAGGCATAATCGCGGCCTTTGATGGATATGAAACGCGGCGACAGGGGGCGCCCGACCGCATTGGCCGGGCAGCGGTCGGAACAGCGGCCGCAGTCCGCGCAGGTATAGAAGTCAAGGATATGCTTCCAGGTAAAATCCTCGAAGACTTTGACGCCAAAAGAATCCAGGTCATCGAGCTGCTCGTCCGGGATGCCGTAGCGCACGGGCTTGACATTGCCCTTTTGCACCCGCATGAAAAATACGTTAAAAATGGAGGTAATCACATGAAAGTGCTTGCCCAGCGGCAGAAAGCACAGAAAAAAGAAAAAGGTCAGGTCATGGATATAATAGGTGATCAGATGGGTATGCTGCAGCGCTGCCAGCGAGGAACCGCTCAACATATGGCTGAAAAACCAGGCAAGGCTCAGCGGTGCCGGCAGTTCGGCGTGCAGGCCCTTCTGGGTCTGAGCCGCGACCAGACTGGCTTCAAACAGGCTTTCCGAGATCATCAGCGTCGATATCAGGCCGAGCACAAATACAGCTTCAGCCGTGTGGTCTTTTCCGTAACGGGACGGCACGGCATATCGCTCGGGCGTAAAAATTCCCCGGCGGACAGCGGCAATCAGACAGGCAATTAAAACCCAGGTGGCGGCATAATCTTTCAACACGCTGTAGACCTGCCCGAAAATACCGCTGAAACCGGGCAGAACGAAATTTTCAGAAAAGCCCAGTATGACCAGCTGGGTCGAGCGCGCCCCCAGAACAATAAATCCGGCAAAGATAAAAATATGTAAAACCCCGGCCAGCATATAGCGGGGCTGACGCCATTGGGCCAGCCAGATTTTCAGAATCAGACCGATCCGCTGTCCGATGCAGCAAAAACGATCATCGGGTGCCGCTTTGATCAGGGGCAGGATCCTGCGGTACATAATGTAAGCAAAGATGGCAATACCGACAAGCGGTATGAGAATGGAAAAAATTACCGTCGGGATGCCGAATATCGAAGCCGCCGCCGGCGAAGTCAATGCAGGTTCCATTACTTGAGTTCACCCCCCTTTAATTACTTTAGCGGATTGTTTTTCGTGGCTGGCCCGCGAAGAGCTGCTTTCGGCCCGTGCGCAAGTCGAGGGCAGCCGATTCGAGGCCACTCCCACATCTATTTGTAAGCAGTGGGAGCGGCATCTTGCCGCGATTTCAAGGCCAGTTTATCGATGATTTTGACTCGACAGCATTTAAACCAAAAGAGCATGCATATCAAAAATATCACTATCAGGCAAGGCTCAACCGGCTTGAGAGGTTCAACGTTCAAAGGCTCAAGGTTTAAAAGCCGGTTTCATTGGCTCGATTGGTCTTATGGGTTCGATTGGTTCTGTTAATTAACCAATTCAGCCGATTAAACGAATTGAACCAATAAAACGGTTCAGAATGATGAAATGATAAAATGAACCTTCGAACCCAGAACCCTGGTTTACTTGCCCCCGAAGGCATCTGCTGAGATATCGTTGACGGCGTTGTCACCGGCCCGGATGACCTCCATTTTGCCGCGGCTGACCGGTAAAATCGAATTTACAAAATATTCGGCACTTTTTATCTGGCCCTCGTAAAACGCCACATCCTTTTTCTTGGCGCCGTTTTCCAGGTTCTGGGCTGCCAGGGTGGCCCGCCATAACAGCAGCCAGGCAAAAACCACATCTCCGCACACCTCCATAAAGGCATATGCGTGCGCAAAGGCGTTCATGCGGGTGTCTTCCGACATGGCCGCCTGGCCGATATGCAGCATCACCTCGCCCAGTTTATTAACAGCGGCCTCGACTTTGCCGGCCGTATCTGCCAGACCCGAAATGGCTTTGGCAGCCGCCAGGGTCTGCTGAATCTCGCCCAGTAGATCCATTACCGGTTTGCCCTGGTTCATGCCGAGCTTGCGCGCCAGCAGGTCCATGGCCTGAATGCCGTTGGTTCCCTCGTA
This sequence comes from Deltaproteobacteria bacterium, assembly GCA_019312835.1. Taxonomy (GTDB): domain Bacteria; phylum Desulfobacterota; class Desulfobacteria; order Desulfobacterales; family JAFDCJ01; genus JAFDCJ01. Next base: position 3,486 of record JAFDCJ010000335.1, read on the forward strand.
AATCTGGGTAATCCGGCAGTCGCGCAGCAGCTGTTCCATGGGATATTCCTTGATGTACCCGTAGCCGCCGTAGATCTGAACGCCCAGGCTGCAAACCTCGAAGGCCTTGTCCGTCACGTAGCCTTTGGCAATCGGAATCAACAGGTCAATCAACCCCTGAAGTCTGGCTTTGTCCTCCTCTTTGTGGCCGGTGCGGAGGCGATCCTCGCAGTCTCCGATATAATACAGGAGGCTGCGCATGCCTTCGACATAGCCCTTCATGGTCAACAGCATCCGCCGGATATCCGGATGCTCGATGATGGAAACCGAGGGGGCGTCGTCTTCCTGAGCTTTTAAAAGATGTCGGCCCTGAACGCGCTCGCGGGCGTAATTGACGGCGTACATGTAAGCAGAGCTGGCACAGGCCAGGCCCTGAAGACCCACGAGCAAACGAGCTTCATTCATCATCTGGAACATGGCCCGCATGCCTTTGTTTTCCTCACCCAGCAAGGTGCCGCGACAGTTGCCTTTGCTGCCCAGAGATAGAGAAGCGGTTGCATTGCCGTGAATGCCCATTTTTTCCTCGATACCGGTACAGACCACATCATTGGGCTCGCCCATGCTGCCGTCGTCGTTCACCCAAATTTTCGGCACCAGAAAGAGCGAGATCCCCTTGGTGCCTTCCGGCGCCCCTTCAATGCGGGCCAGCACCGGGTGAATAATGTTTTCCGCCATATCGTGTTCACCCGATGATATAAAGATTTTGTTACCGGTAATCGAATAGGTGCCGTCGTCATTCTTAACCGCCGAAGTCGTCAATGCGCCCACATCCGATCCGGCTTCAGGCTCGGTCAACAGCATGGTACCGGTCCATTCCCCGGAAAACATCTTTTTTAAAAACAGGTCTTTTTGCTTTTGGGTGCCAAATGTCTGAACCAGCCTGCCGGCCCCATGGGTCAGACCGGGATACATCATAAAGGCAAAATTAGCACCGATAAAATAATCATTGGCCGCCAGAGAGAGGGTGGCCGGCATGCCCTGCCCGCCGCAGTCCGGG
>JAFDCJ010000336.1 GCA_019312835.1 Deltaproteobacteria bacterium
CGATGCGGCCGGATCTGATATCGAGTTTCAGGGCTTGCGCCCGCTCGACCAGGTTAATATCCGCCAGTTTAACAATTAGATCCCGGTATGTCAGTTCGAATATTTCCATAGAAATGACATCAAGGGTTGTCGGGCGCCGGGCCCGGTTTTACTTACCCTCAAGTTCTTTAAGCTGGGCCAGGATTGCCTCCCTTTCATCCTCAAGCGCGAATATCTCCTGCATGATCGGCGGCTTGACCGAATGGGCCGGCAGGAGCTTTTCGGTTTCCAGGATCTTTTGATCAATTTCTTCCAGTTTTTTTTTCAGTTCTTGCCGTTGATTCATTCTAATCCCTCCTAAGCTTCAAAATAATTAACCCAGGAGCGGCCCGGACAATATGACCTAAGTCAAAAAATTAGCCTAGACACAGCGGGCGGTTGAGGTCAGCGGCATTCTTCAGCTGTTTATTCGTCCTAAAAATAATATCGGGAAACATGAAGTCAACCGAATCCGGCTGCGGTCCCGGGTGCCACACCAAATTACTTTCCGATCGAATTTTTCTTTCAAGACTTGTTTTTATTGCGACCAATGCCTAAGGTAGTAAAGACCCAGACCGGGACAGGATCGCATGGCGCGACAATCACCGCCGTGCTGGGTTATCATCCGATTCGACATCCACAGACCATCATTAGGGGAGATCATTATGCGTTGGAGAAGTGGCCGCAGGAGCCGCAATATCGAAGAGGCCTTGAATGCCGCCAGCGCCATCGGTGACGATCGCCTGCAACAGCAATCCAGGGGTTACGTAACACCGGATTCATTTACCCATGGCAGTCCTGCCCAAAGAGTCCGCTGGTTTCGGCAGGGATTGGAGACGGGCAAGGTCTCGCAGTGTAATACGTTTAAAGCAGAAAACCTTTGGAAGGGGAGTCTTTCATGCTAAGCAGCCTAAAACGATTTTTCAGCCCATCTGCAGCTGACCGCACCGTTGATTCGGGTCGCGATCCAGAGCACGATATTCGCATCGCCACCTGCGCCCTTTTTCTGGAAATGGCCCGCATCGACGAAAAGTTTACGAAAGAGGAGATGGAAACGGTTCTTTCCATCATGCAAGAAAAATATGGACTGTCCCGGGAACATGCCGACACGCTGGTGGCAGAGGCTGATAAGGAATTGGAGGACAGCGTCGACCTGTGGCAATTTGCCAGGCTGATCAATGAAAATTATTCCATTGACGAAAAAATGGAAATTATTGAAACTCTCTGGCGCATGGTTTATGTCGACGGGAAAATGGACGAATACGAACACTATTTGATGAACAAGCTGAAAAACCTGCTGCGTCTTTCACAAGACCAGCTGATCGGGGCCAAGCTAAAGGTTCTCAATCAAGAATAGGGTTGGGTCCGAATATTGAGTTGCATGTTGATTGTCACTCCCGCGCGACAGAGTGGTTTGCAATACAAAAAGACGCCTAATTTCTGTATGTCATGCCGGGCCTGATCCGGCATCAAGAAACGTGATATCTTAAGACAGAACTGGATTCCGGATCAAGTCCGGAATGACAAAACAGCTACACATCCAGGTTTGACAGTCGCGAAACAGTCTTTTCCGTGGGACTGGTGGATTGATTCAGTCCGCCCAGGGCTGACAAGAACCGCATGGGGCGATGATATGACCTACAATTTCGATCCGGATCGCTGGTATGAGAATGAACGGTCGGCGATCGATCAGCGCTTCCGATCGGGTGACATAACCGCCCGTCAATACGAAGATGCCATCGAAGATCTTGACGCCCGCTACGATGAAATGCTGGACCGTCTGGATGGAACTTATCAAATCCCGGGGAAACGCACAGATACCCCTTGATACGGCGCATGCCGATCACCCCGGAAGGGGCGATCGGTCAGGCCCATGTTATTAGAATCGAGGAATGCTCAATTGATCGATGTGCTTTTTGTTTCTTCGAACAAAATCGTTGACATAGTGGGGTACGCCCTGCTGTTGAAGGTAACGTGTAAAATCCTGCTCGATTTTTTCTTTGGATATCGGCCAGGCCTCGGCTGATTTGCAAAACACATCGTATTCACTATGACCGGTTACCCGTGCAATTTTAAAAAGATAATCTTCCATCGAAAGTTCTTTTTCACTTGCGGTCGTTTTACCAATGCGAGCGCTTTTTGCAAACAGGATGGCGGTTAAAACAACTATACAGGCCGCTATAATCCCAGAAATTAATATGGATATCATAAAACCCTCCTGAAAGTTCAGACTCTGGAGGCTATCTCAAAAAGAGGATTTTGGTTCAAAATTACGGCGGGACCGAGTTTCCCAGCATGGCTGGATGACCCGTCTGATCTTAGCCTGTCGGTGGGCTTTAAACCGCAGGAATACAATCGTATTGCGAGGATTTAAGTCCCACAATCAAAGTTAACTTCGATGGGTCATCCCGCAACGCGGGGAAACCAGGTACCAATCCTGCCAAAGGCGGGAGGCCAAAAGACTTTTTTGAGATGACCTCTAATGATTTTATCGGCATAATGAGCCTAAAACTTTACGGGAAGCTATCTCAGAAATTTATTTTCTTCGTCTGATCTTACCCGCCCGCCAGCGGCGGGTGATCCGCTGGCAGGCGGGCAATCTAAATGTTTTTTGATAGCTACGGTTAAAAAGAACAACCCTCCTGCAAACGGGTCGGTCTGAAATCTTTAACGCCACGCCCTGACCGGTTTTCGCAGACCCGATTTGCAGGACAGAGACCAAACGTAATTACAGATGGTTAAAAATCAATTGTCTGAAATAGCTATTTCAGAACAGCGCAATTAAATGTTTGCCTTGTATGGAAGGGCGACATGGTGTATATGCGGAAAGGCCCCCTTTGAACCATAAGACAGACGGGGCCTCCTGCTGTGAAGGGGAGGACAATTTATCATGGAAGATCTTACTGGCAAAAAGCTGCCCACGGTTGAACAGGTGGAAATCATCATAGCCGAATACGGCACAACCGGCATCGATGAAATAGCCGACCGTTTCGGGCTTGAACCAGCCGTTGTCCACGCCACCCTGGATTGCCTGCGCCGATTGCGGCGGATCAGCGAGGGCGAAACCGCTCCAGCGATTGCCTGTTATCGGGATGACAAGCTTGAATCCATTGTCCGCTGTGCCGGATCAAAATATGGGTATGTCTAGCAGCCTCTCAGAAAGGATATGGTATGCGTATTGTAAGATTTATAGATGAAGACGGCCAGCAGCGTTTCGGCCGAAATTTCGAAAAGGATACGGCAACGCTGCTGGTAGGGGATCTGCTGACCGGTCTGACAGAAACCGATAAAGTTTGTCATGTCAAAAAGCTGCTGGCACCCCTGGTGCCCGCGGCGATTTTCGGCATCGGACTCAATTATCACCAACATGCCAAGGAGATCGGCATGGAGGCCCCGAAATATCCGGTCGTATTCATGAAAAATCCGGCCTCGATTGCCAACCCCGGGGATCCCATTGTCCTGCCGGCCACGTGCATGGATCCCCCTGAAGTGGATTACGAGGCGGAACTGGCCGTGGTGATTGGCCGGGCGGCCAAAGATGTGAGCACGGCCGAGGCCATGCGTTATGTCCTCGGTTACACGGCGGCCAACGATGTCTCAGCCAGGCGCTGGCAAGGGCGACGGGGTGCCGGCCAATGGGTGCGCAGCAAAAGCTTTGACACCTTCTGCCCGGTAGGGCCGGAGCTGGTTTCTGCAGATGAGCTTCAAGATCCTCAAAATCTGCGCCTGACCTGCGAACTCAACGGAGAGGTCATGCAGGACGGCAACACCGGGGATATGATTTTTCCCGTGGCCGAATTAATCTCCTTTCTGTCAACCGGGGCAACCCTGCTGCCCGGCACGGTGATTCTTACCGGAACACCCAGCGGTGTGGGATTTACGCGGAAACCGCCCGTCTATCTGATGCCGGGAGATACGGTCGAGGTAGCGGTGGAGGGAATCGGCACCCTGCGAAACTCCGTCCAGGGGCCGGAATAGGCAGGCGCAATCGGCGGCTATCAACCACTTACCGTTTCCATTTAAATTGGAATTCCACTTCCTCGCTGTCACCCTCCCTTTCGTGCTCGATATTGAACACTGCCGCTGAGGGTATATTCACCCGTTCACCGGCAATTTGAATTCTGAACTGTTTACCCGACTCCAAACAGTCCGCCAGACGGCGGAGTTTGGCCACCATTTGACCGGTGGTATACCCCTTCTCGACATCGCGATCTTTCCGGGTTCCCATTGCTGACCCCCTTTCTGTTCAAGCGGTGCCCCTGACTATCCTGTAAATCAATATGATTGTCAATTGTTCGATTCGGAATTTCAGTCAGCGGGTGATTGATCCAATCGTTTTTGACAGGGGCATTCAATTTTTTGGCACTCCCGGAGGCTCTGACCGCTTTGAGCTTCGAATAATCACCTGAAAATTAAAGAAAATTAAAAAAAATATTAGTTTGGTGCGAATTTTGCTTTCTCATGAAAGAAGATATATGGCAGCGATCTGAAAAATTCAAGGTTAATGGAGCGGATATTTATGGGAGCTGAAGTAGATAAAACCGAAAAAGCCTTTTTTATATTCGATGGACCCGAATGGAATCCCGGCGCGGTGGCATCGGGAATTCCCAATTACACCGACGACCGGTCGCTGGATTTGTCACGGCCTGTAGCCGTAAAAGATCCCGAGTCATATACCTGGCTGGTCTGCCGTCATCTGGCTCAAGCCGATCTGGTGTACAATTACTGTTTGTCATCGGGACTGATCACCATCGTGCTGGGCAAATGCTTTTGTGAGACCTGCTATGACAACATCCTGCAAACGGGTGATCTGGCACAATTAATTGGGTCTGGCCGGCCGATGACGGACCGGCAGTTTGCCGACGATATTATCACACCGATAATTGCAAGTAATGATGCTTTTGCCAGGCACGCCGACAGCTGCCGCCGCGATGCCCACGCGCCCAATACCTGGGTCAGCTGTGCGCATCTTTCCACCCGGGACGGACTTAGAAGGGTGTATGCCGGCGGTGGTCAAATCTACATCTTCGAGGACTATTTCATCTGCCAGGATTGTTTCAACAACATACCGGCAGAAAGTCTGGTGGATCTGGTCTACGACGGCCACTTGATGACGGACGCCCTCTTTTACGAGAGGGTCATCGAAGCCCTTTACGAGGTTAACTACGAGAGTCTGCAGGCAGTGGGGCATTTCAATTTTACACCGGTATATTGATATGGTCACTGGCGTCGGAAACAGAATCAATCTCGAAGGTCCCGGTTGGCTGAAGATCTGGCCGGGCATCATTGCGGTTGCAGTGCTATTTTTCATGGCCTCCTGCGCTCACCAACCCGGTGCAGGGGGTGACGATTGGCAACGGACCCATCGCGCGCCTGTGCCCGGACATGATTCGGCTTCATCGGAGATTCAAAAGCAGCTGGAGGCGGAATACCAGCGGTGGCGGGGCACGCGTCACCGTTTGGGCGGCAGCAGTCGAAGCGGCATCGATTGCTCCGGGTTTGTAAAAGCCGTTTATAAGAATGTTTTTGCGATGGACCTGCCCCGGACAACCAAAGCGCAGGCAGCTCTCGGACGTCCGATAGAAAAAGCCGACCTAAAGGCCGGAGATCTGGTCTTCTTCAAACCACCTTCCTACCCGCGCCATGTGGGGATTTATATGAGCAATTCCGAGTTTGTCCATGCATCCAAAGCCAAGGGGGTGACCATCTCCAAAATGGACCCCCATTACTGGGATAAATACTTCTGGACGGCACGCCGATTGCTGACGAAATAATTAGAAGCCATCTCTCGCGCATAAAGTCCTAAAGTTCTTGAATTTAATGCCGATATAAATCACATGAGCTTGAGGGATGAAATAATTCGCGAACTTGTCTTCTCCTGTTCTTTCTGGCTGTTTGTCATCCTGTTTTTGACAGTCCTGATTTAGCCGGAAATTGGCCCAACGGCCTGCCCCTCCGGCCATGTCCGGCCGGCGCTACTCTAACCTTGACTTTCCCATTGCTTCTCAACTGATTTTCAGCTACTATCTGCGCTGGGTTTCGATGCCGTCAGTGCGGAAGCTATCTCAAAAAGGCGCGTATCCTGATCCATGGCTGGGGTTTCGCAAACCACCCCTAGCTGCCGGTTTTCATTCCGTAAACCGATTTTTTTTTTACAATCAGACAACCGAGAAGGCTTTATGTCGGAAAAATTTTGGATCTATTTCCCGGTGATACTAACCTGCGGCATCCTGTTCTTTATGCTGAGCGTACTGAAGGTGCTGCGAAGACGGATCCGCTTGAAATCCCTGCGCCCCTCGTTTAAAGAGAATTTGCTCCGCATCCCCGGTGGATCGCTGTTACGTGCCCTGGACAACCTCAACGAGCAAATCCATCTATATCTGGTTTATGTCATTATTCTGCCCCTCATCCTGTATGCGACCCTGATCTCGTATTTCTATTATCGGGCTGAGCAACCGCCGCTGTCCGTCATCTGGATATCTGCGATCATCGGCAGCCTGGTATTCGCCTATCTGATATTTAATTTGGCCAAATTGTCATCCCGGCGCAAACGCATCCGACTGGGCTACGAGGGGGAATTGGCTGTCGGACAGGAACTCAATCACCTCATGGGCCAGGGCTATCTGGTATACCATGATTTTCCTGCTGATACGTTTAATATCGATCACATAATTGTGGGAGAAAAGGGGGTCTTTGCCGTTGAAACTTGTACCCGTTTGAAGGGTTCAGGGGGCACCGGCGGGCAGGAGGCCACTGTGACGTATGACGGCCGCATGCTGGTTTACGCGGATAAAAATGATTTCGAAACGATTGAGCTGGCCGAACAGCAAGCCGATTGGCTGTCCCACTGGCTTGCAACTTCTACCGGGGAACCCATAGCGGTCAGGGCTGTCGTTGCCCTGCCCGGCTGGGTGGTAAAAAGGACGTCCGCCGACGGGATCCCGGTGGTAAACCCCGGCCAGTTTGCTTCTCTGTTCGAGCATGTCAAGCCAAGACCGCTTTCGGAAACGATGTTAACGCGCATCAAGGAACAACTCGAAGCAAAATGCCGCCATAATTAATACTCGACCTTTTCAGGACGGACGGTTATCAGGGTCACGTTCTTATTGATGTGCATCAGCATTTCGTTTTTCCACTGATCTTTATCCTTCCAGACGATACGGTATTTACCCTGCTGAAAGCTTGCGTCCAGCCGCGTTTTTTCGGCAGCATCCAACTCACCACCGGCCATATTGGCCGGTGCTCTCCAGCCATAGGGATGATCGATCCAGTAGATGAAATAATACAATTTGCGATCGAAGGTGTTTTCGAGTTGGACTGCAAAACTGGCAGCCGCCAGGGACGGCATCAAAACGATGGCCAACATGATGATCATTTTTTTCGGTTTCACTTTTCAAAGGCCTCTTTGAGGGTGTCATTGGTCCGGACAGCGTCCTCACTGTAGGTCGGCACATCATTAAATTCCAGCCAGGGGATTGACACCCACCCAAAATGGTTGGCAAAGAAACCGGCAACCACAAGGACGCCGGCTAAAAAAAATATTTTTATCACCGTTTGCATCTTTGACCTCGACAAGTTGATTTCCCCATTATCGGCTACCGGCCGGGGGATATTTTTTCCAAAATCGCGCCAAGCTCCTCTTCAAATCAGTTATCGGCGAAACTGCTAATCAACTTAAATACTTTTATTTCAACGGATTTTTGTTTTTGCAGATGAATCGTGCTATACTGTCTGTATGGCGAGGCTCAGAGATCGAGATATTATGGATATTAACAAGTGGTTTGAAGATGCTTTAAACCGTTTGTCCAAGGTCGATCGTAAAGAGAAAATGAGGTTGCGAAGGAAGATCCGGGATGAAGTTTATTTTCTGTTGACCTGGGAGAAGCCGACCCCGGTCATGATTATCAGTCGCTGGGAAGAAAGAATGAGCGACGTGTTTGTGGCAATGCCCTATGGTCTGAAAGAAGATCTGCTCCGCCTGCTGGGCAAAAAGATGGAAACATCCCCGTAAATTACAGATACAAGACTTTCCACTCCCGGATGGCATTGTTCAAACTGATAATCAGGTTTTCAATCTCCTCGATGGTATTCAGAGCCGCAATTCTTAAATTCACACGGAGTTCATTTTCGTAGTGTCTTTTTTGCCTTTCCAACTCATCCATCACCTGATCATCGTTCCACGTGGGGTGCGAGCGTCTGATCTTTTGGGTGGTCAGGTACTCATCAAAGGAATGGTCAAAATTTTCTTCCAGAAAATGCTTCATTTCCTCCAGGGAGGGAACCTGGTAAGTATCAGCCAGAATCTGGTTCAAGGATTCTTTGACAAGCTGGCGAGCGCATTTTTTAATATCGGAAGAATACATTATCCACGTTTCGGTTTCAGGA
>JAFDCJ010000337.1 GCA_019312835.1 Deltaproteobacteria bacterium
CGACTGCATCCAGCCGACCTTTGATCAGCCACTCAGCATCGTCATGACCGGTGCGCTTTGGATTGGGCTTTAGCTTGAAGATGGATGTACCACCAGCGCAAGATTATCCGGATGTCAAAATACCGCCGCCATTGATCTTCTTTGCGATTATGGGTATTGCGGGGCTACTCGAATACGGGGTGGCGCTCAATTACCCGAGAGGGCCTGTCGCTCTGAGAAGTGCCGTCGCACTGATTGTGTTTATTTTCTCAGGGTATTTGGCGCTGCATGCCGTTGTGGTATTAAAGAAACATGGCTCTTTCATTGATACCCGCAAACCGACAGCCCGGATTGTGGAAGACGGTCCTTTCAGGCTTTCGCGCAATCCGATGTACTTATCCCTGATACTCGTGTTGTTTGGCTTGGCGCTTTTGTTTCTTTCGTTCTGGTTTTTATTTGCGGCCGTTGCGCTGTGGCTTGTATTTAATCGCATAGCGGTGTTACCCGAAGAGGTGTATTTGGAATCCAAGTTCGGCGACCGCTATACCGCGTACAAGATGCGGGTCCGCCGGTGGGTTTGATTCGAAAAAAATTATCAGAAATTTTCCCTGCCTAACAATAATTTAACAATTTAATACTACACACAACTTTCCATTGTGCCTGCAATGCACGTCGTTACAAAAACACGAATTCAATTTTTAGTTGGATAACGCATGCCTCTTGTTCATTTAGACAGAAGATTGAAAGGATGGCTGATCGGCTCGCTGGTGGTGCTGGGCATTAATCTGATCGTTTTTATTTTTCGAAGCCATTTTAATCAATACCTGGTCCTGGGAGTCGTTTTTTTAACACCCGTGGCCTGGACGGCCCTGTATTTCTTATCCAGGCTGATTTTTAGAAAAAATTGATGGAGCGGCACCCCTCAAAATGGGGTATAAAGCAGAACACGAAACCTGCTGATTGAACTTAATAGTAATTCGCACCCACCACCCCTAAACCCGAAATGGGGTACCGAACTCCGCTGTTATCGATTAAATTAATGTCACACTGAGCCTGATACCTGATCAGATAGGGCTTTGAATAAAATACCTTAACGGCGGTGCGTATCGACCAGGACAGTCGACTCAATACTTCGACAGATTCCAGAAAGCGGACCTCCTTGACGGTGCCCTCGACCGTATATTCTTTCGTTCTGATACTCAGTGCCAGCTCCTCGGGAATTTGTAAGCCCGATGTCGCGTCTTTGCGCCACTTTAGCGGATTGTAACAATAGGTGCGAAAGGGGATTAATCTGTTGTTATCCCCGATGATCCCCGCACAAATTTTACCACCACCGAAGGTATCCGCCAGGTGGATCTGATGCAGAATGATGGTAAAGCGTTCATCATAGAGTCTCAGTGTGTACCACTTCTTTGCAAATGTCGGCAACTTAATCGAGCTCCAAACATGATCGTGGTACCCATCGCCATCCAGGCTGAATGTTTTGTCCGCAACAGTCAATATGCCTTTCGCGACGGCGCGCGGCGCATCAAAGCGAATATTCCATTCAGCTGATCGATCTTCGTAAAATAATACCCGACCGTTGCCGAATTGAAATTCAGGCAATACATTTTCCAGGGTCAGATCAAGCTGCAAATCATTTTCAGCGATGCTTAACCGATAGGTGCGGTCCATATGGACGAGTTGGTTGGGTCCGATGGTCAAATCCAGTTTGTTCCTGGCACCGGATACATCTTTGCGCCGATATTGTGCGTACGTTCCATATTGATCTCCGTTAGAAGCATAAAATCGGACATCGCAAACCGCATCGAAGGTGCGAATCCCGAGATTGGTGACAGAGAGGGTCACAAACAAAACAGTCTCCTGTTGAGTTTGAACCAAAAAGAACCAGGATTCAGCATAACTGTTATTTTTCTCGTACTCGCGATGCCAGTTCCTGGAGGTCGTATCAAATTCGTCATGCGTTTTTTCAAAAGCAAAAAACGGCTTTCGATTAACCGAAGATATTGAAGATTGGCAACAGTTGGAATTTTCTACCGGTGTATGTTGAATGTTTCTAGCACTCGAAGACCCCAGGTAGCTGAATAGCTTAGCTGCGCATACCATCATGAATATCAGCCCAACCAAGGAGATTAAAGCATGCTTTGCCATAAGGCGCTCCACGCTCTTTTTACAATGTAGACCTCGCGCCAGATTAAATTTTTTCACCGTCTTTGCCAGTACATGGCGACCTTCGTTGCCTCCAAAAGGCGCGAAATATCTGCCGGCCGGATATCACCGATATTGCCGATGCGAAAGGTATCGGCCGCGGTCACTTTGCCCGGATAAATAACAAATCCCTGCTGCTTCAGGTGCCGGTAAAATCGGTCGAATGCCCAATCTTTATGCTGCGGGCTGTGAAAGGCCGTAATTATGGGCGCTTGATTTTCGGCCGGCAGCAGTGTTTTAAAACCCAAAGCCTGCATCCCCTGCACCAGGGCCCGATGGTTTTCACAATAGCGCTCATGGCGTTTGATAATCCCGCCTTCGGCCTCGAGTTCCTGCAGGGCCTGGACGAAGGCGCGCACCGTGTGGGTCGGCGAGGTAAAGCGCCACTTGCCCGCATCCTTTTCCATGGTCTCCCATTGATCAAACAGATCCAGACTCAAAGAGCGGGCCTGTCCTTTGGTCTTTTTAAGTTCCTTGCTGCGGGCGATGACAAATCCGAAACCCGGCACTCCCTGAATGCACTTGTTGGCGCTGCTGATCAAGTAATCGGCACCGATCTCATGGGCATCCAGCGGGATGCCGCCAAA
>JAFDCJ010000338.1 GCA_019312835.1 Deltaproteobacteria bacterium
CCGGGCCGGCGAGGCGGTCAACGAGACCTCTGTGCGCATCGGAGAGTATGAAGCGTTGAAAGAGGCGGCCCTGGATCCCTACGTAATGATCCGCAACGCCTACGCCCAGAACCGCATCAAACTGATCGCCGAATAGTCCCCTGTCTCTGGCAATTCAAGGGTTGAAGGCAGAAGGTGGACGGTAAAAGGTTGAATGATTGGCGCAAGGCTCACGGCGCAGGGCGTAAGGCCAATGATCGCGTTCTTTTATAGCCTTGCGCCCTGCGCCTTGGGCCACTTATATCGAGAATCCAGTATCGAGTATCAGGTGTTACCAGCCACAAAAGCAGCCAGTATCAAGGAACCAGTAACCAGCATCCCACAGCCTCTAACGCGAATCCTCGAATCAAGCGAACCCGGAATCTCGACCTCATATCCGTCTGCGTTGTTGACAGAATCAACGACCACCCGCAAAGCAGGTGGTTTGGATTTTCCCGCCCTTATGGGCGGGGAAATCCAAAAGCACGTCTGTGCTTTAATCGTTGCGGTTGTAATCCGCCTCCGGCGGATTTGGAAACAACCAATCAAATAGGTCATTAAAAAGATAGATAGGGCCATACCGTTCAAGGTTCAGAGTTCAAAGGTTTACGCGCCCATGGCAGAGCCGAAGGCGGCCGGGATTCAGGTTTGACGATGAATCCGGACCAATCCCTGATGAACAGCCAAAGCGGGTTTCTGCCTTCTTGGCAAGACTCAGGCGTGCAGCCAGAAAGGACACAGTCTGAAACCCCGAACGCTGAACCCTGAACCTTTAACCGGTTTCAAAAGGAGGTGTTTTATGCCATCCGTGGGTATAGGTCTAATGGGTTTTGGCAGGATCGGACGAAACCTTTTTCGTATCCTGTACCAGAACGAGGATATTCGACTACGGGCCATCAGCGATATTGCTGATCATAAAGCGCTTGAGTATTTACTGCGCTTCGATACGATCTTGGGCCAATTTCCGGATGAGGTCAGCATAAAAGAAGGTCACCTGTATGTGGCCGGACGTCAGATCCCCATGCTGTCCGAACCTGAACCCGGAGACGTTCCGTGGGGGGATTTAGGTGTCGATGTCGTTATTGAGGCCACGGCGCGCAAGTGGACCCGTGAACAACTCGAACGGCATTTCGACCGCGGCGCGAAGCGGGTGATTTTATGCGCGCCACCCCAGGATCCGCCCGATATCACCATTGTGATGGGGGTTAACGATCACCAACTGCAACCGAAGCACCGCATTGTATCCAACGGATCGTGCACGGCGCACTGCGCGGCACCGATCATTAAAATTCTGCACGGTGCCTTCGGTATCAAGCGGGCGTTTTTGAGCACCGTACACGCCTACACCAACCAGCAGCGTTTGGCGGATGTGCCCTCCGAAGACAAGCGCCGGGGTCGTGCGGCTGCTGAAAATATTATCCCCCAGCAAACTGATGCCGCCGGGATGGTGACGCGGCTGATTCCGGAGATGGCCGGGCGCATCAGCGGCGGCTCCATGAATGTGCCCGTACCCAACGGGTCGGTGGTGGATTTGGTTTGCTGGCACGATAAGCCGGTGACAGCAACGGCGATCAATGAGGTCGTCCGAACCGCCGCATCCACCGACACGTGGCGTGACATCATCGATTACGAGGATGAGCCCATTGTGTCCAGCGACATTATTCGCAGCCCCTATTCGACCACTTTTGATTCTCTGGCGACCATGACGATGGGAGAGAATGTATCGAAAACCCTGGCCTGGTATGACAATGGCTGGGGTTACGCCCACCGCGTGGTGGATCTTATCAACACCTTCAAGGTGATGAGAAAGGAGGCGGCATAATGACCACCCAAATAGGCATAAACGGTTTTGGCCGCATTGGCCGCAGCGTCTTTCGTATTTTAAGCGACCGCGACGATCTCAATGTCGTCTGCATCAATGACCTTTTTGACAACGAACAGCTGGCCTACCTCCTCAAATACGATACGGTGATGGGAATTTTTAAACAAGAGGTCAGAGCCACCGATGATGCGTTATTCGTCGGCGATCAAAAGGTCGAGATGACCGCGCATCGCGATCCGGCCCTGATACCCTGGAAAGACCTGGGTGTTGATGTGGTCATAGAATCCACCGGCGTGTTCCGCGAGAGGGCGGGGTTGGAAAAACACCTGGAGGCCGGCGCCCGTAAGGTTCTGTTAACCGTGCCGGCCAAAGACCAAATCGATGCCACCATTGTATTGGGGGTTAACGACGATCAGCTTAAAGCCGAGCACCGCATCGTCTCCAACGCCTCCTGCACCACCAACTGCCTGGCGCCCATCGCCAAAGTCCTGGATGATGCTTTTGGGCTCGAGGAAGGCTTTATCACCACGGTACATGCCTACACCAACGACCAGCGCCTGGCCGACGTGCCGCACAAGGACTTCCGGCGCAGTCGGGCTGCCGGTGAAAACATCATCCCCACCACGACGGGTGCGGCCCGGGCGGTCGGCAAGGTGCTTCCCCGGCTCAAGGGCAAACTGGATGGACTGGCCATGCGCGTTCCCGTGCCCGACGGCTCCATTGTGGATCTTGTCGCCCGGGTGCAACGCAAACCGTCAGCCGCAGAGGTCAATGCGGCGGTACGACGGGCAGCCGCGGGGCCCATGAAGCAGGTGCTCGAGTACAGTGAAGCACCGCTTGTCTCCAGTGACATCATCGGCAATCCCCACTCCAGTATTTTCGATGCCCTGTCCACCAGCTCGCTGGAAGACGGCTTTGTCCGGGTGGTCTCCTGGTATGACAACGAATGGGGCTATTCCAACCGGGTGGTGGATTTGATTGACAAAATGTCCTCGTTGTCCTAATGTCACTCGCTCTCTTTCTGTGGCTTCTGGCTGTTGGTTGCTGGAAACTAGCAGGTAGAAGGTACAGGGTAGAGGGTATAAGGTTAAAAGAGCCTGCCGCACGGGTTGAAAAACAAGCACTTGGAACGATCTCGCATTGCTGGATGTAATCTGCGGTTTCAACCTTCAACCCTTAACCCTCAACCGTCTACCCATAAATCTATGTATCCAACCTGAAAATACCGAAAGGAAAACGATGACACCCCAAACCGATCAAGCGGAACCGATTCGACAACATGCCCTGGAAATATTCCAAGCGGCTCTTAAAGCCGTGGATCCGGTTGAAGCCATATTCAGATATCTCCAATTAACGGATGATGTGCTCCAGGTGGGTGAGCACAGATTTGCGTTAAAAGATTACAACCGCATTCTGGTTGTCGGCGCCGGTAAGGCCGGTGCCCCCATGGCACGGGCGCTGGAAGAATTGCTGGGAGACCGTATTGCCGACGGCGTCATCGTGGTCAAAGAGGGGCATGGACTGCCGCTGGCGCATGTGCGCATCCATGAGGCCAGCCATCCGGTGCCCGATGAACGCGGCATAAAAGGGGCTGAAGAGATCCTGGCGCTGGTCAAGGATGCCGGTGAGCGGGATCTGGTCCTCTGCCTGATGTCCGGCGGGGGCTCGGCCCTTCTGGTAGCCCCGGCCGACGGCGTCACCCTGGAAGACAAACAGGCGGTCACCAGGCTGCTTCTGGCCTGCGGTGCGGACATTCATGAAATCAATTCCATCCGTAAGCATCTTTCCCGCGCCAAAGGCGGTGGTTTGGCCCGCTTCGCCTATCCGGCCACCGTCGTCAGTTTGATACTTTCCGATGTCATTGGAGACGATCTCAACGTCATCGCGTCCGGCCCGGCGGTGCCGGATACCAGCACCTTTGACGATAGCAGGCAGATATTGGACAAATATGACATCTGGAATCAGGTTCCGCCATCGGTGCGCAGCCGGATCGAGCGGGGGCTGAAAGGCGAGATCGAAGACACGCCTAAAGCGGGAGACGCAGTCTTTAAGCGCTGTTATTCCAAACTGGTGGGAACCAATATCCAGGCCCTGAAGGCGGCAGAATCAAAGGCGGACAAACTGGGTTACGGCACGCTGATACTTTCTTCCACCGTTGAGGGGGAGGCGCGGGAAGTGGCCAAGGTGCTGACCGCCATTGCCAGAGAAGTCCGGGATTCGGGAAACCCAGTGACAGCACCGGCCTGCATTCTGTGCGGAGGAGAAACCACCGTAACCATCCGGGGAGACGGCAAGGGGGGCCGCAATCAGGAATTGGCCCTGGCAGCAGCCCTGGCCATCGCTGGCCTTGAAAACATCGTGGTATTGGCCGGCGGCACCGACGGAAATGACGGACCGACCGATGCCGCCGGCGCCATCGTTGATGGCCATACCCTGGCACGCGCCCGGACCGAGGGCCTTGATCCGTTTGACTACCTCAGCCGCAACGATTCCTACCATTTCTTCCAGCCGCTGGAAGACCTGGTGATCACCGGTCCCACCCGCACGAATGTGATGGATGTGTATATGGTGCTAATCGGTTGATAGCTGATAGGAATTGGCGCAAGGCTCATGGCATAGGGTTCGAAGGATAGGGTTACCGGTATAGGGTATAAGGTGTAAGGTATAGGGTCGAAGACTCGGAAAGTTCAGCCTATACCTTACACCTTATACCCTCTACCTTATACCTTTGGGCAAACGCTAATCATCACATGCCGGAAGCAAAAATGAATTTTCCAAACTAATTGGAATTCTGGCACTACTCGATCGGTTTCGTTTTGGACAACCACATATCAGCCTGCCGGTCGCCGATGCGGCGGATGTCGAAGCCGAATTTGGTATAGTCCGCAAAGATCAGAAAATGGTAGGTCTGTCCCTTTTCAAAGGGTACCGTGATGGTCGGTTGGGATACGCCCAATGAATGGAAGCCCGGCGTCAGGTAAAATTTAACATACTCCCCCGAGCGCAGACGGGCAATGATGGAATCGTCCAGCGCCACCTTCAGTGATGTCCCCCACCCAATGAAATTATTATCCCGGATGACGAAGACTTCCGCTGCTTCGGATTGATTTGCAACGGTCGGAAATGAATCGGTCTTGCCGTGGGCGCAGGCCACCACAAGCACTGCTGTAAATGCTATAGCAATAAGTTTTTTCATGCGTTAACCGTGTGTCTCTGGCTGTTTTTAGATGGTGTGAGATTTAAAGGCTCAAGGCTCAAGGCATAGGGCCTGGCGTGATGAGCGGTTTTATAACCCATCTTTCAACGCTTTGCGCTATGCCCCTGGCGCCATGCGTTCAAGGCCCTGATCCTCTGATTATCATAAATCCTAACAGAAATATATAGGATAATCATTGGCTCATTCCCCTGCCTTGCGAGCCTCGAGATCCTTTATGGCTTCGGCGATTTCACGGCTGAAATCGGCAACCAGACGGCTTTGAGATGCAATCAGGGCTTCGATGCTCGCATTTTCTGTGGGCTGATTCAGCATGGTGTGCGAATTGAAAAGTATCTCTTTTCGCTTTTTGTCCAGTATGACCCAGCGGGCGCGCAACTGTGATTGCTCGCCCGGGCGGCCGTCAAAGCGGTTCACATTCATGGTGACATTATAATTAAAAAACGGTAATTTTGATTGCGGAAAAATTGCGACCTTTTTGGTGTTCAGCCACAGCGATAGATTTTCGGCCAGCACTCTGCTGAAATTTTCCGGCAGCGGCCCGGCCCAGGAAGCAAACTCGGCAAGTTCAATCTGATTCTGGTTGTTGCGGATAACGATATCCGATCGATCGAGGTACTGTGCCAATCTAATCGGACCCACCAGAATACCGATCTGGTTTAAATCGGCCAGGGGCTGCGGTATACTCTCTTCACTGTATAGTGAACTCAGAACATAGTTCCTGGTAGGTTGGCGCGTCCCGCTGCCGAACGGAGAGCACGCGACCACCGCCATGATTACCCCACACAGTACAAGCATTACCGGACGATAGCGTTTACCTCTCATTTTTGACCTTCCCTTCCTATCTTGCCTCTTAGCAACGCGTCGGGGTTGCGTTCGAGATAATCGGCGAAAGCCCGTAAAGACCGCGCCATCATTGTGATTTCACCCAGAAATTGCTCGACTTGAAAGCGAAATTCGGAAGTTTCATCTACCATGCCATCGATGGATTCAAGCGTTCCTTCAGCGGCGTTCAGCGCCGCCCGCGGTTCCCTGGCTGTTTTGCTCCATTCGGCTTGAATTGGCTCAATCCGGCTGTTGACGTTATTAACCAGCTTGCGGGTGTCATCCGACGTCTGCTTCAAACTGGCAGCCAGCGGATCCACCTGTCGATCGACATTTTCGAGCAGAGCCTGGGAGTCCTTCAAGGTTTGATCCACCTGGGCGAACAGCGGATCGACTTTTTCATCAATGCGGCGCACAAGGTTGCGTGCATCCTGAATGGCTTGCTTTAGATACCGCAGTGTTTCGGCGGTTTCGGGGGAATTGATAATTTTATTGATCCCTTTGATCGCTGCGCTGGCATCCTCCACAATCTGATCCAGTGGAATTTGCTCGATCTTTTTGGTCAGTTGCTGGAGACCGGATTGAATCGTCGGTATTTCCCTGACATCCGGTGGAAGATCGAATCCATCTGTACCATAAAGTTTAAGCGGTGAGTCGGGATAAAAATCCAGCTGGATGCCAAGCTGGCCGGTCACCAGGCTCTGCAGCTGCAGTTCGGCCCTGAATCCACTTTTCAGCATTTGTTGCCAAAATTCCGCCCTTTGCTCCCTGTTGACTTCCATTTCGATGCCGATACCGTGAACCTTGCCCTTGTTAAGGGTAATCAGAACCGGTATTTTAAATTGCGTCTCTTGGGCGTCATAGTAAACTTGAAAGTCATCGACCTTGCCGATAGTGACGCCCCTGAACATTACCGGTGCACCGACATTCAGGCCTTTGACCGAGCCTTCAAAAAAGGCCACATAGCGATCGGTTTTCTGGAAAAATTTGCCGCCACCGAAAATGATAAGAGCCGCCACCAGAAGCGCGATAGCGCCCACGACGAACAACCCCACCGTTGTCTTGTTTGCCTGTTTTGCCATGGCTGTTCACTCTCCCATGAAGATCTTTATTCCACCTAGAAGATAAATTTCGTTTTATAGCCTATACGCAACAGGAGTAATGGAGTAAGGGAGTGTTGGAGTATTGGTTTTTTAATTTCCGTAAATCGGTACTGTCTCTTTGACCATTAGATGATCAATCCATTCTCCTCGTTCTCTTTTTCTTTCAAGACTTTCGACTAGTTTTAGTAATCCATTTTCAAGCTTAAAAGCTAAGCTATCTAATTTATCAAACTCATCTTGCGTTAATATTCCAGCCTTCCTGTAAGCAAATAGCCCCGAAACTGATTCACCGAGTGAACCAAGAGCGATATTGAGAAAATTGAGATATTCGTGAATTGAGCGTCTGCAATAACCCTCTGCTATGTTTCGGTGCACTGAATCACTGGAACTGATAGCCTGGCTGGATATCCGCTTAAGTTCATAAGGAAATTTCCGAAATATGTTGTTGGATTCTACATAAAAATCAATCGCATCATTCCAAACCCTCAGTTTTTGGTAGCCGCGGTTCTTATTTTTTCGAATCATCCATTACTCCTTTACTCCAGCACTCCAGTACTCCATTTCTTTTTATCCTTCTCCGCGCGTCAAAAACTTGCGGATGGTTTCGTTGTCGGACGCATCCCTGAGTTTTTTGGGATCCCCGACCGCCAGCATGGTTTTGGTCTCCGGGTCGAGGAAGACCGAGTTATTGCCGATGGCGAAAATGCTGGCCAGCTCATGGGTGACAATCACCACGGTGGTTCTCAGGCTTTCGCTGAGCTCCAGAATTAAATCATCCAGCAGGCGGGCGCTGATGGGGTCGAGCCCTGCCGATGGTTCGTCAAAGAAAACGATTTCAGGATCCAGCGCAATGGCCCGGGCCAATCCCACCCGTTTTTGCATGCCCCCGCTGATTTCGGATGGATAGTAGTCCTCAAAACCGCCCAGGCCCACCAGGGCCAGTTTCAACTCCACGATTTCGCGAATCTGGTTCGGGCGCAAGTCCGTAAATTCCTGCAGCGGCAGCCCAATGTTCTCCGCCAGGGTCATGGAACTCCACAGCGCTCCGCTCTGGTAGGATATGCCGATCTTGCTCATAAATTGCTGTCTTTCAACTGGATCGGTATCCCAGAAATTGATCCCGTCATAAAATACGCGCCCCTTGGCCGGTTCCTTCAAACCGACCATATGGCGCATCAGGGTGCTCTTGCCGCAACCGCTGCCGCCCATGATAATGAAAATATCACCATGGTTGACCGTAAAGGTCAGGTCCCGCTGAACCACGAAGGATCCATAGGCCATGGTCAAATCCTCAACGACGATATGGGGCTGCTTTTCTAACATTCTTCTATGATATTAATAATTCAAAACCAGTATTAACGGTTCAAGGTTATAGGTCAGAGGTTGGAGGCAAAAGATTGCTTCGATCTCCACATATAATAGAGAGATTCCTTTCTTGCCCTAACCTAAAGCGAAGCGCTCCTCAAGCACAGCGATCCTCAAGCATCGATAGATCATATCCCCATCACATTGCAAACCACGGTGATGATGGCCGTGGCCACGACGATGGCCACGATACTGGTCACCACAGCCGACGTGGTGGCATCACCCACCGCCGAAGCACTGCGACCACACTGGATACCCCTGAGGCAGCCGGCCAGCGCTATTAGTACACCAAAAACAATGGAATGAACGATGCCGATCGCGAAATGGGTCAAATTCAGGGCTTTGAGCGTCTGGTTGATATATAGCTCCACTTCGATATCGAGCATTCCCACCCCGACGATCATTCCGCCGAGAATACCCATCAAATCAGCGTAGATGCACAGCAGCGGCATCATCAAAATCAGGGCCAGCATCCGGGGCAGCACCAAAAATTCCATTGGCGAGATACCCAGGGTAAGCAATGCATCAACTTCTTCGTTGACCTGCATGGTACCGATTTGGGCAGCGAAAGCTGCACCGGTGCGGCCCGCCATGATGACGCCGGTCATCACGGCTCCCATCACCCGCATCATGGCAATCCCCACCAGGTCGGCCACATATATCTGGGCGCCGAACATCATCAACTGCACGGCACCGATGAAAGCGAAAATCAGTCCGACCAGAACGCTGATCAGGGTTACAATGGGAAGCGCCTGGGCGCCGCTTTGCTCTATGAACAAGATCAAGTCGGAACGCTGGAAGCGCGCTTTGCCGGCCAGAAACTTCAGAAGTGCCAGAAAGGCGGCACCGATAAAATCAATGTATTCAACTGTTGCTCGGCCGGTGTCAACGGCATAATCACCGATCCGTTGGAGCAGCGGTTCATGTGTCTTTTCTTTGCGTGCACCTTTGCGTTCGGGGACCGCGGTGGCCAGGTGCAAAAGTTTTTTGACGCCTTCCGGTAAACCACCGTCATCGATTTTAACACTGCTTTTCTGGATCTGAGTGATGACTTTTAGAAGGAAGGTCAGCATCCCGCTGTCCCAGTCAGTCAACTGTCGGGTGTCGAAGCCTATTCGCCGAACAGTCGGGTGAGAGCGGATCTGTTTTTGAACTTCATCAGCCGACGGAATCGCGGCCCCCAGTATCCATTTGCCCCGCAATCCGACGAGCAGTGTGTTGCCATCCGGTTGATCGTAATAGATCTCACAGGGCCCGGATGGTTTTTCTCCAACGCTATTTAATTGATGGTTATCAGGCATAAGCAGCGCAATTAGAAGTGGTTTCAAAACCCCATCTAATGCCCAAATACTGCGTTGCGAGTTCTCTTAGAAATGCTCACATATTAGCGTGCATGCTGCGCTTTCTATCATCCTCGCGCCTTGTCTTTGGACGTGATCTGAGGTTTTGAAGCCACTTCTATTAATATTCTTGATGTATAACTCCAAATTAACGACCGGTGACTGATTGTCAATGATAGATTCCCGGTGGTTGCAAGTTTGTGCGTCGATGAAGCTGGCATAAATATTATTCGACCTATGCTGAAAGGTGCCGACCTCACTTCCACGAGTGGCAAGGGAAGGCAACATCTCAAAAAAGTCCTGTGAACCAATAACGCTTCTCTGGCGAACTTCAAACACTCACTGGTGATATATCGATAATATGCGGGCAGCCTGAAAATTCGGCTGGCTGGATTACATCAATACCGCGATGCTTTTTGCATCACGTCCAGATAATTGTCCAGTTCTTCAATGCTGGCAAAAACCTTGAGGGTTGGTATGGCCTGGAGAATATCAAAAACCTTTTGGATTTGAGGCTGAAGATTCATGAAGACCATCTTGCCGGCGGTTTCCTTCAGGGCCTTCTTGGTTTTCAAGAGGACCCGAATCCCAGAACTGCTGATATAATCGGTGAATTCCATGTCAAATATGATGACATCCGGTGATTCTTTCAAGACCTCCTCGACTTTGTCCTCCAGTACGCTATAGGAGCTGGCATCGATGGCGCCGATGGGGGATATCACCATTACGCCCTTTCGTCTGGGTTCCGACTTGACTTTTAGCGGCATAGGGCCTCCTAGCTATGAGGATAGAAAAATTCTTACCTATAAATAGATATGGGTTGGTTGACATTCAAATATTAAAGTTGCCGTGCAGGCTCATAGCTCATAGCTGATAGCCTGAAGAATCTGACCTTCAGACTATCAGCTTTGAGCTACGAGCTTAACTTAGCTACGAACTTCGAAACCATTTTTTAAAGAGCGCCCGCAGTGACCTGTTATCGGCGACATCTTGTGCTCTGGGCATCTCGGAATCCTTGCCTTCCGGCCACCATTCCACTGCATCAAATTTGCAGGGAAGAATCTTTTCAAGGGCCGGAATGATCCTGCTCTCCACCAGCGTCTTTTCCCGACCGGCAATGGATCGGAAGTATACGTTAATCTCTTCCACATACCAGCTTTTGATCTCTTCGAGTAAATCCAGATCCACTCTGACCATTCTTTCGAATTCCTTGCCCAGCAGCGGCTCAAGGGCCTTTTCGGTGATATTGGCACACAATTGCTCGAGTTGCCCGATTAAGGTTGCATCCTGTCCCTTATCCACAATAAAGGTGAGGGTCAGATAACCGCCGCCATAGGCGCGTTGGAAGGAAGAAATTTTCACGACCCCCTCTTTCCTTTCACGGTCCCCTTCCAAGCGAATATTAAATCCCGCATAGGCGAGCATCTTCTCATTGGCTTTGACCGCCAGATAACTTTTTTTGGGGTCGAATTCCCTGGTCATGGTCTAGGTCCTGTTTGCATTCCAAAAGATGGCTTGATTGGCTTTATTCGTTTTGCTTGCTGGGTTGATTAAGTTGACTGAGTTGATTAAGTTGATTGGGGTTGATCATCCGAGGTGTCCGCAACCCGCACCTCGGAACACGCAACCAGGATCAGTTGAATAGTTAAATAGGGTAAAGGAGCAGAATCTAATTGATTAGCGTGCTGCTTTACAATCAACTTAGTCAACTTAATCAACTCAATCAACTATACTTATTAAACGCGCAACTCGAAACACGCAACGCGTAACTCGCATCTTAAAAATCCGGTACATGCATAATGGATTTGACTTCCTGGGAAGGCGGATACTCGTATTCCTCCGGGGACAGCAGATCGCCCCAGTTGGTGCGCTGCTCCATTTCTTCAAGGATATCTTCGGGAACGAATTCCTTGTCTTTTCTAAGCTCCCAGCCGCCCCCCAGAGCTTTGTACATGGCGACCAAGCTCAAATCCACCGAACCGGCAGTAAACACCAGCTGGTCCTGTTGCTCGGTCAAAAAGCGCTGGGTGTCCAGCACCCGCTGGTAGTCGACCAATCCCTCGCGGTACTGAATCATGGACAGATCCACCGAGCGCTTGGAAGCCTTGACAGCATCGGCTAAATACTCCACTGCATCCTGGGTACGCAAAAAGGAAATCATGGCATCTTCGACTTCCTGGGCGGCTCTGAGAACCGTGTTCTCGTAGTTAACCACCAGCTCCTGGAAACGGGCATCTTCCACGCGAACCTGGTTGCTGATTCTGCCGTAATTCAATATATCCCATTGAAATCCGCCGCCGGCATAATAGGTGATGCTGTCTTTGGAAAATAGATCGCTGAACTTGGAGTTATTGGAGCTGGCGCCGACATGGCTGCTGGCCTGCAACCCCAGGGAGCCGAACAGTGAAAAATGGGGATACAGATCGGCTTTGGCAAATCCGATCCGGGCGCTCTGCCCCGCCATTTGACGTTCGGCCAGGCGGATATCGGGCCGTCGGCGCAGCAACTCGGCCGGGATACCGACGACCACCTCCGCCGGAACTGCCGGAATGAGCCCCGGCCCGCCTAACATGGCGTCAACTTCACCGGGCAGTTTTCCCAGCAGGGTGGCCAGAGCATTTTTCGCCCGGCGGATATTGGCTTCATACTCTGGAATCGTCGCCTCGGTGCTGCGCAGCAAGGATCTGGCCTGGGTAACATCCAACTCGGTCACGGCCCCGGCTTTAAACCGCACGTCGGCAATTTCCAGGGACCGCTTCTGAAGGCCCACGTTTTGGCGTGCCACTTCCAGTCGTTCTTCGTTGGTACGGACCTGCAAATAGGTTCTGGCTACATCAGCCGTCAATGACACCAGAATATCGTCATAATTTGCAATGGAGGCTTCTAGGTCGGCTACCCCGGATTGAACCGCCCGGCGGAATTTACCCCAGACGTCCAGTTCCCAGACAGCGTCAAATCCGACAAAATAGTTGTCATAGTATCGATCCGAAAAGGCCGCATTGGGCGCATTTTTGCTGATCTGGTTCACAGAGGCGTCGCCGGAAGCAAACTGTTGCTGCGGATATTGAAATCCAAAGGCGATGCCCAGCT
This sequence comes from Deltaproteobacteria bacterium, assembly GCA_019312835.1. Lineage (GTDB taxonomy): Bacteria > Desulfobacterota > Desulfobacteria > Desulfobacterales > JAFDCJ01 > JAFDCJ01. The sequence goes on from JAFDCJ010000338.1 coordinate 12,778, forward strand.
GGGCCCGGGCTTCAAGCACCCGCAACCCGGCGACTTGAAGGGTGAGATTTTGCCGGTAGGCGGTCTCCACCAGGGTGTTTAAAACCGGGTCGTTAAACACCGTCCACCACCGGCTGAAATCCGTTTGCTTGCTATCGATTTGAGGATCATGCGCCTCTATCCACTTATCCGGCTCCGGCGCTGTCGGCTTGACGTAATCCGGGCCCACCATGGCGCAGCCGCTCAGCACAAGTACCAAGCCGATCAGCGAGATCAAAGCCTTTACATAGCCGTGGTGCCGGGAAGGGATGCTTGGCGATAACCGAATGCCTTCTTTGGATGAATTCGCTAACATATGCGGCTCCTTTGGTTAATTAGATAATTATCCAGTCCAATCCTTAATTCAATGACATAGAGAATGCAAGAATAATTTCAGACCCCTAATTGGCGAATCATCATAATGATCCTGCTTCGGCAGGCCTTTCCCGTGTTTCTATCAGTTCGACCTTTACCGGTATGACTTTCAAAGCCGGCATCCTGGCTTTGGGGTCGATGGGCACCGCGCTCATCAGGGAGTTGAAATTGGGCTCACTGAAGTGTATCGGGGCGAATAGATAGCCGCGCTGAACGGCGGCATCGAACTTCAGCGGCAGACTGACCGTTCCATGGGGACTGGTCATGCGTACGGTGTCGCCTTCATTGAGACCGGCGTCTTCGGCGTCTTCCGGGTTCATATCCAGATAAGCCGAGGGCTTGAGCCGGGATAGTTTGGTTGTTCGGCGTGTCATTTCGCCGGTATTGAAATGCTCAAGCAGACGACCGGTGATCAGAATGTAAGGGTATTTTTCCGTCGGTTCCATGAGGGTTTCGGGCAACTCAACCGGCAGAAAGCGGGCCCGGCGGTCACGAAATCCAAATCCGTCTTCATAAAGGCGCGGGGTGCCCGGATGGGACTCATCGTAGCAGGGCCAGAAAATGCCATTGGATGCTTTGAGACGATCGTGGGTGATGCCGCTGAAAACAGGTGCTACCCGGCGTATTTCTTCCCATATATCTGCGGTCGAGGGGTAGTGCCAATAGGCTCCCATGGCATTGGCCATTTCCTGCAGGATCTGCCAATCCGGTTTGGCCTCACCCGGGGGCCGTAAGCCGGCGGCCGTGTATTGAACCCGCCGGGCGGCATTGGTAAATGTGCCGTCCTTTTCACCCACCGTTGCAGCCGGAAGCACGATATGGGCGTATTTGGATGTTTCGTTGGGGAAAATATCCTGTACGATCAACAGATCCAGTTTCTGGAGCATCCAGGTGACAAAATTGGATTGCGGTTCGGATACGACCGGATTCTCGCCAATGACATACAGGGCCCTGATTTTACGCGAGGCGATGTCGTGAATCATTTCCGGGGCTGCCAGGCCCGGTTCCGAAGGGACATCCGCTCCCCAGATGGCGCCGACATGCACCCGGGCGGCCGGATCGTCCACTTCCATGTGCCCGGCCAGCAGATTGGGCAGCGCGCCCATATCACCGGCGCCCTGGACGTTGTTTTGTCCGCGCAGGGGGGACAGCCCGCAGCCGGGTTTGCCGATGTTGCCGGTCAGCAGGGCCAGATTCACCAGCGCGGTGATGTTATCGGTCCCGTGCGCATGCTGGGTTAAGCCCATGCCCCATATGAAGATGGTTTTTTTGTTGTGAATCAGCTCGGCGGCTTTTTCCAGTTCCTGGCGGGTAACCCCGGCCCGTTTGCAGGCCCAATCGACATCCAGATTTGCGACCATCTGGCACAGAGCGTCGAACCCGATGGTCTGTTTTTCACAGAATTGCCGGTCGTGCCAGCCCTTGTCGATAATAATTTTAACCAGGGCCTTGATCCAGAAAATATCCGTGCCGGGTTTGACCTTCAGGTGGACGGCGGCGTTCTTAACCAGATCGGTTTCACGGGGATCGGCCAGTATCAAGTTGAGGCCGCCCCTTTTGGCGCGCTTTTTGACCTGCATCCAGATGACCGGGTGGGTAAAGGTCGTGTGGGCCCCCACCAGAAAAACCGTTTCGGTGGCCTCATAATCCTCCAAAAAGGTGCTGACGGCACCGAACCCCAGTTGCTGTCGCAAAGCGGCCTCGGTCGGTCCATGGCACAACCGGGCGCAATTGTCGACATGGTTATTGCCGATGACGGCACGCTGGAACTTCTGGGAAAGGTAGGCTTCTTCATTGAGAATTTTTCCGCTGCAGAGCAACCCGACGCTCTGAGGGCCGTATTTTTCAATGGTTACCATCAATCCCCGGGAGGCAGCGGCAATAGCGGTTTTCCAGGAGACCAGTTCCAGTTTGTCGGCTTTGCGGATATAGGGCTGGGTCAGGCGTTCGGGGTGGTTCAAAAGCTCGTAGACGGTAAAACCTTTGACGCAGGCATACTTGGCGTTTAGTTCGGGATTGCGGCCGGTGGCGCTGCTTTTAACCGGCCGGCCGCTGTCATCCAGCGTCAGGTCAAGATTGCAGCCAACACCGCAGTAGGGGCATACAATGGGTATGGAGGCAGGCATTGGATTTCTCCTTTAGCTAGGCAGTCATCATTTTATTAAAAACTGTAGCCGACTTCGATCATGTGCAGATTCAAGCCGGGATTCTCGTCGTAAAAAACCAGGTTAGACATGTGCTGCCAGCGGTATCCGATGGCAATATGCCGGGTGAAACGAACGCCGATGCCGATATGAGAGGTAAACTGGAACGGACCACCAAGGTTTTCCCCGCCATATTCATGTTCACCGATGATAGTCGGATTGACACCCAGGTAGATACGGACGGTATCCTTCAGTCCGCTGAAGTAAAGGCCGGGGCCGATTGAGCCAACAAAGCCTGCATCTCCGCCACCGTTCAAAAGGCCCGCATTGGCTTCAAGGTAGGTGGCCAGGGACCAATCTGGACACAGGTTCCAGGCCCAGGCAAGATTCCAGATCGCAAAAGTCTCATACTGTCTAAAATCTTCATCGTTGCGATGGTCTGAGATGCCACCGCGCAGGCCCAGCATCTGCAGATCCAAGGCGACAGCCGGGCAAGAAAACCCCAACCAGCCAATCAGCACCGCCACCAAGGATACCCGGAACAAAGTTCGCTGCATACCAACCTTTTACAAACTTTCCCCCGGTTTGGCAAGGGTCGAAGCTGATAAGCAGGATGGGTTATTGGCTGGAACGCGGATATTGAGGGTTTTCGGGAATAGGGCGCGGCCGGCGATCCTTGTCGATGGCCACGTAGCGAAAGACGGCCTCGGTTACCAGATGCCGCTGGGCTTCGAATTCTTCAATGAGATCCTTGGCCCACACCTCCAGCTTGATATCCATGGAGGAGTTGCCGATGCGAATGACACGACCGTAAACACATATCGTATCACCGACCTGGACCGGCCTGACAAAGGCCATCTTGTCCACGGTCACCGTTACCACCCGGCCGCGGGCAACCTCCATGGCCAGCAAGCCGCCGCCAATATCCATCTGGCACATGACCCAGCCGCCGAATATATCCCCGTTGGGATTGGCGTCTTTGGGCATGGCCTGGGTCCTGAGGACCATTAATCCTTCCGGCTGACGGCTGGTTTCGGTTGCTGCTGCTTTATCTTTGGCGGTTTTCATAGTTACCAGTTTCTTAGACGTTGTATATGGGAAAAATGCCCCTTTGATCCCCCTTTAATAAAGGGGGAAATGTTCTTGCCGGTTTCGATGTCCAATGTCATTCGCCTCAGCGCAAGCCAGCGGGCCCTTCAGAAAAAGCATATCCAACCTAACCAACTAAACCATCCAAACCGTCTAAACCAACTAAATAAATCCCATGACATATACGTCGTATCAGCGGGGCGAATTTGATTGGGATGAACCTAACGATCTTCCCTGATTACCTGGCCCCTGGAGAGAAAAGAGATTCCCTGGCCGGAATGGGTCCCGATCATGACCGCTTCAATAATCGGTGGGTTTACGTTTCTCTCCGATGTCCAGACAACAATGAAGTTGGCCCCCGAGCCCCCGGCCCTGTCAGCCTCCGTTATGATGTAGCGGGTTGATACCAGGGCATTCAGCTGCAGCGGTTTTATGAGATAATCTTCGACCAACTTGCCCTCGGAGTCATAATACTTCACCGCAAGCAGGGTAATCGAATTTTTGAGATTCGTATTGCGGATGCTGAGGGTTGCCGCCAGATCAAAAGGCCGTCCCTTAACGCCGCTGTATATATGCGAGTAAATCGGGACATACACGGTCTGACCCCTGGATAGCGGGGCTTCTTCAGCGAAAAGATCCACCGGAGTCAGCATCCATGCCAAAGCTATCAACAAACAAAAGCAGATCATAACCGGGAATCTTCTTTTATTCAGCATTTCAATAACCTCCTATCTGATTTTCGATTCCGACGCCAATCCCGCCCATATACCGGCAGGCATAATCTCCAAACACTTTTCTTTTTCAACTGTTTGAAGCGTCGGAGTCCCGTATTAGCGGGACGAAGACGGGTCATCTGTCTTGTGACTTCTAACCTCTGTAATCTTATCTCTCACACGCTGTGCCGTCTCCCAAAACCTGGCAGACGTGCTCGGCAAAGCCATAGCCGGCTTCAGCGTAGATGTTGTAAGCAGCATGGGCACCGGCCTGCCTTAATTCTTCAGCTTCATCATCAAACAAAGCCGTTGCTGCAATATGACCCGCATACTGCCGCCTGGTGAGTTCCGCCACTGCGTTCATGTTGGCGGTATGGTCGGGCATGGCGAGAATTACCATGCGGATTTTGACGTTGGCACCCCCGGCCACGGCTCTTTCCCAGAAATCGTTATCGTTGGCGTCGCCGGCAATAACGTTGCGGCCTGCTTGCTGGTGTTTCGCAACCACCTCATTGTCAAAATCAATGCCGATGACGATTTCGCCGTAGCGATCACGCATGTCATCGTATGCGGCGGTACCGATGCGACCGAGCCCGAAAACGGCAATTTCAGCATGACCCGGATCGAGCGGCTGGTCATCAGGGAGTCGGGTTTTGGATTCAAACGGCAGCAGGCGTTTGGAGAAGCGCTCATAAATGCGGTGGGCGGCGGTATTCAGCGGCGAGGCCACAATGAAGGAGATGGACAGGGCGATGGCGATCGTGATCAGCCATTCGGGGCCGATCCAGTTGTTTCTTACGCCGATGGTCGCCACCAACAGCCCGAATTCGCTGTAATTGGCAAGGCTCAGGGTCGCCAGCGTCGAGGTGCGGGCCCGCAGCTTGAAGCGTGACAGGAGCAAGAAAAACAGCCCCATTTTGAAAACAACCACCACCGCCAGGATGATGGCAATTCCAATGGATTGAAATGTCGGCGCTCCGGCCAAGCCGATGGTCAGAAAAAAGCCGACCAGAAACAGATCTTTGATGCTCAGCAAGGCATCCGACATCTCGTCTGCTTTGGGGTGGCCCGCAAGCAGAACGCCAATGAACAGAGCCCCAAGATCCGGTTTCAATCTGACATAATCGAACCCGGCGGCGACAAGACCCAGGGCCAAAAAAATGCTGAAAAGCAGAAGCAGCTCCCGATGTCCCACCCGGTTGAGCATGGCGATCAACAGGGGCCTGGCGGCTATCAGGCCGCCCACCAGCGCGATGGACCAGGGTGAGGGGATTTTGCCGGTTGAAAAAGTCAGGAAGAGAACAGCAAAAATATCTTGCATGATCAGGATGCCGATGGACACCCGGCCGTGCAGGGATGACATCTCCCCCCTGTCTTCCAGGGCCTTGACCGCAAAAACGGTACTTGAAAAACTCAGGGCAAAGGCCACCAGCAGCGACAGCTTGAAATCCAGACCGTCAAAGGCCGAAAAACCCGCCATTGCCAGCCCAAAAATGGCGGCTCCGAATACCAGCACCGTGACCAGCATGTGGATGGAGGCCCCGGCCCAGATTTCCGGGCGCGCCAGGGTTTTCAGTTTCAGTTTCAACCCGATGGTGAACAGCAGCAGCATTACCCCCATATCAGCAACGGTCTCAAGATTTTCACTGCTCTGTATTCCAAGTGCCTGAAGCACGAATCCAGCTATCAGGTATCCGACCAGCGGTGGCAACCCGACACGGTAAACCGCAAAACCGAATACAAAGGCGATCAGGATTAGCAGAGGGTCCATACAAGTTCTTCCTCGGGTTAGATTAACATTGGCTTATACGTGCCCGCCATCTTTCCCAGCCGGTCTGGATTGCACTGATCTAAAAGACAGGATGGGTGATGATCGAAAATACTGAACTATAAGGCAATATAGTTACTCGCAGGAAAAGAATCAACAGGATTCTGTTGACTTAATTTTAAGCTTGTTTTAATTTACGCCAATATCATCGATGGAGTTCTCTACCCTTATGATACAGAAGTAAAACACTTTTTGTGCAATGCTCGAACCGCCCGGTAAAAAGGCAACCTTACGGAGGTGCAGCATGTTTAAAAAATTTCTTTGGGGTGCGATATTCGTTTCACTGATACTGATCGGATGCGCCGGGACCGGGGAACAGATCTATCAAAGCAACCCCGCTATGCAAACCGTTAGTACCCAGCATTACGAAGTCACGCTGGAGCCAATGCGCGCCGAAGGTTACAACTATTTCAACCAATTTCGCTTGTCGTTTACCAACAAAACAAACGGGGATCTTATCATTGACTGGTCGGAAACCTATTATCTGCAAAACGGTAAAAGATACGGCAATTTCGGATGGATCGGTCTGACCTTCGAGGAACTCAGGGGCCTCAGAGAAGAGCCGGATGTCACCGTTGCGGCGGGCCAAAGCCATACAGTCGACGTATTTCCGTTACAATTGATCGGCTGGAGAGAAGAGGCTGTCGCTAAGCAAGACACGACACCCGAGGCAGGCTTCACCTACGGGGTTATTCCAGCCGGTGAAAACGGGATGAGCATCGCTTTTTTAAAAGACGGCAAGGTATTGCGCAAAAGAGTCCTGGTGACAATCACGCAAGAATGAGGGTTCAAAGGTTCAGGGTTTGTTCTTGATAAAGCCTGCAGGGGGACTTCTTCAACCTCTGAACTCTGAACCCGGAACCTTTTGACATCTTCAACCCTGATTCGTCTACTTACCGAACAGGCGGCGAAAAAACCCCCCGGATTTTTCCTCTTTCTGCTTTTCATCTCTGGGTACTTCAGATGAATTTCCTTCCTTTTTGGCATCGGGAGATGAGTCTTTTGCATTTATGGCCGCCATCGCGACCTCGCACGCGTCCTGCTTGCCGGCGGATATATCTGCAAAAAAGGCTGCGATACCGACAGGCCCCAGCGCCAGGGCACCGGCCAGCTTACCAACCACCAAAGCGGTTCGCCGGGGATCGAGGGCGAGTCGGGGAGAGGCGAGGGTGCCGCCTAGTCGAAAGGGCTGGGATAATTGCTTGAAACTGAAACTGATATCGGCGGGCAGGGCACCTTTTTTGGGCGTCGGTTTGATGCCCAGATCCAGACGCTCGGTTTTTAAGTTAATATCACCCATACCGATAATAGTTGTTTGGTCGGTATCCAGCATTATCTTTACATCTGCCAGGCCATCCTCGATTTCGATCATGTTCACGAAACAATTCACCGGCGTGTATTCGCGCTTTTCCTCAAAAGGATTGATCATCTTAAAAATTCCGCTTCCGAGATACTTCTGGAGCAATTCAAGGTATGCACTGGTCATGCGACCCTGGCTAACGGTAATAGTGTTGCTGCCGTCGAGGCCAGCCATCCATTCTGCCACGGAATTGCCGGTGCTGTCCAAATTGACGTCCGCGTTCAAGTTGCCTTCAACTTTGCGCGGATATCCCAGCTTTTCAAACATTGGCCCGATTGCCAGCTGGTCAATATCTATGGTAGCCGCTATAGCAGCGGGATTGTTCTGAGACTGCAGAGCAAATTGGACATCGGCTTTGCCGCCACCGATTGAAAATTCAAACGGCTTTATCTTTAGGTCGCCGTTCTGGAGCTGTAGATCCAAAATTACGTCGTCCAGTGCCAGATTGGGGAGCAAGACCTGTTTTTCCCGAAATTTTAAATCAGCGTCAATTACCTGGAGCCCCTGGAACTGGAGCGGTTGAGCTGAAAAAACCCTGGCATACTGGTCATCGGGTTCTGCAGGTGGGGTCCTGGCCTCCGCCTCTTTACTTGCCTTGATCGGGGGCTTGTCGGGAGGTTTTCTGGGAATCTCTTCGGCATTGTCTTCTGCCAAAAGGGGGCGCAGATCTAATTTTTCCGATGACAGTTCGCCCTTTAAACGGGGTCGATCAGTGTTAAAATCCAGCTCCAGCCAGCCGGTTTGATGATTATCCGCCACCGTGACATCAAGCGATGGGATCTTGTAGATCTTCGGCTCAGGATCGTTAATCCGGGCCGTAACCTCAAATCCACCCGTAAACGGTATTTGCGGCCCTCCCAATTTATTGAAGTTCGACATATCGCTGCCCCTGGCGGTGATGTCCAGATCCATTCCTTGAACCGTCGACAGGTCACGGATCGTTCCCTTCAGCAATACTTCGATGAGATCGTCACGACCCAATTTAAAATCCAGACTATCGAGCGAAGATGCTTGGCCGGCACCGCCCACCTTAAATTTCAGCATCAGCGGCCCCAGATCCTCGATGCGGGCCAGGGGCGCCAACGCCGGCAGGGTGACCGGCTGCAGGGTAAATTGCGGGGCGGCGAGATCGGCTGACAGCGCGGGTAGTTTGCCGCCCAAATTCAAATCCAGTGTCCCGGTGATGCTGTTTGCTCCCAGCGTCAGCTTCAGGTCGTCGAGTTTGTAATGATTGGGGGCCAGGTCCGTCAGTCTGGCCGAAAGGCCATAGGCACCTTGGAAAGGTCTGGCTTTATCGGTGATTTTTTTTAGGTTGGCAATTTCATCGCCCTGAATAACCACATCAAGATCGATGCCGGTTTGGGTGGTAAGGTTTTTAATCGAGCCCTTCACCTCGATTTCAACCAGCTCTTTTTGACCGGCCTGCATGCGCAGGCTTGGCATAGACAGGCGATTTTCAGCGACGACCACTTGCGATTGTATCTTTAGGGAGCCCAGGTCCTCTATTTGATTCAGCTTGGCATAAGCCTTCTCCTTGGGAATCGGAAACGGTTTCATGTTAAATTTGGGAGTGACCAAACTCACATCGTATACGGTCGAAGTGCCGTTCAAATTAAAATCCAGGCTGCCGGTCATAACGGTACCCGACATCTCGAACTTAACATCCTCGACTTTATAAATCTTCGGGGACTGATCTCTGATACGGCCGGATAAGGCATAAGCACCCTCGCCCGGCACCGGGGCAAAAAAGTAGGGTTGTCCGGTGATATCTTTGACTTTTTCCACATCATCTCCCCGCAGGGAGAACTTGAGATCAATGCCGCGCTGCGCCAGGAGGTTCCCAACCGATCCGTTCAGGCGAAATTCAGCTGAATCTGCTGCGATGCCGGCTTGCAGATCAATCTTTTCGAGGGCCATCTCGCGGTTAAAACCGGCCAGCTGTGCGGACAGTTTGACCGGATGCATCAGGCCCATCCCCCTGGCCCAGTCCTGCCTGGCCAAGTCCGGCAAAAGCACACTGGGCAGGTTCAGTTTCGGGGATGCCAATTTTACGCTAAGCCGCGGCTGGTCACCACTTAGATCCAAATCTACGGATCCGGTGATATTATTTTTTCCGGCGCTGATCTTCAAATTGGGGATCTGGATCTTTTTTTGGACCGGCACCAGAACCTTGCCGGCGGCGCTAAAGGTACCACGAACCGGCATCGGCTGCCCGGTCAGCCGCTCTAAATTGGCAAGATCCTTCCCGCTGGCCTGAAAATCGATATCGACTTTCTGCAGTTTGATCAGATCACCAATCCCGCCACTGAGACGAACCTGGGCCAGATCCTCGGTTCCGAACTTTAGATCGAATTTTTTGACGGCAGGTTTTTCCAGCGGATCGGTTAGGTAGAGATCCAAGCTGACCGGGCCGAGTGCAGATTTTTGGGCCGAGAGCTGAGCCGTCAAAAAGGGTACCTGTGCAGCCAGGTTTAATTTCACCAGACCGGTGATTTGATTTTCGCCCAGGGCGATGCGCACACCGTCGGCTGCTATAACATTGGTTTCAGGATCGGTGACCCGGACCGTCAGTTTAAAAGCGCCCAGTTCCGGTACGCCGGTGGCACCAACCAGACTGGCCATGTCGGCGGTTGAAGGGGCCTCGGCCGTGACGGTGAAAGCCAGGTCCTTGAGGTGGGTCGGATCGCGCATTTCCCCTTTGACCCGGGCGGTTGCGCCGCCCGCTGCAATGGTAACATCCACCGGCAATTCATATCCGGGTTCGACCCAGGCCCAAATAGGCCCGACGGTGCCACGCAGTGCAAAGGCTATGTCATTGAATGCCCCCTTAAAATCCAGTTGCAGGGGCTCATCAAAACCGGGGATCTCTCCCGTCAGGTGATCGATGCGGACGGTGAAGTTGAAATCCGATTGGGCGTCGCGGTAGGTAAAATGCCCGTTTTCGATTCGTATGTCGCCGAAGATCAGGGGGGGAGGGAACAGCTCGGTTTCATCCTGTTCTTCACCACCGGTATCAAATGAAAAATTGGAGATTCCGTTTTTATCGAATTCCACGATGACAGTGGGGTCAATCAGAACCAGGTGGGCAAAATCAAATTTGCCGATGACCAGCGGTAAAACTGCGATCTGAACTTCCATTTTTTTGACCCGGGCCAGATCCGGCGTTGAACTCCAGGTGGAATTCTGGAAACTCACATCTTCAACTATCAAGGTCGGCCGGATGCCTATCTCAAATTCGATATTACCTGCAATCGCCAGTTCACGACCGCTGGCATCCTTGATGGCCTTTGCAATCATGGGTTTGAATTTGTTAAAATCATAAAGCATTAAAAAGGCATACAGCCCAACGATAAAGACCACGATCAGCAAGGCAACTGCTATAAATATCTTTTTCCAACGCATAAATCAGAGCCTTTATTTTAAAAGCAAAGCAGAAAATGGTCCCCGGGCCAGCCGGGCTGTTACCAACGACAATGCAGGTTGGTGGAAGCGGCTTTCCAACCGCGATTGGCCATTAGCAGCTGTTGAATAGATCGCGGTTGGCAAGCCGCTCCTACAAAATACCTTCAATGCTCGGTCAATCAGGTATTGAAGGATTACTAATGACACGGCTAAAATTCTATCTGGATTCCCGATTGCACGGCAGTGACGATAATGATAATACTGACTGTCATTCCTGCGAAG
>JAFDCJ010000339.1 GCA_019312835.1 Deltaproteobacteria bacterium
AGATGCTGCTGCATGAATTTCCAGGTCTCTTCATTAACTTCCATCTACGATCTCCTTTGCTCGATTTGTTCCAGTTTGCTTAAGAGCGTTTTGATATTCTCCTGCTTCTGTTTGTTTCTCAGTTTTTTCTGGGATTCAGTGTAATATTGGTGATTTGTGATAACTTCAAGTGTCCCCTTGTACCATTTGGCATCATCGCTCACATCGATGCCGCGGCTACGCCGTCCTTCCCTCAGCTTGGCATCCAATTCAAAAAAATCATCTCTGCCGAAGTGGTCGAGATCGGCATCGCACAGAATCTTCTCTGCATGGGTTTTGGGTTTGACCGCAAGATCGGTTGCCAGTATCATCTTTTGTATCGTTTCGATTTCGTCGGGTTGATAGCCGATCAATTTGAGGATTCTGCCGGCCATGCGGGCGGCGATCGGCTCATTTTTGCCGTATTCCCTGATGTAGCCCGAGTCATGAAAATAAGCCGCCGTAATGAGCAATTCTCTTTCATGCTTGGAGATCTTCTCAGATACGGCGATTCTGTTGGCTGTCGCAACCACGCCCCTCCCAGGGTGAAGGGTATGATCGCCGTCATGGTATTTGATACCCTGCGGCAGCTCGTCTTTGAATAAATCCCTTATATACCGATCCACGATTTTCAGCCGGGGTGTGTGGGGCTTGTACGCTCGTGTCATAACCAGACCTTACTTCGCCTATTATGTTGGAGAATTCAAAGGGCAGCGCAGTCGGATGAGAAACACGATTCAGTTCAAAAATTCAGAACCGCTTCAAGTCAGGCGGAATGGGTGCCTTAGAAATGGATCAGGTTAGTTTATAGACAAATCGATCGGAATTAGTCAATCCCTTTTAAAGAGACAGGATATGCTTATACAAAAAAGCACCTGATCTTCATCAATGGTATGGCCCAGGAAAAAATCGTTAAAAAAATCAAGAAATTGAGGATTGCTTATCGTGTCAACCACAGCGCCGGGGCGGCTCCCACCAGGCAATGATCGGGCCAAGTCGCTTGAAGCAGAGTTTTTTTCGGCGTTCTATCTCTCTGATCCATTTCCCCAGTCCGGACGCGTGATGGATAATCAACGGGGTGCTGTGCGGCGGCAGGATATCGTTGTGCAGGCCATAAAGCACAATGGCTTTTTGAATCGCTGCTGCGGTTTCTTTCGTATCCCAGGGCGTGGGATGGATGAACCCATGGACAGCGCCTTCTGCGGTTGTGTACCCCAGCCAGCGGGGGAATTTTTTTTTCAACTGCCTGATATGACGAATCGCCTCGATATTTTTCTCGGCACTCAGCCCCTTGTTGAGATTTTTCAGGATGGTATCGTCGAAGGATTCAAAACCGATGGAGCTCAACAGCACGTAAACCCCCATATCAGCAACTGTCTCCAGCGCCTGCTCGAGATGCCGAACGCCGGACAACAGCCAATCCGCCCTTAAGGTGAGATTGATTTGGGAAAGTTTGACACCCCTGGAATGGACTGCATGCAATAACTCAGTCAGGCCTGGCAGAGGGTTTTCATTGATGAGTTCAAAGGGAATCTTTCTGCCGTGCGCGTCTTCAGGCAGACAATTTATCTGGCTGATCACCGTGTCCCTGTCCAGTTTGCCGAAATATCCTTTGTCAATTGCGACATCGCAGAAACTGCAGCCCTTCAGGCTGAGTTCGACCGGCTCTGCCAGCGGCTCAGCATCCCTCAGGGAAGCAGGATAGTCAATCTTAAGCGGAATCTTCCGGTTGGCATGGGGACAGCCGATGCGCTGCAGCACCTGACCCAGACGGATTTTAACGGCTACAAGCCCTTTATCTGTTATCTGGTATATATTGTTCCAGCGTACTTTCCCAAGATAGCTGGGGTTCCAGTCAATGGACGGATTTGCCGGGACATCTCCGCCGGGGTTGCTGTATAAAAGGCCCGGCACATGCAACCAGTCCGCTTTCGCATCAAGGTTATTTAACAGCTCGATCACCTGCTCCGCCGGACCATGCAAACCAAAATTAAAATTTTCGAAAAGCCCCTTAAATCGATGCGGGTGGTCCCGCCAGCCCTCCTCACCGGAAAAATCAACATCTGCCTGCGGCCCTGCAAGTATGGTGATAGCACCTTCAGCCTTGAGGGCCTTGGCCAGGGCGAAAAGGTCCTTTCGACCGCTTAGCGCCGAAAAACCGATCAGCGCTTGGGCCGGCCCGAAATAATCCGCCAGCCGTTTGATGAGATCATGCCTGTCATATTGCCGGCCAACCGCAATTACGATACACTCGTAGGGCGTATGATCCTGGATGATGGTGGCCGCCATTTGAGGACCCAACAGTCCGTAGGTTTCATTTTCAAAATAGCCGGCAATAATGGCCATTTTTTTGCTGGAGTGCTTGTCTTTGCCGTATTTGGTCATCAGATTTATTTAAGGAATGGATTCGATTTTTAAAAAAATTTTAGACTGGATTTACAGGATAAACAAGATTTCTTTTGGTCGTTTTCCAGATGAAAACGACCAAACCCCATCGCCTTCGGCGAAAAGCTGGCACCCGGGTATATAATCAGTTTTATGATTAAACTATAAATTCTGCTGCCAACGATTTTATCATTGAGGAATAATTTTATGCGCCTTTGGCGCATTGAGTTTTTTTTATTTCCATCCGGGAAATGAAAAATTAAAAAATCCTTCAAATCCTGTTGATCCTGTCTAAAAGCAGTTAATAAAGATCGAATCCATTCCTTATCCAAATTTAAATCCAAATAGAAAAAAAATTGATGACTATACTTTTGAGCTTGAAATGCTTTAGGATTGTTTGCTTGATAGGGGTGGGCACGATGAGTTGCAATGAAGCATAAAGGGAGGTTCCCGCCGAACGCGGGAACCTCCCCGGTAATTTGGATACCAGTACAGGGCTGAAAATTATCAGTTAAATCTGGGCCTGTAAATCAGAAGCCTGTTTGCCGGCATCCGAAACGCGCTTGGCCGCCCTGCGGCTTTTCCTGATGGCCACATCACCGGCTTCAAGAAATTCAACGGCCTGCACTTCACAGAACCTGACACATTGCGGGTCGCCGTCACAGACGTCGCATTTGAGAACCCGCCGGTCAGTGCTATTGAAATTCATGGCGCCAAAAGGACATACGCTGACACATGAACGGCAGCCTATGCAGGTATCGTAGTCCACAGATACGCGGCCCAGTTCCTCGTCCTGGGAGATGGCCTTGACCGGACAGACATTCAAACAGGGCGCATCCTGACATTGTTGGCATGTCATGGGGATATAAAGGCCTTCGGCCTCCCACTTGAGCACCCGGATGCGGCTTCTGGCAGGATTGGATATTCCATCATGGGAAACAGCGCACACAAGCTCGCAGAGCCTGCAGCCCGTGCATTTCTCGTGATCTACATATAATACTTTAGCCATTTATTTTCTCCTACTCATATGCTGCAAAAAACATTTAATCAGAGTCGTTAGCGAGAGTTCTTTGCATTTAATGATTTTTTTTCACCACGAAGGTCACGAAGTTTATGATGAGGCTATATATTCAATTATCCAAATTCTTTCTTCGTGGTTAGATTATATTGGCAGTAAACCGGTTTTAACTCAATAAGCACTAAACCAAATGAGACGGCTCATTTGTCAGGTCGAGCTCTTCCAGGGTTTCAGGTTTGGGAGCACCGTTTTTATCCAGGCCCTGATGCTCGTATAATTCATCCACCATCTTGATAAATTTCTTCTTGTCTATTTTGGCGCCGATGACATCCAGGGCCCCCCTTCGACAGGGCTCATCGAAGTAACGGTGGTTCAGCATATCGCCCTTTTCCAGGTCGTTGCGTTTCAGCCCTTCCCTGAGGTTGAAAAGCCTTTCGACCATGTTGCAGCGTCGGGCAACTTCCCAAATCTCCTCGGGGGTCATTTCAAGACCGGTATTGTAATACAATACCTTGGACCACTCTTCGAAAGTCGGCAGGGTGACACCCAGAAAAACCGTATGGTATTTACAGATGCCCAGGCAGTCGACTCCCATGTACAGGTTTTCCTGCCAGAATACCTGCCACGGTTTGCCGATGTACTCCGTATGTTCAGAACTCAACGGTCCGTCATAAGCAACCGGGTTGCTGTATATTTTCCTTAAAACTTCCTCGGGCAGATGATAAAGGTCGATGGCCGGCCGGCTTCTCAAATGATCCGACCCTCTGGATGCCGTAGCGACATTGAGCGCCAGTGCCGGGGTGGCCCGCTCATCCGAATGCAGGTTGCTCATCCCTTTAACCTGGACGAGATAATCAAAAGACTTTTTGCCGATCTTCCTGGAAGCGGGGATGCCGCCGTCGGCCAGAGCATCACCAATAAAACCCTTGCGGTACGCGATCCGCTCGATCATCTCGAGAACCGCTTCGTCATTGCCCCAGCTCAAATCAAGCCCATCGGTTTCTTTGTCGGTGATAATGCCCAGCTCGTAAAGCTCCATGGCCCAGGAAATCAAACTGCCGGTCTCAAGATTATCCATTCCGAACTGGTCGACCAGGTGGTTGCCGGTAAGCACCGTCGTTGCCCGCGGGGTATCTGTTTCCGCCCCGAAAGCACCCAGGGAGGTATACTCCGGACCCTCGTCATATCTTCCCGCCAGAGGCCCATCGGGAATTTTATACTGGGCCCGGCAATGTACCTGGCAACCAAAGCAACCCGTCATATGATAGGGCCCCATGGTCTCTTCACAGATCTCGTCGATGCGTTCGGGCTCGATATCGTCGGAATATTCACACTGGTTGTATTGGAAATTACGGGTTCGAACCCCGCCCCAGGAGTTGGTGGCGCCCCAGATAAAGGGGGTTCCAAGGGTTCCCTGGGTCTGGCTTACCTTGGCGCTGGTGATCTGGGAGATAAAGCTTTTGTTGTATTCCAGGGCCTCGACCGGGTGGGCAATCTGGATATCCATGGTGCCGCGAGCCGACACGGCCTTGAGGTTTTTGGATCCCATGACACATCCCATGCCGGTGCGGCCGGCGGCGTTTTTGACCCCGGTCATCACATTGGCAAACCGAACCAGGTTCTCTCCAGCCGGCCCGCAGACGCAGCTCTTAACTTCCTCATCCCCCAGCTCCTGACGGATGGACCACTGGGTGTCGGTTACGGACTGCCCCCAGATACCGCGGGCATCCCGAATCTCGATCTCGCCGTTGTTAATGTAAATATAAGAGGGGTGTTTGGCCTTGCCTTTGATGACAAGGTGGTGAAAACCGGCCCAGGCCAACTCGGGGGCGAAAAATCCGCCCATATTGGCGCTGCCGAGCATATTGGTCAGGGGCGATTTGGCCATGACATGCGTTCTGGCCGTGGCCGAAGCGCAGGTGGCCGTCAGGATACCGCCGCTGATAATCAGGGCGTTATCAGGCCCCAGCGGATCACAGCCCTTTTTGGTATGGTTGTATAGCAGATAGGCATCCAAACCCCGGCCGCCCAGGAATCTTTTTCTGACTTCCAGTGGGATAGCCTTTGTCTGGATATCACCGGTGGTAAGATCGATATATGCTATCTTCCTGTTTAATGCCATATCAAATTACTCCCTTCTCTTTTAATTTTTCTTCGGCCAGCTTACGGTTTACGTCCCAGACCGGTCCTCGAATCCGGGGCAGTGTGGGATTGACCCAGTGGACCCGATATTCCATGCCGCAGGTCGGGCATTTGGCGGTTTTATCCCCTTTGCCCGGCTGAATTCTTTCCATGCAGCTGGGATTATGGCATCTAAACTTACCATAGGTCCGCTTCTTTAGCAGGCTTTCGGACGTTGACTGGCTTTTTTTCTTGGTTGCCATGATCGCCTCCTTTGTTCTTCTTTCATAGACGAGGTTCATTATTATGAACTAATTTATTAAATATTCTCATACCACGCCATCCCCTGTTGATCAAGAGAAAATATCAGTTTTGGTTGTTTTTCAGACAATTTTCAACATAATTGATATTGTTTCATAGCAAAGATTAGCCTATGATTGCAGAAACGAAAGGCTCATTTAATTTATATTGTTCATTTGGATGAACAATTCTGCTTTGTGTCATCAATATCTGGCAACTGCCGGAACGTTCAGCATTTGTTGTTCATCATTATGAATTATATTTCCTAATAGCATCTATTTTTAATCTTTTATCAGGTATGATGTTAAGTAAAAAATTAAAATAATCTCTCATAAGATACTAATTTTAAGCATAATTCAAAATGGTTGTTGACAAACTTGGCCATGGATTATATGCTTGCAGAAAGTTTATAATGGTGAACGATGATTATGAAAAAATATGGAGCACCATCCGTAAAAAAGGCTTTTGCGATTCTGAGCGTTATTTCGTCATCCAAAGATGGCATGGGTGTCAGCGATTTGGCCAAAAAACTGAAAATGGCCAAGAGCACAGTCCACGGCATGACCTCGGCTCTGGAGGAATTGGGGGCCGTTATGCGGGACCCGCTCACCAAAAAATACAAACTGGGCTTCGCCCTGCTTGAAATCGGCCGCTCGGCCTATTCCCAGATAGACCTGCAAACATCGGCCAGGCCGGTCACGGAAGAACTGATGGAAAAGACCCGGACATCGGTTTTTCTGGGCATTTTAAACTGGGACCAGGTGACCATCTTAGACATCGTTGAGGCCAGAGGGGACCTTAATATTACCGCACCGGTGGGTTCGACCATACCGCTGTTCGCCGGAGCCGTCGGCAAGGTATTTCTCGCCTCCATGCCGGAAGATCAGGCAGACAAAATGATCCGATCCAAAGGGCTGCCCAGATTTACGGACAACTCAATCGTGGATAGGGATATCTATTTCAATGAATTGAGGCAGGTCAGGGAAAATGGCTATGCCGTTGACGACGAAGAATACATCCTGGGTGTCAGAGCTGTCGCAGCGCCGCTGATTGGATTGGGCCAGCTGCGCTCAGCCATCTGGGCCGTCGGATTCAAGGCCAGCCTCGATGAGACACAATTGCAGACGCTTGCCCGAGAAACGCACGCTGCGGCCGGGGCCATCAGCCAGCGGATACAGGAGCAACTTCTGGGCAAGGCCTAGCCCAATGACGCTCGGCCCGATTATCATGGCTGACTGGATTGATGACCGCCAGAGTATTTACAATTACACAAAACGCCAAATTTCCCATCGTCATGCCGGACTCGATCCGGCATCCAGACGTGTAACAAGTTTAAGAAAAACCCTGGATTCCGGGTCAAGCCCGGAATGACGATACGCAAGTTTTGGTGGCTTCTTAATTACAGCACACTTGCCTGCGCGGGAATGACAATCAGTAATTCTGACAATTGCTGTTTGGCCTCTGCCTCCTGTCCTCTGACATCGGTCATCTTGATACTGACACCTGAAACCTGACACCATTAGAAGCCTGTAAATCTTATTTTTAATGGAGAAAGCCGGCTAAAATCTTATTCGCCATGGAAGACTAGCGATTTAACCGTCACCGGAAACACCTGGCCGCCCACCAACGGTTCACCGATATCAATCCAATCGCCCTCTTTCAGCTTCAGCTCGTCCAGAGACAGCAGGTTGGTTTTTACTTCCGTTTCGCGTCGAATCACATTGCCCACGCTGCAGGCGATGTCGGTTTCAAAAATTAGAATGACCGGCAATTTATGCGCAATGGTATTGGGGAGCGCGGATTCGATGGATTTGGCGAACAATTCCAGCTGAGGATAAGAAACCCTGACCGGATCCTTAAAATACAGGGCCATGGTTTCATCGCCTTCCTCCATATCAAATCTCCGGAAAGAGGCCTTGATTTGGCTTATCACATGTTCGGCGCTTAATTTGTCCTGATCTACATCCACCCGCATGACGGGAACATTTCTGATGGGAAATGTGATTTTGTCATCCCTGAAACCCGAACAACCGGAAATTGACAGCGAATAGGCACCGGCGCCAATGACGGTCGCCCTGATCTTATTCGGCAACTCGATGACGGGCACCCCCAGCGCCGATGTCATTAAATTTATTTTATCGGCCAATATGTGACCGATATCGTCAAAACTATTCAGCCCCCCATACATCAGCTCGGCGACCCCTCCCGAAAAGGAGACTGCATCGATGCGGTTGGTAAAATTCAGGTCGGCGGTAAGCATGAGCGCGCGGGCTAGCGAGGATGTCGCCGGACCGGTGATGATCTCAAATAAAATGTCAGCAAACCTGCCTGCGATTCTGTCAATATCAGTTTTGGAGATGCGGTCTCCGATTTGATGCTTCAGGCCAAGATCTGACATTACCATGGCGGCCGGCGGATCCATTCGCCAAATCTTTCCCTTGCCATCGACCCCCAGCAAACGCCCACCGACGGAAACGCAACTGGTCGACAGGGTCTCACCGTTTCTAGTGATGGCAAGGTTGGAGGTCCCGCCGCCGACATCACACGACAATATGGTCTTGCCGTCATGCTTCGATCGTAAGGCCGCTCCCGAGCCCATGGCTGCAATCAGGCTTTCAAAATTGGGTCCGGCAGTTGCCGCCACAAATTTACCGGCATCATTGGACAGAGCTTTGGCGATTTGTCTGGCATTTTGTTTGCGGGCGGATTCACCCGTGACGATAACCGCACCGGTTTGGATATCGGCCGGATCAATACCGGCCCGTTTATATTCTTCTTTAAAAAAGTCGGTCAGCCTGAAGATGTCGATGGTATCATCATCCAACAACGGCGTATGGATGATTCGGCCTTCATAAATGATGTTTCTTTCGGCAATGTTGAACCGCCGCGTAACCGAGCGCTGATCCCTGATCAAAACCAGATTTGAAAAAACCAGGTGGCTGGTCGAACTGCCGACATCGACGCCGACAGAGAGTATTTCAATTTCGTTTATTTCCATAGTAAAAGAAAGGTTCAGGGTTTGGGATTATAATTAAAGCGAACCGCAGAATATCGAATATTGAATGTCGAACCCGCCGGAGGCGGACAGGTGTCGAAGGGAGGTATCGCCTCGCTTTATCTTTAATAAAAAAAAGAC
Organism: Deltaproteobacteria bacterium; assembly: GCA_019312835.1. Taxonomy (GTDB): domain Bacteria; phylum Desulfobacterota; class Desulfobacteria; order Desulfobacterales; family JAFDCJ01; genus JAFDCJ01. Next base: position 8,979 of record JAFDCJ010000339.1, read on the forward strand.
AGAATTCATTCCTTCGAAATTCGTTATTCAGTATTCGATATTCGTTAGTTTCTTTTTGTATTTATATGACTCCAAGCGGCTACCCATCATTTAACTGGATTTGCCATCTCCAAGTCCAACCCGTATCCGCTTGCGCGGTCCCCCTGCCCCACCGGGCCGCCAATCCTTAGGTGCCCTTATCTCCTCCAACAGATGCAATTTATCCTGTCTTTTGAGGCGAAGATAAATCATCGCCCAGGCGCAGGGCGTATCCAGGCCGACTTCGCAGCTGCCGTTTTGCGATCCGCCGCAGGGACCGTTAAAAAGGCTCTTGGCACAACGGGCCACCGGGCAGATACCACCGGTAAAGGTCAACACACAATCACCGCAACCCCGGCACATTTCAGCCCAGATTCCGGGTTTGGCCGAAGCGCCCAGAAAGGTGGTATTGAGCGCGGGGATCACCGGCAGCGGATCATGTTCATCCGCCACAGTTTGCACCCCGGCTCCGCAGGCCAGTGACAGGATGGCATCTGTTCCTTGCGGCACTAACTGGTATTCACGCACCAGGTCCTGCTCGCATTGCCGGAGTATGCAACCCATCTTCAATGCCGGTGGAGGGCCTTCATAATGCTTTGGCTTGGAAAGTTCGTGGCACAGGTGCTCAGCCTCTTTTTCACCGCCGGACAGGCAGACTGTGACGCAACTGCCGCAACCAAGAACCAGTATCTGTTTATATTCTTTAATCGCTGCAACAATTTCTTCCAGCGGTTTTAAATCTCCAACAATCATTTGGACTCCCAATCATAGGCTCATAGCCTGTAGCTCATAGCTCAACGCCTGAATTTCAGAATTTCAGCTGGGTCGGCCACCGCGCCGACCTCCGAAGGCAGTCACGGTGGGCTGCCCTACTCATTTTTCCGAATTACAACCGAGGTTCGACTATCAGCTATCAGCTTTGAGCTATCAGCTAAAGTGTACGCGGCCATTTAGAGGCGGCCTGCCGTTGCCGATGCAGCGCGCAAAGCGGCTCGCTGTCTAATCTGGCGGTATCGAACACTTTCTGTTGATAATCCGGTGAATAGAGCGGTTCGCCGCACACCCGACACCGAATTAGATCCATCGTGACCACATCATCCCACTGCCCGACCAACAGATGCTGAAACTCGATGGCATCCTGCGGGCAGACCCGCCAGCACTGACCGCACCGGGCGCATTTGGTCATGTTGTGCCGGAGCGTGCGTTGATTGTCCTGATCCTCATGGCTCAAAGCCGAGGCCGGACAATTCTCCACACAGGACAAACAGCCGTTGCAGTTATTGTTTACGCGAAAGTAAGACATATATCTCTCCGCTTCCATTGTAAAATAGCTTAGTAAACATCAGCTATCAAAATTCCAAAAACAAGCACCAAAATTCAAATAAATCTCAAATTACAATGACTCAAATCCAAAACTGTTTGAATCATTTGAATTTGGAATTTGAATATTGTTTGTGATTTGTAATTTGGCTATTGGACTTTCCCCGTCTCGGCCAAGTGAATAATAAAGCACTAGGTGAAACCCATTTTTTACCAGAGCAAGGCCGGCGGGAATAAAGAGGCGGGGCTATCCTCCTCCAACCAAAAGCATAAACTTAACCGCATCCCCATCTTTGAGAACCCGCTTTGAATATTGATCGCGGGGCAGAAAGCCCTCTGCGTTGATCATGACCTGAATGGCCATGTCCAGCTTTCCTTCCGGGTCCAGCAAAACTTTACGCGCCGGCGGGCCGAGCTTATCCACGATGCGCGCAACGAGATCCGCTATTGTTCCATCGGCCATTTCAAGTTGGGATTTTTTTCCGATCAACTTCGACAGGGTCGGCAGTCCGAGCGATTCTATCTGAATTTTCAATGAACACCTCCTGTTCAGCTGTTCATTAAGATGAACATAAATAGGGGCTAATCATACCACTATTATATTGTTTGTCAAGTAAATTTAATTAAAGTCAGTACTTACTGACGTATCATTATATATAATGCTATGCCGGCCGATACATAATGTTCATCATAATGAACAAGCTTTTACATTTCCAGGTTCGCGAGACCGGCCCTAACCGTGCCGTAGCAGATTTGATTTCCTTTCGGTTTCAGCCCATTTGTTTACAATGTAGCACAATTTGCTTGACTTACCAGACCGGTTAATATAGCTACCATACAGCTATCCGGAATGCGCCTAAGATATAAATTCGAATATTCGGTTAAATCCTGTTGAAAAAATTCAGTTTGGCCAATTGTTCGTCTTCGATGCACAAGGCCATTTTCGGCAATGTCAATTTCTGCCAGTGGCTCGCTGCCGCGGGCCACTACTCCCTTTAGATTTTCATCTGCTTATTGAGTTTTGGTTTTGCTGAAAGCTGGAGAAAAGTACACCCCAAAGGAGGAAATCATGAAAGAGAGATTTGTCTTGCTCAGCACCGTATTCATCGTCGCATTCGCATGGTTGATCACTGGTCCGGCCGCTTACGCCGCCGAACCGATCGTTATCGGCGTACCCACCTCGCTAGGCTTTCTGGAGGGCAAGGAGTCGCATAAAGCTGTTCAGATGGCAGTCAGTGAAATCAACGCCAGCGGTGGGGTCATGGTCGGCGGTGAGAAGAGACCGTTTAAGGTCGTAGCCACGGATCTGCGCGATGCCGCCGCTGGGGTTCCAGTGCCCGAGGCATTACTGGGCATCGAAAAGCTGATTCTGGAGCAAAAACCGACCGCGATCGTGGTCGGACCGTTTCGTTCCGAAGCTTTGATGGCAGGTATGGATATTTTTGCCAAATACAAAATGCCGATGCTGGGAACCATCGCCATGAGTCCCGCTTCGGAGGCCAAGCTCAAAGAAAATCCAGAAAAATACAAATATGTTTTCCGGGTTTCCCTAAATGTTATCTATTGGGTCAAGCTTTTAGCCGGAACCAATGCAACCCTCAAGCAGGACTTTGGTTTTGACAAGGTCTACATTATGAATCAGGATGTTGCCTGGGCCAGGGGCACGGCCGGCGGAATGGCGCAAAAGGTCTATCCGGGTTTGAAGATGGAAGTTGTCGGCCATGATCAATTCCCGACCGGTTTTTCCGACTTCTCCTCGGCATTGATGAAAGCCAAAGCCAAAGAGGCCGGGGTCCTGTTTACCTGCTTTGACATGCCTGAAAGCGGGGTGCTGGTTAAACAGTGGAAAAGCCTCAAGGTCCCGGGGCTGATTGCCGGTTTTATTTCTCCCATGGCCGGTGAGGCTGCCTGGGATACCTTTGACGGCAAAATCGGCGGTCTGATGAATGCCATATTTGAACTGGGTAATATGCCTTCCCAAAAATATGCGCCCGCCAGAAATTTCTACAATAAATACAAACAAATTTACGGCAAGGGCATTGAGTCCGGCCACGGACCGGCCCCATCCTATGAGTCGGTTTACATTCTGAAAGAGGCCATTGAAAGGGCCAATTCGCTGGACCCGGATGCCATTGTGGCTGAAATCGAAAGAACCGACCGCAAAGGCGTGATGGGCCGCATTCGGTTTGACGAGGGGCACCAGGTAGTCTATGGCACCGATCCGGCTGAAACCGCCGTCGGTGCCTTTTTCCAGTGGACCGATGACGGCAAAAGAAAGATTGTCTACCCCAAGAGCCTGGCCGAGGGTGAAATCGTGCTGCCGGATTGGGTGAAGAAACGGTAACTCTCAAAAAGCGCCCCAAGCTGCTCTTTTGAGATCAATAGTCATTGGTTATTCGTTATCGGAACAAAACGATGATATCACTGTCGTTGGATTAACCGTTAGCAGATAACGAATAATTCCCAGCTAGCCTGCCCTCCTTTGCACGCTGGAAAAGGGGGGCAGGCTTTTTCTGATTCCTGCATGTTAGCCAACACAATCGTATATGGTTTTGTCAACAGCGTCATCCTTATGCTGGTAGCCCTCGGGTTTAATTTGACCTTTGGGATCAGCGGGGTGGCCAATTTCGCTTACGGGGCGCTGTACATACTGGGCGCATTGCTGTGCTGGGTTTTTCATAATTCGCTCGGCCTGCCCTTCATTTTTGCCATTGCACTGGCAGTGGCCCTGACCGCCATTGCAGGCGCCCTCATGTACCGGTTTATTCTGCTAAGAATTCGGGGGATGGCCCTGTCCGAAGTCATCGCCACCTTCGGTATCGGACTCGCAATCTTAGAATTGCTCAAATACCTGGGGTTTATCGGATTTGAATATTCCTTGCCGGTCTTTCTGGACAAGAGCATTGAGCTGGGCCAGGTGATCATTGACATGCAGCGGATATTTATTGTCATCATCGGCGTCGCCATGGCTGCATTTCTGTGGATTTTCACCCATCACACCCGCACCGGTCTGCGATTTAGAGGAATTGCCCAGGACGAGAGAACCTCTCTGAGCCTGGGCATTAACGCCGACCGGGTCGCCATGCTCAGCGTTTCTTTTGGCGCCGCCTACGCCGCCATTGCGGCCATCGTCATTTTGCCGCTGGGAACCATTAACGTCGAACAGGGTTACAGCGTCCTGATCAATGCCCTGGCCGTCTGTATTGTCGGAGGACTGGGATCGACCGGTGGGGTGGTAATGGCCTCCTTTTTAATTGGATACGCCCAAACATTTACCGTAACTTATCTGGAAAGCCACTGGGTCATGCTGGTGCCGCTTATTGCAATCCTGATCATCCTGACGATCAAGCCCTCGGGCCTGTTTGGCTTGCAAAAGGAGCTGGAGGAAAGAATCTAATCGATTTGGGATTGGGGATTGCGGATTTGCCTGCCCCTTTTTGGTGGGTGCGTATAAAAAAATAAAATTGATCCAATCCCAAATTTCGATTTAACTGGTCACCTAATTTCCTGTTGAACGAATTGTCATTCAACTAATCAACTATTTAACTGAAAATGAAAAGACGTAAGGAACGAATCGACAGGGGCATCAAGGCGCGAGCCAGCGATATTTTTGCGCTGACGTCCTGGCGCGAGATGCTGTATCTGGCAGCCCCCCGTCTGATCCCGATCGTGGGATTGATCGTTCTGGCCTTTGCCCTGAGCGCCTACTGGCAGAGGGTTTTACTTTCGGTATCGGTCTTCGCGCTTTTGGCAATCAGCTGGGATATTCTGGCCCAGACCGGCATGATCTCTCTGGGTCAGGCTCTGTTTTTCGGGACCGGTGCCTATCTGGCCGGTATCATGAATCACTACTGGGGTTGGCCACCCGCGGTTACCATTCCCCTGGCAACCATTGTTGGCGGCCTGCTGTGCACCGTATTTCTCATTCCGGTGTTGAGGCTGCGTGGCATCTTTTTTTCGATGGTCACCCTGGTGCTGCCGCTGATGCTGGTGCGCATCATCGAGGCAACCCGCATTTTCGGCGGTACCGAAGGACTGAGTGGCCTGACTGCCCTGCCCTCCAGGTGGGTCGAAATCTATGTTCTGGTCTTTGTTTTGCTGGCCGCCCTTTTTGGGTTTCGCCGCATGATGAGTTCCGATTTTGGTTTGATCCTGAAGGGCATCAACGACAATGATCGGTCGGTCATGAATGCCGGCATCAACATCTACTGGTATAAAATCCAGGCATTGTTTATCGCCAGCTCCATTGGTGCTTTTAGCGGTGCCTTTTTGACCCATGTGTATCTGTTTGTCGGCATGCCGGTATTTGCCCTGGATTATTCAATTCTGCCCATCGCCTCGGCAGTTGTGGGCGGCATCGGCACCCTGGCCGGATCCACGCTGGGTGCTTTTATTTTGGTCCCACTTTCGGAAATTCTGCGGGGCTTGGGTGGTCTGAGGATTGTGATCTACGGTTTGTTTCTGGTGGTTTTCACGGTGGCAATCCCGGAGGGTATTTTCCATTACGTTCAGCGCAAATATCACCAGTTTGAAAGATGGGTGGAGGTTGAATAATGGCGGCATCACCTTTGCTCAGGGTATCGAATCTATATAAAAACTTCGGCGGCGTGCAGGCCATCCAGGATTTAAGTTTCGAGCTGACCGAGGGGGAACTGCTGGGTATGATCGGACCGAATGGCTCCGGCAAAACAACGGCTGTGAATCTAATTACCGGTTTTGTGAAGCCCACCGAAGGTGACATATTCTATCGCGGCAAAAACATAACCGGCCGAGCCCCATACAAGATCGTTCGTCTGGGAGTTGCCCGAACCTTTCAGATGGTCAAACCGTTTTATCAGTTACCGGCTTACAAAAATATGATAATTCCGCTGTATTCACCCAGGGTCAAACAGATGACCGGCGGGAAATACGGCGATCGCGATGCCGTGGCGCTGGATCTGCTCGAAGAGGTCGGTTTTGAACGCGATGCACACGTCGCCTATAAAACCGCCAGCGTGCTGCCACAGGGATATTTAAAGCGGCTGGAACTGGCCAAGGCCATTGCCCTTAATCCGGACTTGATCATTCTGGATGAGTTGTTTTCCGGCCTGAGCCTGGCAGAGGTTGCCAGCATTGTTCCGATCATCGAAAAGCTGCGCCAGCAGGGCAAATCCATTATCATGATCGAACACCGCTTGAAGGAATTGTTCAGGATTGCCGACCGGATTATCGTGCTCAACTACGGCGAAAAAATCGCCGACGGCAAGGCCGCTGAGGTGATGCAAAGCGAGGCGGTCAAAAACGCCTATCTGGGAAGTGAATGACAACGCAACGCGCTCGCTGACGGTTAGGCGCTAACCAGCAACCGCACGCCGGCAAAGGGACATCGCCGGCTCGCCATAAATTTCGGGGTAGTTTATGCTTGCAGTCAACAACCTCATGGTTTTCTTCGAAAATGCCTTGGCGCTAAATGATTTTAGCATGACCATCAATCAGGGAGAAATCATCGGTGTCATCGGCTCCAACAGCGCCGGCAAAACCACGCTGATGAACACAATTTCCGGTTTGATTATCGATATGAAAATCAAGGAGCAGCGCAAAGGCGGGGAAAGAATCAACCTTTACGGTGAGATCATTTTCAAGGATGAAAACATTACCAATATCCAACCCTTTGAGCGGGTCAAGAAGGGGCTGGTTTTATCCCGGGAAAGGCATCCAATTTTTGTCGAAAGCGATGTCGCCGAAAACTTGAAAATTGCCGGACACCAAGTTGGGCGCGCTGAACTGCCCCAGCGGATTGAACAAGTATACGCAATCTTCCCGGCGCTTTTACCTCTAAGAAAGCGCAAAGCCGGGTTTTTGAGCGGCGGTGAGCAGCAGATGCTGGCCATCGGAATGGCATTGGTTCTCAAACCGACCCTGTTGTTGCTGGATGAGCCGTTGCTGGGTTTAAGCCCGATGATGCAAACCATGCTGATCGACGCCGTTACGAATCTCAGACAGGAGTCCGGCATCACCATTCTGATCACCGAGCAATTTGCCCGACCGGTATTGCCGATAATTGACCGGGGTTACGTAATTGAAAACGGAATGCTGGCCCTATCGGGAACCGGTGAGGAGTTAATGGAAAATCCCGAAATAAAATCGGCCTATTTCGGTGTGTAGGGTGAATGACCATGACAGCTGAGACCCATAATAACATTTACGCGGCCTTTGCGGAGATGGCCAGGCGTCATCCCGACAAAAGCGCCGTATATTATCTCGGTACTGGATTTTCTTACCGCAAAATCCAGGAGTTGTCCGCGCGCTTTGCGGCTGCCCTCAGTGATAACGGGATCAAGGCCGGGCAAAAAGTCATGCTCTACATTCCCAACAGTGCCCACTGGGTCGTCTCCTGGCTGGCGGTCCAGCAAATCGATGCCGTCGCCGTCCCCATCACACCGATTTATACGCCCCATGATGTCAGTTATATCGCCAATGACAGCGGGGCCGAAGCCGTTGTCTGCGCGGACACTAACTTCGGTTATGTGACCAGCGTGCTGCCGGATACGGGACTTAAAAAAGTGATTGTCTCTAAAATGGCGGATCTGCTGCCGTGGTGGAAACGTTTTTTCGGTTTCCTTTTCGATATAATTCCCAGGGGCAAGATCGCCTTGGGCCACGACACATTTTCATTTCGAAAGTTGCTGTCCCAATATAGAGACCACTCCGTGCCCGCAGCCAATAACGGCCGCAAGGGCGATTCCATCGCAGAGATTCTATATACCGGTGGCACCACCAAATTTCCCAAAGGGGTTCCGATCACCCATAATCTGTTCCTGGCATCCGCCCTTGAGCAAATCACAATGAGCAACCCGCTGTTTGCGCCCGAGGAAAACGTCATCATGGGCAATGCCCCGCTGTTTCATATTCTGGGACAAACCTGCAGCCTGGCCACCCTGCTGACGGGCGGCTGCCTGATTTTGCAGCCCCGCATCAACCTTGACGCAACCTTTGACGCCATTCAGCGGCTCGGGGCCAAAACCATAATCGGCGTTCCGGCGATGTACCGCATGATCCTGGAGCATGAGCGCCTGCATCAGTATGATCTGGGTTCGCTGCAATATTGTTTCAGCGGTGGCGATGTTCTGCCGGTTGAAATCGGCAAACGCTGGCGGGAAAAATTCGGCCGCCCCATTTACCAGGGATACGGGGCCACCGAGACCTGCGGCGGCGTTACCATGTGCCCGGTTGATCACGAAAGCCCGCCCAAAAGCGTCGGCCGGGTCGTCAAGAGCAAAAAAATCAGAATCGTCAACCCCGCCTCGCTGGAGACCGTGCCACCGGGAGAACCCGGAGAACTGCTGGTATCTTCAAACTACATGGTGTCCAGTTATCTGAACAAACCCGAGGAAACCGCCGCCTCCTTTGTCGAGCTGGACGGAAAGAAATGGTATCGCACCGCCGATATTATGTCCATCGACGAAGACGGCTACCTCTACTTTGTGGACCGCACGGTGGATACCATCAAGCACAAGGGCTACCGGGTATCCGCCTCGGAGATCGAAACCACCCTCCAGGAACATCCGGCCGTGATTGCCTCGTGCGTGGTGGGCGTGCCGGATGAAAAAGTCGGCGAGCGCATCAAGGCCTACGTGGTGCTGAAAGAAGACATCAAGGGCATCACCGGCTATGAACTCATCAAATGGTGCCGCAAAACCCTGGTATCCTACAAAATCCCCCACTACATCGAATTCCGGGACATGCTGCCGAAATCAAAGGTCGGCAAACTGCTGCGGCGCGAAATCCGCGATGAGGAAGAAAGACGCAAAGAAGCCTAATGCTGGAAGGCTGGGAAGCCAGGAAGCTGGAATGCCTTGTGGTAATCCGGGTTTTCAGCCTCCAAGCCTTCCGGCTTCCCAGCTTTATAGCTCTCCGGTCACTCGTCACCCTGCTTCGCTCTGTGAGCTTCTCAGGGCAGGCTATTTGCTATTCACTAGTCACTTGTTACTTGTCAATTGTTTCCGGGTAGCCTCTAAGCTTTAGACAAATAGTTTTTATGACATCAGACATTACCCATAGCCAATCAGACGCTTACAAATGGCGGGTTCTGACACTGGCGGCGCTTACCTTTACCTTCGTGGTGGCGCTTCAGCACATGTCGTTGCCCGTTCTGTTTGATGAAATTGCCGCCGATATCGGTTTGAGCCTGGTACAGGTAGGCTGGATATGGGGTATCGGCTCTGCCATGGGTATTTTGGTGGGAGTTATCGGCGGTCCGGTCGGCGACCGGTTCGGACCAAGGCGCACCCTTGCGGCTGCCTGTCTGTTTATCGGGGTGGCCGGAGCCGCCCGGGGCCTGGCGAACAGTTTCACGATGCTGGCGGTTACCATGCTGGCCACCGGTTTGGCGCAGTGGTCGATCCCGATGAATGTCCATAAAACCTGCGGGGTCTGGTTTTCCAGGAAACAACTCGGCATAGCCAATGGTGTTGTCTCACTGGGAATGGCGCTGGGGTTTCTCTGCGGGGCGCTTCTGGCGGCAACGGTGCTTTCGCCGCTATTGGGCGGCTGGCGCAACGTGCTGTTGGTTTACGGTGCCGTGGCAGTCATATTTGGCATCCTCTGGTGGTCTTCACAGGAAAAAGCCGGGGATGACAGCCAGCAGAAAAACCGGATGATCAGCCTGCGGCAAGCCATCGAACACGTCATGGGCCTGCGCAACGTGTGGCTTCTGTGCATCGCCACCGCGGGCGTGGCCGGCGGCGTCAACGGACTGCTGGGCTATCTGCCACTTTACCTGCGCGGCCTGGGCTGGGCGCCGGCTATCGCCGACAGCACCCTGGCGTCCTTTCACGCCATAAGCCTGGCCGCTGCCATCCCCATCGCACTGCTTTCCGACCGGCTGGGGAGCCGCCGCGGGGTCTTGATGGCGGCAGCGTTTCTTATCGGCACAGGCATCGGTCTGGTGGGCTTTGCCGATGGCGTATTTATCTCGGTGGCGGTTTTACTGGCAGGCATCACTCGTGACGGGTTCATGGCCATTACAATGACGGCGATTACAGAGGAAAACGGAATTGGCCCGCGCTTTGCCGGATCGGCAATCGGGTTGAATATTTCCCTTATGGGGATTGCAAATGTCTTGGCACCACCGGCCGGCAACTGGATGGCGCAATTTGGTCCCGGGCTCCCCTTTTTGTTCTGGGGAGCTTGCGTGTTTACAGGATTCATCGCTTATTTTTTCTTGCAGACGCCGGACAGTGCAGCGTGATTTAAACGCCGGTAACCAATACTATTTTGCCGATGTTTTTGCGCGCTTCAATATAGGCATGGGCGTCACCGACCTGATCAAAGGGAAAGGTCCGATCCACATGCGGCCGGACCCAACCCTGCTCGATACCGTCGAGGATGTCCTGCATCCATCCGCGTAATTTGTCCCTTTCATGCCACATGTGACCGAGGTTGACACCAAATACGCTTTTATTTACATTCATCAGCCCCAATGGGTTGTACCATGGCATCTGGATTAGTAACTTCGCCAGCTGAAAGGGCCGCGCCATTTTTGATTCGGTTACGGTCGAAACCCCGAACATGCCCAGCCGCCCGGTCGAACGCAGTGCCTTATAGCTTTTTTTCCAATTCTTGCCGCCGATCGGGTCAATAGCCAACTCGACCCCCTTGCCATCTGTAAGCTGCATAATGGCGGCAAGAAAATCCTGGCTGCGATAGTCAATGGGGTGATGCAGCCCCCTTTCCCTCAGAAATGAATGCTTTTGACCACTGGCAGTGCCAAAGGTCGTGGCTTCGAGATGAAGCGCAATATCCAATGCGGCCAGCCCCACACCACCGCCGGCGTTGTGTATGAGGATCGAGTCGCCTTTGGTCAGGCCACCCATCACGCATATCAACTGGTAGGCGGTCAGATAATTCAACGGTATGGCGGCAGCCACTTCAAAATCAAGGGATGCAGGGATGGTAAAAATGTTTTTTTCCGGCACGCATAGCCGGTCCGAATAGCCGTTGAATCGCGTAAGCGCCAGCACGGATTTACCGACCATCGCAGAGGCGACATTCTCACCGGCGGCTTCGACAATTCCGGCTACTTCATAACCCACGACGCAAGGCGCCTTGGGTGCATCCGGATAAAGCCCCTTGCGGGCCAGAATGTCGGCAAAGTTAATGCCGATCGCCTTCACGTTAATGCGAACCTCATCGGGCGATGGATCAGGATCTTTTTGTTCTTGAATCTGTAAAACATCGGGATCGCCGTATTTGGTTATTACGATTTGTTTCATGTTGTCTCCGTAATGCTGCTATGTGTTTAATGGTTCTAAGTCCAGGAAAGCTGGCGAAAAATATACGCCACGATAAACAATGCCAGCAAAATCCAAAAAATAGTTTTTGCCGTTTTAGCCATAGTTTCCCCCTGAGCCAAATTTGAAATTTTAACCACACCTCATCCTGGTTAGTGTCAGGTAAATATTCGATATTAAAAAAAACTTGCCCTGCGCTATGGGGGCTGAAGTTTACAGCGATCTCAACCGCTTGTTCAATTGCCCTGAAAGCCCTCCCCCTTTGACGGGGGAGGGTTTGGGTGGGGGTGATCACCCTCCCCTTTGGTCCCCTCCCGTCAAGGGAGGGGAAACCAAAAATGAGCGAAGGGTTTTTATAAGTACTCCCGGGATATAACACTATCGTTAACGAAGGAATAATCAGGATTACCCAGCTAAAATCATTTCCACTGTTATCATATTCTGTGGTGGCCCAGTCAAGCAAATCTTATCCTACCCCTATCAGCACGGCTCAAAATCAACATTGACATTCAGGTCATGCTTCGATAGTCAATTAGAAGCCATCTCAAAAAGGTTTTTTGGCCCAAACTCTTTGTTGGTACCTCGTTTTAAATCCTCGAAATGCTGATGTATTCCTGCGGTTTAAAACTCGGCCCCGCCGCGATTTTGAACCAAAATCCTCTTTTTGAGATAGCTTCTATATTCATACCCAACCTGAAAGAGACCTGAACAGGAGATGTATCGGTTTGGATTTTAATCCCTGCACCAAGCACAAGGCGGTTAGAAAAACCGTTCGCAAATTTGCCGAGACCGAACTGGGTCCGATCAGTCACGAAATCGACCGCGATTCCCGCTTTCCCTGGGAAGTCATCGAGAAGATGGGCCCTTTGAATTATTTTGGCCTGCAGGTACCCAAAAAATATGGCGGGGCCGGACTCGACACCGTCAGCTATGCCATCACCATCGAAGAAATTTCCCGGGTATGTGCCGCCGTCGGCCTGTGCGTTACGGTGCATAACAGCGTGGGGGCTTACCCCATCGTACTGTTTGGAACCGAAGAGCAGAAAGAAAGGTTCCTGCCGCTGCTGGCCAGCGGCGAGTACATCGGTGCCTTTTGCCTGACGGAAGCCAATGCCGGCTCCGACGCCGGAGCGGTCGAGACAACCGCTGTCTATGAAGATGGGGAGTATGTCGTGAACGGCACCAAGGTGTTTGTCACCAATGGCGGTGTCTGCGGGTTGGCCCATATCTTCGCGATTACGGATCCGGACAACCCCCGCAGCGGCGCCAGTGTGTTTATGGTGGAAAAGGGTATGCCCGGCTTTGCGGTCGGCGAGTTGGAAGACCTGTGCGGCATGCGCGCCAATCCGGTATCCTCTTTGTTTTTAGAAGATGTCCGGCTGCCCGCGTCCCATATGCTCGGCCGTCCGGGCGACGGGCTCAAAATCGGGCTCAGCGCCCTGGACACGGGCCGCATCGGTATCGGCGCCCAGGCCCTGGGGATTGCCCAGGCAGCTTTCGAGGCGGCGGTAAAATATTCCAAAGAGCGCCAGCAGTTTAAGAAGCCGATTTCATCCTTTCAGACCATCCAGAACTATCTGGCCGACATGGCCACCGAGATTGATGCCGCACGGCTGCTCCTGTATCGCGCCTGCGCCTTCAAGGATGCCGGCCAGCCTTTTGGTGCCGAGGCCGCCATGGCCAAGCTTTACTGCAGCACCACCGCCACCCGGGTAACCAACCTCGCCCTGCAAATACACGGCGGTTATGGTTACAGCAAAGAATACGACGTGGAGCGTTATTTCCGGGATGCCAAGGTCACCGAAATATACGAAGGCACCAGTGAAGTGCAGAGAATGGTGGTGGCGAGGTCCGTATTGTCGCAATTAACATAGCAAAAGATATCGCTATTAAACCCTGCGGATCTCTTAGCAAAATTTCAAATCACAAATACCAAATAACAAACAAATCACAATGACCGAATTTCGAAATCACAAACTTAAAAACTGGAGTCCGAAACGCTCCAGTTTTGGTCATTGATTTTTCGAATTTGAAGTTTATTTGGAATTTGGTGCTTGTGAATTGGGATTTATTGAAACACTAATTTGTAAAAAGTATTCGATACACTGAGATTGAATAAAAATGCTAAAATTGGTGGTATGTATAAAACAGGTTCCGATGGTATCTGAGCTGCCGTGGAATCCGAAAACCGGCACGCTGAAGCGGGAGTTGGCCGAAGGCATGATGAACCCGGCCTGCGGCCATGCACTCGAAGCGGCTTTGCAGGTAAAAAGCAAGCACGGCGGTCATATCACCGCCATTTCCATGGGACCGCCCATGGCCGAAGAGGTTCTTTATGAGGCCATGGCCATGGGCGCCGATGACGGCATTCTGCTCTCCGATCCCGCCATGGCCGGCGGTGATACCTATGCCACTTCCTATACCCTGGCACGTACTATCGAAAAGCAATGCCCGGATTTTGATCTGATCCTATGCGGATGCTTTACCAGTGACAGCGAAACCTCCCAGGTAGGCCCCCAGCTTGCTGAAGAACTGAAAATCCCGGCAGCCGCCTATGTCGAAGAATTCGAAATTAACGGCCGCAAGGTTCGCATGCAGCGTATATCCGATAATTTTCTGGAAATTATGGAAATGGCCATGCCGGGACTCATGACCATAATGACCCGGTCCTATGTGCCCCGCTATCCAACCCTGGGGGGTATGGACGACGCCTTTGAACATCCGCAAATCAAGACATTCAACGCCAGGGATCTGGGCCTGGACTTAACGGTTATCGGCCGGAAAGGGTCGCCGACCAGGATCATCAACGTCTATTCGCCAACGGCCGAGAAAAAGAACATTGTCTTAAAAGGCACTGCCAAAAAGGTCGTGAATGCAATTTTTGCCGAATACGGCGATAAAATCGCAAGTGCCATCGGAAAGGATTTGAAGAAGATGTAAGCGTTGCGGGTTGCGAGTTGCGGGGAAAAGCGAACCGCAGAACAGCAGAATATCGAATGTTGAATCCACCAAAGGCGGACAAGTGTCGAAGGATGGTATCGCTTCGCTCTGTCTTTTCTGTTATTAGAATCGATTATAATCATTCCTTCGATATTCGATATTCAGTATTCGAAATTCTGCGGTTCGCTCTTTTTAGCCCTGAACCTTGAACCCTGAACCTTGAACCTGCAATTTTTTGACTATGAAAGCTGAATCTTTATACAAATGAATGTCAAGGCTATGAAACAACCAAACGCCTCCATCTGGGTCTTTGCCGATTACCGCAATTATTTCCAAAACCGGGTAACCCTGCAGCTCCTGGCCAAGGCCAATGACCTGGCAGACGTTTTGGATGCTGAAGTTTGCGCTGTGGTATTTGGCCACGAAACAGACGAATTTGTGGCCGAGTATATTGCCCACGGTGCCCACAGGGTTTTGGTAGTCGAGCATCCGGACCTGAAACACTACAGTATCGAAAAATACACGGCTCTGATGGAAAAGCTCGCCCGGGAGCATCAACCGGAAATCATTCTGATCGGCGCCACATCTTTTGGCAAAGAGTTCGCCCCCCGGGTGGCGAAGTGCCTTGATACCGGCCTGACAGCCGATTGTATCGGGCTGGAAATAACGTCCGATGGAAACCTGCTGCAGATTGCGCCCTCCTTCGGCGGCAACCTGATTGCCGAAATCATTACCCCTGATCATCGACCCCAGATGGCCACCGTGCGGCCCGGGATTTTTAAGGAATTTCCGCACAACGATGACCTGCGCGGCGAAATTGTGCACCTGAAGATGCCTGCCAATATGCCGGCCGACCGACTGCGCCTGGTGGCCTACGAGCGTCAGCCTGAACGCGACCAGAGACTCGAAGAGGCCAAAGTGGTGGTGTGCGGCGGCCGCGGAATGGGCAGTAAAGCCAAATTTAAAAAAATTTTCGAGCTGGCCCACCTGCTATCCGGTGAAGTAGGGGCCACCCGGCCCATCGTTTATGCCGGCTGGGCCGACGACGAAACCCTTGTCGGCCAGGCCGGCAAACATATCAAACCGCGTATTCTTTTTTCCTTCGGCATCAGCGGGGCCATTCAGCACACGGCCGCATTGACCGACGCCGACTTTATCATCGCCGTCAACAAAAATCCCAATGCCACCATGATGAAAATGGCGGATGTCGCCGTTGTTGCCGACGCCAATCAAGTGTGTTCCGCATTAATCAAAACACTGAAAGACCGCATTCAAAGCAAAAGCGAATATTCGAAATGACTGCAAATTTGTCGCGAAGAGCCTCACCGGCCTTAGCATATGAAAAACGACGATAAACATTTGGCAGACCGGCCAAAACCGGAATCCAAAGGTACGCTGGGAACCTTTGCAGGCGTATTCACCCCCAGTGTGCTAACCATTCTGGGGATCATATTATTTTTGAGGCTGGGATTTGTGGTCGGCAATACCGGCCTCGGCAAAGCTTTGCTAATGTTGGCTTTAGCCAACGGCATTTCGGTACTGACCAGCGTATCCCTCTCAGCCATTGCCACCAATCTGAAAGTCAAGGGCGGCGGCGACTATTATCTGATTTCCCGCACCCTGGGCCTGGAGTTCGGCGGAGCGATCGGCATTGTTCTTTTCCTGGCGCAGTCCGTATCGATTGCCTTTTATTGTATTGGTTTCGGCGAAGTGGTCAACACGATGCTGGCGACCCGACTCAGTCACCTGCCGCAGATCATTGCCGCACTGGCAGTGTCTTTTCTTTTTATCCTGGCCTGGCTCGGCGCCGATTGGGCCACCAAGTTTCAGTACGTGGTCATGAGCATATTGGCGGCGGCACTGATATCGTTTTTTGTCGGCGGCTATATCAGATGGGACAACGCCCTTCTGGCTCAGAACTGGTCGGCAGCGGAATCAAGCCTGGGATTCTGGGCCGTTTTTGCCATTTTCTTCCCGGCCGTTACCGGCTTCACCCAGGGTGTCAGCATGTCGGGGGATTTAAGAGAGCCCGGTAAAAGCCTGCCGCGGGGAACTTTTACCGCCGTCGGCATTTCTGTTATTGTCTATTTTTTATCGGCCGTCGTGTTGGCCGCCACCCTGCCGAGAGAAGTTCTGACGGGTGACTATGGTGCAATGAATCGTGTGGCCTATTTTGGGTCACTCATCTGGGCCGGGGTCATCGCCGCCACCCTGTCTTCGGCCATGGCCTCATTTTTGGGGGCCCCCCGCATCCTGCAGTCATTGGCGGTCGATCGAATTTTTCCTTTCCTGACTCCCTTTGCCAAAGGCTATGGACCCGCTGAAAATCCGCGCAGAGGCGTGCTGCTATCTGCCGGTATTGCGTACGCCACGATTATATTGGGGCAACTCAATGTCATCGCCGGTGTGGTCTCGATGTTTTTTTTGATATCTTACGGATTGTTGAACTATGCCACCTATTATGAAGCCCGCGCTGCCAGTCCATCGTTTCGACCGCGCTTTCGTTACTTTAACAAATGGCTCAGCCTGGTCGGCGCCCTGGCATGTCTGGGCACGATGATGGCCATTGACTTCCGGGCAGGCATCGTCGCCATTGCGGTACTGTTTGCCATTTTTCAATATCTCATACGTACGGCTGGACCGGCACGCTGGGCCGACAGTCGCCGATCCTATCACCTTCAGCTATCCCGGGAGCATCTGCTGGCAGCCGCCGGGGAACCGGAACATCCGCGCTACTGGCGCCCCCAGATTCTTGCTTTTTCCGACAATCCGGAACGGCGCTCTCAACTGCTTCAGTTTGCATCATGGATAGAGGGCGGCAGCGGCCTCACCACCGCCGTGAGGATTCTTGAAGGTGAAGGGGCTAAAATGCTGAAGCTGAAAGCGGAGGCCGAGGCGGAACTCCAGCAGGATATTCAAAAAAACGGCGCCCGGGTTTTTCCCCTGGTCATCACAGCCCCCAGTCTTCAAATCGGAATCCAAAGCGTGGTACAGGCGTATGGGGTCGGCGGGTTAAAAGCAAACACCATTCTGCTAAATTGGGTTGGCGATGCCTCCAAAAGGATCCTGGGCCTTGGTAGTGAAGATTTCGGCCGCAATATCCGGTCGGCGTATCTTTACGGAAGCAATATCATCATTCTGGACGTCAAAGCCGATAAGTGGGCGGCTATTGAAGAAACCGAAGAGCGGAATCGTTTTGTGGATGTCTGGTGGTGGGGCAACGCCACCAGCCGGCTCATGTTGCTCATGGCCTATTTGATGACCCGTCATGAAACGTGGGATCAATCCAGGATTCGACTGCTGGCAGTTGATGACGGCAGCCGACCCGAACTGTCCATTGACAACATCAAAGAAATGCTTGAAGACGTGCGCATCGAAGCAGATCCGGAAATCGTCCGGGAAGTCGATGCTGATACCTTCGCAGATTATTCGGCCGATTCGGCACTGGCGTTTATACCATTTCGAATCAAAAACAATCAGATTGTCGATCCGTTTGGAAATCATATGGAAAAAACTCTTTTTCTATTGCCGGTGACCGCAATGGTTCTGGCTGCCGAGGACATCGAATTGGATGCTGAACCCGAAGAAGGCAAAGCCGGTGAGATGGCTGAGGCAGTCGATGCCCTTGAGGACGCCCAAAAAAAGGCCCGGAGCGCCGCCAAAGAAGCTGAAAAAATAGCCGCGGCCGCCAAAAAGGCCAAAGAAAAAGCAGAGGAAATGAAAAAAAATCCCGACGGAGTTGATTCAGAAATGCTGGCGTTCGCCGAGAAGGAAGCGGATGAAATTGAAAAGCACGCAGTCAAAATGGCCCGCAGAGCCGCCAAGGCAGCCGTAAAGGCAGAAACAGCGGCCAGGGAAGCAAAAGCCTCCGGCGTTTTATCGGAAGAAGACAAAGCGGAAAAATAGGATTGCCAAGAATGGATGCGCCCCGAGGATGAAATCCAGAAGTGTATCGTCTTCTGCCGACCTATAACTTGGCAACCCTTCCGAGTTTGGTGGGTCTTATCTTTGGAACCTGTGCTTCCAGCTCGATGACCCGCATCGATTTCCATTTGCCGCCCAAAAACCGAATGTAAAAGGTCACCCCGAGCAAAATAATATATACCGTGGCAAACACCCAGGCGACCATCAGGCCGAATTCCAGAATTTCCAGGGCCAGATACACCGGCAGGATCAATACAAATAAAGACAGGATCGTTGTCATGATCATAACGTACCGCGTATCCCCGGCCCCCTTGATGGCGGAACAAAAGATGATGTTCATGGTATCGAATATGCAGTAAATCGCGACAAACCGCAGGAGGACCACGGCGTAGCCATAAATTTCTGCAAATCCCCGGGGGTCTGCCTGGTGCGCGAAGGGTGCCACAAACAGGTCGGGGACCAGCACGTAAGCCGCTGCGATGCTGGCCATGTAGATAAAGGTCAGGTGAAATCCGGAATAAACCGCTGATTGGGCGGTGTCGGGTTTTTGGGCGCCCAGATACTGGCCCACGAGCACCGAAATGGCAATGCCGCATCCGATCATGGGCATGAACGCCAGGGTGTTGATGTTGAACGCAATATTGGTGGCCGCCAGACTGGCGGTCCCCAGACGGCCCACAACGAGAACAAATCCTGTAAAGCCGGCTATTTCAAGGAAGAACTGCATACCAGATGGGAATCCAAACCGCAACAGCCGGACGAAAAGCCCCTTTTCCAGCCGCCAGCCTTTGCGGGTATGATAGATACGATCGTTGCCACCGGACAGCAGCAGAACGAAAAATACCAGCAGGGAAAACACACCGGCAATCACCGTGGCAATGGCGGCACCTCTAATGCCGAGCTCCGGAAATCCCCAGTATCCGAAAATCAGGGCGTAGTCCAAAACGAGGTTAACCACCGTGGTCGCGGCATTGACCCACATCACCGGCCATGTTTTGCCCCGACCGCTGAAAAATCCGGACAGCGCATAAGAGCCGATATAGGCGCCGCCGCCCAGGCACATGATTTGAAAATAGATAACTTCGTGCTGCTGAATCGATGGGCTGTGGCCGATCAGCTCGAACGCCGGGCCGGCGAAGGGGATGATACCCAACATGACGAGCCCACCGATCAAAGACATATAGACGCCCTGCCAGAGGGCCGGACCGATGCGATGGTACCGCCGCGCCCCGTAATATTGGGCCACGAACGTACTGACGTAGCCGGCAGTTCCCATGAAGATGCTGATGACGGTAAAACTGAGCATTCCCGCGGGCATTGCTGCTGCAATGGTTTCCGGCGAGTACCACGTCAAAAACATCCGGTCCACAAAGTGCTGGACCGACCAGGTGGCGGTGCTTAGTATTAAAGGAACCGCAATGATGAGCACTTCCCTGTAACCGCCAGCGCTGTTCCATCTGTTTTTCAGATACTGCATACCCGGTTCCTGGAACGAATAAATGGGTCCATAGAATTCAGCTATAGATTCAGCCGAAG